>NZ_JAVMIP010000001.1:0-300000 GCF_031729055.1 Pseudocalidococcus azoricus BACA0444 | reverse complement strand
GCAAATTTACCCACACGCCTTGCTTTCTTGGGAGGGTTATAGGTATTAACCGCTGTTACCTTGACTGAAAAAAGCTCTTCAATGGCATCTTTGATTTGAATTTTGTTGGCCCGTGGATCCACATCAAAGGTGTATTGATTGTTTTCGAGGGCAATGGTGGCCTTTTCGGTGACAATTGGGCGGCGAACCAGATCTGCTAATGAGCGAGGGTTGTTAATTCTACTCACCATAAACCTCCTGAATTTTGGCGATGGCTGCACTGGTGGCCACAATGTTGTCGGCATGGAGCAGATCAAAGACATTGAGTTGATCCGCTGCAATCAGTTTTAAGCGGGGAACATTGCGAGCCGAGAGATAAATGTTTTCTTGCCGCTCTGTCGTAATTAGAAGAACCTTGTCCCCGGCTTTAACACCCCAACGAGTTAGGGCACTGATCAATTCCTTGGTTTTGGGACGAGGCAGTTGCTCGGCAAAATCTTGGACGACAATTAATGCCTCACTGCGACTCATTAAGGCCGTGCGTAAAGCCAACCGCCGCTCTTTCCGATTCATTTTTTGGGAATAGTCACGGGGTTTGGGGCCAAAGATGACACCACCGCCGCGCCAGAGGGGGGAGCGATTTGAGCCTGCTCTGGCCCGACCTGTCCCTTTTTGCTTCCAGGGTTTGCGACCACCGCCACTAACTTCTGCCCGAGTCTTGGTGGAAACAGTCCCTTGGCGCGCATTGGCCAGTTGACGCACAACTGCTCGATGAAGAATGTGGCTTGCGGTTGTTTCTTTGGCCACGGCCAGTTCTAGGTCTGCCGTTCCCGCTGAAGTACCTTGCCAGTCTTTTACAACACATGAAACCATGATTCTGCCTGCCTATTTCTGTCCAACGATAGTAGCGGGAAGGATGTTCACTAAAGCGCCGGGCTTGCCGGGTAAGGCCCCTTTGATCAATAACAAGTTGCGTGTGGGATCAACTTGGACAATTTGTAATTTACGGACGGTGACGCGGCAGTTCCCCATTTGTCCTGCCATCCGTTTGCCTGGATAGACACGACCCGGTGTGGTTCCAGCCCCAGTCGAACCCGGAAGGCGGTGATTTTTAGAACCATGGGCCATCGGCCCCCGCTTGAAGTTGTGGCGTTTTTGGTAGCCAGCAAAACCACGCCCGATGCTGGTGCCGACTACATCCACCAATTTTCCGGCTTCAAAAATATCCACGGTAATTGGTTGGCCTAGTTGGTAACCACTCACATCCTCAAGCCGATATTCTTGGAGATGCCGTAGGGGATTAGATTCACTTTTAGCCAAATGCCCCAGTTCTGGTTTGCTGAGGGCTTTTTCCTTGGTTTCACCGTAGCCCAATTGAATCGCTGTGTAACCATCGGTGGCTTTAGTTTTAATTTGGGTGACAGGGCAGGGGCCAGCTTGGACAACCGTGATTGGCACGGCTTTGCCGCTGTCATCAAATATTTGGGTCATCCCCAGTTTTGTCCCTAAAATGCCAATGGCCACTGTCCTTACCTCGTTCTATCAGCTACCGTTTACCCGACTCATGACCACAGGTGCAATTTTTAGACAGGGATAGGCATTTCCAAGGAATTTGGGCCTGGAAGCGTCTAAGGAGTCTGTTTTGCGGAGCTAACTTGGTAGGGTGGCGGTTAACCAGGCCCTGGAGACCAAAGTTATGTGATCAAGCTATTTCCAAACACAGGAGGCGAAAACCATCAAAATAGTAGAGACTAACTGTGCTTGAAGAGAGGGGCAGCCTAGACTTGAACCATAAAATTAAGACTAAGTTATGACTCAGTATCTAATTTCGGCCGCAATCATTAACTATAAGTGATCCAGGCCTGGATTGTCTAGATATTTCAAATCAATTTTTCCCAGGATCGGGTGGCTGAGCCTGAATGTGCCCAAAACGTCCGCACTACTGGGTTCTGTCTGAGGGATAAAGGGTAGTAGTTTGCAGTCTGGAAAATGAATTCTCTAAAGAAATATAAGCATATAGTATCCCCAGGGCAAGGTTACTTTTTTCTTGGCGAGGCCATGGGATAACCAGGATGATGACGAATTGCCACGAAAAATATTATGGCCACGAGCTCAGTCGGTTAAGTAGCAATAGTGCTGAAAGATTGAGACGAGTCTTGTTTGGTCTCTTCTAAAATCACATCTCGCAACAGAGTGAGTCCAATCACTTTTACTTCCCAGGCCTGGCAAAGAGTTTTTTCTGCCGTGGTAACTGTGACAATAAATTAGCTGGGACTTGAAACGTATTCCCAACCACTGAATCAGGATTACTGGCAATCCAACCCGTCAGTTCAATACTTTCGTACTCCCCAGCATCAAAGACTAGCAGCACATCCATCGGTTTATGACTTGGATTACGGAGCGCATGGCCATAGCCTTTGGGAATATAGCCCACATCTCCAGTTTTGAGCGTGCTGATACTGGCTTTACCCTCAGAGGCGAAAACAGTCAGTTCCATTTCTCCATCTAGAATATATTGCCATTCATCGGCGTTAGGATGCCAGTGGGGTTGGCGAATCGCTCCCGGTTCTAAATGAATAATTCCCCCAGCCATATTGAAACTAGCCGGAAACTCCTTATTACTGGCCAACAAAATTGTATTTTTATCTTCAACTGCAAAGAAGGGTTGGGCCGCTAAGTCGTGAACGTGAGTGACTTCCAAACGGGGGATGTTGGGATTGCGGGGTTGGGTAGTCGCAAGCGGGCCTGGGGCTGGCGGACGACGAGAGATATAGACTTGTTTATTCGGTAAGCCTTGAACTTGGCTCGCCGTTAAACCGAGCGCGTCTTGTACCCAGGAAATGGGCATATGGGAGACCCAATCCGTAATGCTGAACGTAGCCCCTTCTGAAAATGTGCCGTCATTAAAGACCAGAATGAATTTGGCAGTCTCAGGCCCCAGACCCTCAATGCTATGCCCCCAGCCCCGCGGAAAGTACCATAACCCCCCTTGATCTACATCCGCAATTTGGACGTTACCATCGGGACTAGTCAAGGTAATCCGAGTCCGGCCAGAGATAACATAGGCCCATTCCGCCGCATTAGCGTGCCAGTGAAGTTCCCGAATTGCTCCTGGTTCCAGGGTCATGTAAACCCCCGCCATGCCCTTGCTCACCGGAAAGTTATAGGTTCCGACCTGCTTGGTGGTACCGCCGTCGTAGAGGGTGAGGGGGGTTTGATGAAATGGGTAACTGAAGGCGGGTAAATCTTTGCCCCAGACCACCCCTGAGAGGGAGTGCCATTGACTCGATTGAGATAGGGCCGGCAAGAGCCAACAAGAGCTTCCGATCAGAAGTAAGACTAGGAAGATTAAGAACAGGCGAAATTTACTGAAAAGTTGGGAATATGGCTTAAATAACTGGGATAGGGATGCCATGGATGTTCGGGAAGCTCATTATTTTATAACGGCTTTTAATCCTAGCATTAACCTTTGAGACCCATGCAAGTTGTAATACTTCTTTTTATTCTTATCTTCAACTCAAAAGACCTTAAACCACTTGTAAGGAAGCAACAAATTCTGGTCTTTGCTTATTCATAAAATTACTTGAGGGGACAACTCCAGACCAGCGCAATCATTGATGCAGCAAGCCATATCCCCGAGTTATCAAAATTGCCCCAGCCCATTCGGATATGCCATATAATCAAATGCCTATAAACGCAAGGTGTGGCGGCCATGGTAAACAGTAATGATTCGTGAGAATAACCCAGAATTATCTATCCCTGCAAAGTTTTGGTTTTATCCTAGGTTTAACGAGGGGGGATTCTTTACCAAGGCTTCTGATGATCAGTCATTCTCACAAATGAAGACGGACTGCTATATACCGATTACGGCACTCAACCAAGTTGCTGAATACTTTAAGGTCTTATCTGAACTAAGTCGCCTGCAAGTGCCTTGTATGGTGAAATCCGGGTCAATAAATGTTGGTGAAATTATGACCGCCACAGGCCTGGTGCAAGCGAATGCCTCAAAACATCTTAAGGTACTGCACCAGGCCGGGATTATTCAATGTCAACCCCAAGGGGTGAGTGTCTATTATTCGGTTGTGGATCCGCTAATCTTTGATCTCTGTGTGAATTAGCCTGTGAACGTCTCACCCATCGCTTAGAAGAGCAATCAGAGCAATTAAAAGGATTAGACTTACTGCGACAAAAGTAATAGTATTTGACAAAGGCGTATTTAGGTAAATGGAATCATTAGTTATGAAGCGATTCACCTCCTTATTACCTACATTTGACTCAATGCTTATCCCTACAATTCAAGCTCTTCAAATTTTGGGGGGATCGGGTACAACTGAGGAGATTTACGACCAAGTAGCACAAATCCTTAACTTGCCCGATAAAGTGCTTGAAATCCCACATGGCAATAGCTCACAAAGCGAAGTTGAGTATCGTCTTGCCTGGAGTCGTACCTATTTGAAAAAATACGGAATCTTGGAAAATTCAGCACGCGGCGTATGGTCGTTAGGATCAACCGCTATCAATCATGATGAACTAGATCCTAAAGAAATTGTCAAGACTGTTCGAGAGGCAGGTAAGAGCAAGGTTATTCTTCCAGTCCCCATGACCAAAGCATCTGAATCACTTGAGACTCTTAACGAACTAGCCTGGCATCAGCAATTACATGAAATACTTTTAGAGATGGAGCCATCTGCATTTGAACGGTTAGTGCAACGTCTTCTGCGTGAGTCTGGTTTTATCCAAGTTCAAGTAAGCGGAAAATCCGGAGACGGTGGTATTGATGGAGTTGGTATTGCCCGTATTAATGGTTTTTTAAGTTTTCATATCCTTTTCCAATGCAAACGTTATCAAGGTTCAGTTACATCCGGTCAAATTCGAGATTTTCGAGGAGCTATGCAAGGACATACTGATAAGGGACTATTTATTACCACTGGAACATTTACTAGAGATGCAATTAAGGAAGCACTACGAGATGGAGCACCACCCATTGATTTGATAGACGGGGAACAGTTAGTCCAACGCATCAAAGAGTTAGGGCTTGGTGTCAAAATCACAATATTTGAGTCGGTGGAAGTTGATACAGATTGGTTTGAAAGAATTTAAAGTAGTAGCTTCTAATTGATTACTGTTCTTTCGATTTAAATTATTTTGGCAATCGTTGACCATTGCGCCAAGTTGCAATCACCCGTGAACCATCGGGCAAGGATAAGACCCCAGGCCCCTCGAACTTGCCATTACTAAAGTCCCCGCTATAGCTCACACCACCCGGATAGCTAATCACCCCTTTGCCATTAAATTCACCGGCGGCAAAGTTACCCTCATAGCGGGTGCCATCGGGGAGGGTTAAAATTCCGGGGCCACCGTAAACCCCTTTGCTAAACATCCCCTCATAGCGTGTCCCATCGGCTTTTGTGAGCACCCCACTACCATTAAAGACCCCATCGGCAAACTCTCCTTCATAGCGAGTGCCATCGGCCTGGGTTAAGATGCCGTTGCCTTGATACTTCCCATCCTTGAAATTGCCTTCGTAACGGGTTCCATTGGACATACTCAAGACACCCTGGCCATTGAAACGCCCATTAAAGACCTCTCCTTTGTAGGTTGTGCCATCCGGTAAGGTCAAGGTCGCTTCTCCAGATACCCGCTGATCAATGCCTGGCAATGTGGTTTGACTCCAGGCCTGGGGAGCCACAACTGTCCAGAGGCCCAATCCTAGCCCTAGCCCCAATAGAGAGGCGGATAACTTCAGGCGGAAAGGGGAAGACAATAGCACCGAGGTAGGCATAGGACAATCACCAGCTTGATCTTGGGTCAACAGCAGTAAAATTCACAACCAAATACCCTACGCCAAAACCCCAAGACCCATGCAAAACTGTGACAGTTGCCCATCCGGCCGCCGGACAATTTGGAGACTGTACTGAGGGCAGAGGCCTGGAAGCAACTCTCCGGGCAGCTAGTGAAGGAAAGTCCCTAGGCTATGTGTAAAATAAGGGCAATCTGAGAGTTTTGACAAAGTTTTCCCTATGCCTGCTTATCCTTTACCCTACTTGGGTTATTTAACTGCCTTGGGCCTGAGTTTAGGCATGACAGCCCCAGGCCTGGCCCAACCCGGATTTTCTGAAAGCAGTTTAACCCCCATGGTGACACAACTGAGTGATTCCCTCGCTAACAGAATATCCACTAGCTCCTGTCAAGACTTAGCCACCCTGATTCAGCAAATTGGCAATACGCCCCAAACTCCCCCCGACCCTAGTTCGCTACTCGGGCAAGTGATGATTGCTGTTAAAAACAGTCCTAATCTCCAAGGGATTTTAGTCAGTAAACTGGGTACGCCCTTAATTAACCGACTTCTAGAGTGCAATATGATTTCGGTGGATTTGCTGAATCAGGCCATGAGTCCAGCGGCCCGCTAAACACTATTCACAGAGAACCCAGGTATCTTTGCTCCCACCCCCTTGGGAGGAGTTGACCACTAAGGAGCCTTTCCGCATGGCCACCCGTGTTAGCCCCCCTGGATGCACATAAATCTCTTCTCCATAGAGGATATAGGGACGTAAATCCACATGGCAGCCAGTTAGTTCTCCCTCAATCATGGTCGGCACTCGGGATAAGGCGAGGGTAGGTTGGGCAATGTAATTTCGGGGGTTAGCCCTAATCCGGGCCGCAAATTCCTCCCGTTGGGCCTGGGTGGATTGGGTACCAATGAGCATTCCATAACCACCAGATTCATTTGCCGCTTTGACAACTAATTGATCTAAATGCGCCAAAACATACTTGAGGTCTTGGGGTTGCCAACAGAGGTAGGTGGGGACATTATCCAGGAGAATTTCTTCATCCAGATAGTACTTAATCATTTGCGGGACGTAGGCATAGATCACCTTGTCATCGGCCACCCCAGTTCCCAAGGCATTGGCCAAGGCTACCCGTCCCCGCCGATAGACCTCCGTAATCCCCTTAATTCCGAGCATAGAATCGGCCCGAAATGCAGCGGGGTCAATAAAGTCATCATCAATCCGCCGATAGATCACATCTACCCGTTTGAGTCCCTTCGTTGTCCGCATTTGGACATATCCATCCGCCACGACCAAGTCTCTCCCTTCCACGAGGGTGACTCCCATTTGTTGGGCCAAGAAAGAGTGTTCAAAATAGGCGGAGTTATATATACCTGGGGTTAACACCACCACCGTTGGATCTGGGAGGTTGGCTGGGGCCAAGTTGAGGAGAGTTTCTAATAAATGGCCGGGATATTCATCCACGGGTTGGATCGCCATTTGCTTAAAGACGAGGGGAAAGGTGCTTTTCATCACCCGCCGGTTCTCAAGGACGTAAGAAATTCCCGAAGGACACCGGAGATTATCCTCAAGGACGTACCATTTCCCTTCCCGATCCCGCACTAGGTCGGTTCCCGTCACATGACACCAAATGCCTTGGGGGGGCAGGAGTCCCATGCAGGGAGACAAAAATCCCTTCGCAGATTCAATCAACTCCCGCGGAATGATCCCGTCTTTGATAATCTTCTGTTCGCTATAAATATCGGTTAAAAAGCAATTTAGGGTGTAGATGCGTTGCTTGAGACCCTGCTCTAAGTTAGCCCAATCCGTGGCAGAAACAACGCGGGGAATAATATCAAAGGGCATGGCCCGCTCAACCCCTTGATCATCCCCATAGACGTTGAACGTGGCACCAAGATTGAGCATGGCTGTTTGGGCGGTTTGTTGGCGGCGAGTCATTTCTCCAGGGGGTAAAGATTCTACCCGTTCAATCAGGGGCTGAACTAAAGGGCGGGCCTGGCCGGGGGCAATGAACCACTCGTCGTAAAATTGTCCGGGATCATAATCTTGGAACCGCACTACCATGTCTGTACCTTTGCCACTTGTTCCCATCATATTCCGTCAGTTGGCTGGGCCAGGAAGGCAAGGTTAGTTGGTAATGGGTTGTGGGGCCTGGGGTTTTGGGACAGTAGGGGTGTTTGGGCTGGTGGGGGCATCTGTTTGGGAAACCACAGGGGTTGCGGGGGGGGCTGGGTTGGCTTGGATGGCTGCCGGAGTAAAGGCCGCTTGCATGGAGTCCGAGGTGAAATAGACATGGCCAAGGGTGCGCTCTTCAAAGGTACGGCGAGTGATCCGCCAATTGGGTTCTAAATTAATTTTCAGGAAGGCTCCCGGAACCAGGCCATTGGTACGGCCGATCACCATTTTGGCTTCTGCTCCACCCCGATTCCTGACTCCCACCAGATACAGTTCATTCTCCTGCTGCTCTACACTCAACCGATATTCCATCCCTAAATCTTGTTGTTCAACCCGGATGGAGTAGCCATTACTATCCATGCTCCGGCCACAAATTCCGGTGAAGTCAAAGGTGGCTAGGAGGGGATCAATAACAGTGGGTTGAAGGCCATTTTCCGCCCAACAGGGCCGCTTATTACTGACCTGCTCGACGACCAAGAGTTTGTATCCGCCCCGGGCAATGGGCATAGCGATCACAGCATATTTGGTCTGATCCACATCCTTTTGCCCAAACTGACTTCCCCAGGCCGGGCCTGAGCCAAAACCCAACCCTAAGCAGGTGAGTGTGAGTAATCCTAGGCTGTGCAACCGGTGTTTAAGCATCGCTGAGTCTCCTCAAATCACAAAAATTTATTTCTTACTGTTAAGCCCACTGTCAGCTTCGCTACTTCCGAGGCAAAAGCACTTTTAGGAGCCAGGATTGTGAACTGATGCTCTATTTTACGCAAAGACTGACCGCAGATATGTCGATTTGGGCCGGGCAATGGTTCCCTGTGATCAACGTCATCCCCCCGCTGTTGACCGGATCACCACTGGGAAATTGGCGGTTTGTCATCCTAAATTCAGGCTCGAAAATCGATCTTCAATCTCTCTATTGAATGTAGGCATTTCGCTTGAGGAATTATTCCCCGTGTTAAGCTTAACTCCCAACTTTTCCCAATCCCACTTGGTTAGATGCATTCTCGCCACCCGCCTAGTCACCCCTGCCCAGGAGTATCAGTTGAACCAGGCCCTGTGGAATAGTGAACTCACCCCCGCGGATCGACAAATTTTAGCAAAACTTCTCCAAGGCCTGGTGAATGGGCAAATTATTGTTCTGCGGGAACTGGGACATCGGCAAACCTTGGCAGAAACAAGCTTTTTGACAACTCCTAGAGATCCCAGTCATGAACCGGCCATTGCCCTGACCTGATCGCCACTGGTCAATTTGGGAGCCTGCTGTTACAAAGACGCTAAAGGACGAGAGATCTTTAGTAATTTAGACCGACTGTATAATTCAACCCTAATCAATGTCGAACTATAGCGTTACGTAGGCTGTTCTGAGGGAGTAGAAATTTTAAAATACTGCCCATCAAGCATTTTCTGACTTGTCCCCGTCTTAGCTTCAATCAGTCACATCATCGGTTCGGATCTAAAACCCCAAATCTGTGCCTTGGTTATTGTGAACTTGGGCTAGTTTTTCGTACTTTTGGGCATGGGTAATTAACTCGGCCTGGTCGGTTTCAGAAACGGCTCGGACTACTTTTCCGGGAACCCCAACCACTAGGGAACCGGCTGGAACATTCTGAGTCACCACTGCCCCAGCGCCAATAATGCTGCCAGCACCGATCCTGACACCATTCAGGACAATGGCCCCAATCCCAATCAAGCAGCCCCGCTCAATGTAAGCACCATGAATAACAGCCTGATGCCCAATGGTCACATAATCTTCTAATATTGTGGGCTGGCCCGGATCACCGTGGAGTACGGCCCCATCTTGGACATTAGTATGGGCACCAATTTTAATCCTTTCCACATCAGCCCGCAGAACAGCCCCGTACCAGATACTACTGCCTGTATCCAATTCAAGCTGGCCAATGACGGTCGCAGTGTCGGCAACAAAGGCAGCCTGGGACAGATCCGGTTGGGGCCAAAATGTTGGATAGTGGGGCATGGCCAATCTCTAGGAATTGCGGAGTCTCCTTTTTCAGCCTAACGTTTGGTCTGACTTTCTGGGTGGGGCCTGGGGGGAAAGAGTTAGGAAACCACTTTCATTTCGCGAATCAACCAGGTATTACCTTGGCGAATGAAGACATACCGCACCTGATAGTCATCTTCATAGGACTGGTTGGTTTGCAGTTGGTTGCCTTGATAGAGTTTGGCTGCCTCGCGAATCCGGGCCATCACCTCAAAGCGATCATTCCCTAAGGGACGCAGGCTATCAATTTCAATCGAACTGAGTTCAAATTGCCAATGGGACTGTTCAAATTGACTGGTTTGGGCCGTACTTTTCCAACGTGAGAGGGCCGGTTCAGCTAGGATGTCCCCTAAGTAAGCGATGTTATATTCTTGACCAAGGGCACTGGCCTTCGCTTTTTGCCAATCCACGATCCGGGCCTGGGCCATTTCCGTAGTCAGAATTTCATTATTTGGGCTAGGAATTGGAGAATTGATCGGGGCTGGCCTGGCGGTTGGAGCAGTAGGAGATGCGGTTACTTCACTCGTAGGAGAGTTAAGGGGGACTGGATTTGGGCTGGGACTAATACCCGCGGAAGAACTCAGGGGAGTTGAGGGTGTTTCACGGGTCAAAATGGGCGGGCTACTCCTGTCTAACCATAGGCCCCGGACAGCAAACCCAATCCCAACAACACCCAGTCCCAGCAGCAGACAAACTGAGGCGAAGCGGCCAGGCTGGGCAATTCGTAAGCCATGACGGAGACGGCGAGGATTGGCCTGGGGGCGGTGGGGGAGAATTTGAACAGCGTTGTGATTGGGGGTGGGGCAATCTTCCGGCCCTAGCGGCGGCGCATCCGGGGGACTGGCAAGGTCAGGCTGGCTGAGATGATGGGCAGGGCGGGGAGATGTCAGACTGCTAGGAAGGTTAGCTATGGGTTCATAGGGGAGAGTCGGGGCACTGAGGGAGGGGAAGGAGGAGGTTGGCGTTGAAAGTGGTGAGGGACTTGGTGTTGCTTCAGAGTCTGTCGAGAATGTGGGTAAGCTCGGCCAAGCATAATCGGGCTTGAGAGGAGGAGAGGTCACAGTTGGGGTTGCGAGGGGATCAACTGTTGGAGATGGTGCAGGTAAGGATGGAGCACTGAAGGTGGAATCGGTGCTAGGGGGGCTAAGGGCTGTAGTAACCGTTGCTGGCTGTGGACGGGTGGCAGTTTCTGCAGCTAAGGCATCCGCATAGGCTTGAATTTGGTCATCTGCGAAATAGGCCTCCAGGCCCACAGGTTGCCCAACTAAATCCCGAAAGGCTGGATAAACCTCCTCAGTTAACCATTGATCCGTGTAGTGATATAGGCCTGGGAGAAGATCGGGAGAACTAAGGGAATAGTCCTTGATAAAGCTAAGGGCATCAACATCTTGGGTCAAACTGAGGGTTTGCAGGGCTTCATGGGTTTGCCCCAGTAACAAGGCCGCACTGGCAATTTCTAAATAAACATCTTGATGGGGCAGGAGCCGCTTCAGCATGGACTTGGCCCGGCGAATTAAGGCAGGTTGATGTTGGCTCACCCCACGGGCAATCAGGGCATAACTGGCTAAATAGGTGCCTACGGCAGAGGGACGGCGGGCTTCTGCCTCAAATAATTCCTGTTGTTCAGCGGTGCTTAAATAGGCCCGTAACTGCTGAATGAATTTGAGGAAGTCATCAATACCCAGGCCGGAGTGATCATTGCGATTGCCATCAATACCCTCCCGCTCCAACAACATATCCTTGAGAAGCATTAACCCCCGCTGCCGTTCATTACTCTCTAGGTCTGGGTGGGCAACCAGTTCTAAGACTCGGTAGGGACGCAACCGATAAAGCTCGGTTTTCAGTTGGGTTTGCACATCTGTAAATTGGTTTTCCGAAACTAGAATATTCAGCCCACCCTGAAGATAGTAGGCGGCTGGCTCATAATGTCCCTGTTGCCATTGTTCTCGGCCCAGTTCTAGGTAAGCCAGAGCCACCGTTAGCAAAATATCTGACTCTGCTAGGGCTGATCCCATATAGGGTCGGCGTAAGTCAAATCTGCCCCCCCCCACATGGGGTTCTCCCAGTTCCACAACCTGACTATAGGCTCCTAGTTCATAGAGCAGCAGTAAGGCACCCGCAAATTGACTATCTTCGATCTGAATCCCTGGAGGTGGTTCTTCGGGCTGAGGCTGGGACTTCAGGCTTTGGGCATAGCTGATCACTGCTTGATCGTAATGGCTCCGACTAATGGGATTACGAAGAGTTTGATAAGCCTGGGTAATGATTTCTTCTCTGGTACTCAGGGTCGTTGTGGAAAAGTGATGATGGGGCTGTTGCTGTTGCCGATCGTGATGGGCCTGTTCTAGTTGATCCGGTGTGGCCTGGATCGGAAGTCCGAGAATTTGATAGCAGTCAAGAGATATGTACATAGCCACGGCTAGATCTGCCCTGATCCTAAATTGAGCAATAGTACCAAAATCTCAATTCTCAATAATGATGCGTAGTATAGATTAACATTTCTTTTGGATTATGGCCCCTCAATCCTATCAGATAGATGGATGGAACTTGGGTTGGCTACCGCAATAATTGAGCCTGTATCTCCATACTCGGCCCAGTCGTTATTTACACCAGGTCAATCCGCCTCATCAAAATCTGAGAAACTCCGCCAGCCAGATGTTTTTAACCCGCCCCTAGCCAATCCTTAATGGGTAATCCCATGAGCTCTATGCTTTGAATAGAAATCAATACATTAAGTTTGGCCTTTTCTGATCTGCTAGTTTGCTATTGTTCAAGGACAGAGTCTGAGGATATTCCAAGTGGTCGTTCCTGCCCGCCGTTGATAGCACAGCCGGTCGTGGAGCCGGTTTGGCCGTCCTTGCCAAAACTCGATTAAGGTTGGGCTGAGGCAATAACCACCCCAATGATCGGGTCGGGGAATTGGCGGTTCGGGATACTGAGCTTGAATCTGTTGCAGGGCGGCTTCAAGGGTAGCATAACTTTGAATCGGTGCACTTTGCTCAGAAGCCCAGGCCCCCCACTGACTCCCAAGCGGGCGACTTTGGAAATAGTGATCGGATTCTTGAGGCGCAATTTGGCTCACAACTCCCTCAATGCGGACTTGGCGTTCTAATTCTGCCCACCAAAAAACCAAGGCGGCGTGAGGATTCCCAGCCAGTTCTTGGCCTTTGCGACTGAGATAATTCGTGAAAAATACAAAGCCTTGCTGATCGACATGCTTGAGCAAAACCATCCGGGCAGCGGGGGTATTTCCGGCGGTGACGGTTGCTAAGGTCATGGCATTGGGTTCGGGTAACTCAGCTTGAACCGCCTCCTCAAACCAGGCCTGGAATTGGTGAATTGGATCCGCGAGTGCTTCAGATTCGAGTAATCGTCGCAATCGGTAGTCCTGCCGTAAATCTGCAATCTTGATCGCCATAGGAAACGCCACAACCTAACCGACTCTACATCCCCCTAATTATGACTTTTTAGTTGAAGTGTTTTCCAGGTAGCAAATTGGGGAGCAGGGATGGCATAGACTCAGTTCACTAACCCTCGAGTTGCAATCAGCAAAATATAGATTAAGACCAATCAATGCCCAAAGTTCTCTGCTCCTAAGGACTATTGAGACCCTTTTGGCGACCATGAACCCTAGTGCTATAGTCCTAAGCAAGACTTGATTCAGTCTCATTCATTGCCCCCCGTCTTCTATGCCCAGGCCTGGTAAAAAATACTTTCAACTGAGTTCTCTCCAACGGATCATGATTGGGGTCAGTTTTTTCTTTCTGACGATGGTCGTGGCTATTCTCGGCTATCTCAGCTTTGGTTGGACACTCCTTGATGCAGTTTATATGTATGTAATCACCATTTTTGGGGTGGGTTATGGAGAAGTAAGGCCGCTCACCGCAGACTATCAACGGGTGTTTAACATCTTTGTGATTGTAGCCGGGACATCTTCAGCGGTTTATACCATTGGTGGCGTTGTGCAGATGTTTACAGAGGGAGAAATTAATCGGGCCCTGGATATTCACCGGACCTCTCGGGAAATCAGTAACCTACAACAGCATGTCATTATCTGTGGGTTTGGGCGGTTAGGGCAGGTCATAGCCAAGCAACTCAAGGAACTTCAACAGCCCTTTGTGATTCTGGATACGGATGTCGAGCGGATTAACTTAGCAGATGGTTTGGGCTATCTCGCCAGCTTAGGCAGTGCGGCCGAGGAAGACTCCCTCAAAATTGTCGGTATTGAACGGGCCAAAGCCCTGGCAACAGTTTTGCCCAACGATACGATGAATGTGTTTATTACCCTGACAGCCCGCAATATTAACCAGGCCATTCAAATCATTGCTCGGGCCGAATATCCGAGTACTGAAGCCAAGCTACGCCTAGCCGGAGCCGATCATGTCCTCCTGCCCACTGCCATTGGTGCGGCCCAGATGGCCAACCTAATTTTGCGGCCCAAGGGCTTAAACTTTGTCGAACAAACCCATGACCGGGGGGGTATTAACGAACTCCTTAGACAAATTGATATTCAACTGGAAGAATTATTGATTACCTCAGACTGTCCCCATACTGGGCGGGCCATTAATGATCTGGAAGTCCGGGGGGTGGGGAGTTTTATTATTGTGGCAGTGCGCCGACCCGATGGACGACTCTTGACCAAACTCAGTCATAATCCGGTTTTAATTTTGGGCGATACGCTGATTGTGCTCGGCCATAACGGTGATACCCCCCAATATGTGCGGGAAGTTTCCATCAAGAGCAAACTCCACTATCGAGGTGTGCATAGTTAGCAATGGAGACCTTGCCTGCCGACCTTGCAGAACTGAACAATCATGTGATCCTCTGTGGCTTTGGCTATCTTGGCCGCAGTTTAGCCGAGCAGTTGGCCCAGGCTCAGATCCCCTTTGTGGTGATTGATGCCAGTGTCGAAAACTTAGAAATTGCCGCAGAAATGGGGTTTCTCACCTATGTGGGCGATGATGTGATGGATGAAACTGAACTATTGGCAGTGGGAGTCAATCGGGCCACTACCTTAGCGACGGTTTTACCCAATGATGCCAGTAATGTCTTTATTACCCTCACAGCCCGTGGCTTAAGTCCCCAGTTGCAAATTTTAGCCCGGGGAGACTTACCAGAAACTGAGGCCAAACTCCGGCTAGCTGGTGCAGATCATGTGATTTTACCGGCCACTATTAGTGCCCACCGGATGGTCCAACTGATTACCCGCCCAACAATTTTAAACTTTTTAGAAGCACGGGCCGAACGCAGTCACTTGATTGAATTATTGACTCAATTAGAAGTGGAAATTGAAGAATTTACCTTACCACCTGATTCCCCCCTAGTTGGCCTCGCCTTAGAAGATTTGGAAGCTAAGGCCAAGGGAATGATGTTAGTGATTGCCCTCCGCCATCGCAATGATGAGATGCAAACCCACCTCAAACCTGATGATCGCTTGGGGCCAGAAGATACGTTAATTACAGTTGGCCGGAAGGAAGAAATTCGACTGTTCCTCCAACAAAATGCCTATCGCTATCAAATGCGCTACCGGGGACGAAAAATTTGATGAAATGTCAAAGGGCAGTCAATCAACCCGGCCAATGGGAGTAATCAAAATCCTGGGACTTAATTGGCTGATTCCCCAGGGATGGTGACTGGGCTTGATTCATTGGGGCATGGATGGTCAGGAGGGCGGACAGGAAGCCCAAGCCAATGCCTGTGATTAAGCTCCAAGCATGGGAGGCATCTAAAACACAAACCAATCGCCGCTGACCACTGTAAATCTGGATAGACCAACCTAAATCAAGATTTGCCGGTTGCTGATTGACTTTGTGCATAGGAAGCGTGCCTGGAAAGAAGGGAGAAGGGCAATTCCAAAACCGTTCTGGGTTGAGCTTAACAGTAGCGATGAATATCTTGATCACACACATCTGCAAGATAGCATAGGGCCCGAAACCTTAAGCTAATGACTTCTTCATAGAAAGGATTGAGTTTACACAGGGGAGGAATATGAATCCAGAGTCGTCCAAACAGATGAATATCCCGTGCAAATGGACATTGGGCCGGAATCAATTGGCACAATAAATGGGCCTGGCCGGGATGCTGAATCGTGATGGTATTCAACCATTGGCGAATAGGTTGTAACGGATTGAGAGCCGTTAGGGATGTCTGGACTGATTGGCCAGTCCGAATCAATAGGAAATAGATCAGGGTGAAGATTGTTGGCATAGGAAAGCCTCGCATCATTCAGGGGGATATATTCAGGTTAACGATAAGCTTAGGCAATTCAAAGAGATCAAAGATATAAATAATGTTTATGTGATATAAGTCCGACTTAACTCTTTTGTTTGGGGAGCTTTGTAGTTCAGTTCCATTGAATCGTTTTAGGAACAGTGGAGAAAAATTAAGCATTTTAAACGGCCAGGCCTGGTGAGTCCCATATTCAGGGGATTGTGTCATGATTGTCGTGATCGTAGAAATCTCTGCTATGCCTGCTATGAATCGCCCGATTGGGTTTGCCTTTGCCCTTTGTCTGGGTTGCTGGGGAGTCTCCTTAGCTCCATCTTTGGCCCAAACCCAGGCCGCCCCACCCCCCAGTACCAGTCAAGTTTCTCCCGCAGGGATTCTCCGGGCTGCCGCTGACTATTTGAAAACCAAGCCGGCCTTTACCTTTACGAATCAAATCACCTACGACAATGTGCTTTCGGGGGGGGATAAGGTCACCTATCACGCCACCCAGACGGTCTCTGTCCAACGCAATAACCAACTCCGGGCTAGCTATGATGGGGATTTCCAAAAGACAGAGGTGTTCTATAACGGGACAACCTTTACCTGGCTGGATGTGGATCAGAATATGTATTACCAGGCCCCGGCTCCCAATAATTTGGATGATCTCGTCGCCAGTTTAACAACCCGCAGCAGTAGCCCGATTCCGATGATAGCCTTTGTCACTTCCGATGCCTTTGCGGCCTACGATCCCCAAACTTTTACCAGTCGCTATTTAGGTCTGAGTACGGTGAATGGGGAACCTTGCCACAACATCTTTGTTACCGGGCCGGAGTCCAACTGGCAAATTTGGGTTAGCACCAGTGATCAACCCCTTGTCCAAAAGGTGGTCATTACCTACAAAACCCTCCCCGGCGCGCCCCAATACACGGCTGAATTTACCCGTTGGGAATTTCCCCCCAGTCAGCCCGCCCAGTTGTTTCAATTTACCCCTCCTGCTAATGCTGTAGCGATTCAAGATCAATCAGCGATTCTGAGAACTCCCTTACCCCAAGGCCTCAGCTTGCCCGATGGCTTAAGCCCACCGCCGATTGCTCCTGACATAGGCGGAACCAATCTAAATCTGCCCGGTGGACTGACACCGCCGAAACTGCCCTAATGGGTTTGGGTCATGATGCGTCCTCAATCTCGTCCAGCCCGCTCCCTTGCCAGTGGGACTATCATCACCATTGCCTTGCAAATCTATCGCCAGGCCGGGAATCGCTATTTTCTCATTAGTTTGATTGCCCATGCCTGGTTTTTCTTGATTGGCCTGGGCCTGGTGGTGGGTGGATTGATTTTCGGGGTTGTGGGAGCCGTATTTATTGCCGGTAATCAGGGAAATTTCGGGATAGTTCTTGGCCTTTTGATTCTGCTGTTGGGATTGGGGTTGCCCCTCTTTGGCTTTGGCCTAGCTCGCTTTACCGCCAGTGGAGGTCTTTTATCCCGGCTCATTTTTAATGCCCTTCAAGACTCCACCGAAGATGAAGCAGAGGTGCGGCGGTTCATTTATCCCCGGCTCTGGTCTTACCTCTGGACGGTCTTGGGGACGGGCTTGATTCTCTTGTTCATCTACCTGGCCTGGGCAGCCTTTGGTTATTTGCTCTATTTAGGCTTTTGGCCACTGATCAACAGTTTAGATTGGGGCAATATGAGCGAGGCCTGGCGGACGGCCTTAATCCTGATCATTCTTTTATTATTGTTGGGAGTTATTCTAGCCGCCATGGTGACGGTCTCCTATGTGGCGGCTCGGTTGTCCTTGGTGGATGCCGTTTTAGCCATTGAACCGGAACTGACCGCAATGGAGGCCATTCAGCGCAGTTGGCGATTAACCCAGGGCCAGGCCTGGCATACCCTGACGGTGTTTTTTATTGCCTCCATTTTGGTCATCCCTGCCAACTTGGCCGCCAGTCTTATCAATGCGGTGATGGTGATCCCCGTTGCGGGCTTTTTTGCGGCGGTGCTATTACTGCCCGTTTGGCAAGGGATTAAGGCGGTCATGTACTACGACTTGCGCGTCCGAAATGAAGGCCTGAGTTTTCGCCTCCAGGCCACAATCCCCTCCCCAATGCGCTTTATGCGGCGAGTGATTTTACAAACCCCCGAAAGTATTGAGTTGGATTTTGCCCTGGCAGGAATTGGCAGTCGGGCCCTGGCCTGGGTGGTGGATCAGGTTATTCTCTATGTGGGGTTATTAATCTTAGCCATTATTGTCGGCTATCTCTATTTCTATGGGATTTATCCGTTTTTACTGGAGCAATTTCCCAACGGTGATCAATCCTATAACCTCTGGGCATTGGGGATTTACTTGCTGATTAATTACTTTATCTACAACGGCTATTACATTTATTTTGAATCGGCCTGGCAGGGACAAACCCCCGGAAAACGGTTAGCTGAGATTCGAGTTGTGCAGGATAATGGCAAACCCATTGGAGTCCGGGAAGCGGCTCTGCGGAGTTTTTTGCAAGCCATTGATATTCCTTTCTTCGGAATTGGCGTGTTTTTAGTCGCTCTTACCCCGTCGGAAAAGCGCTTAGGCGATATGGTCGCAGGTACTCTTGTGATTCAAGATGAACAGGCCACCCGGAATGCTCCCACTGGACAAACAATTTCACTCGTTGCAAGGGAATTGGCCCCGCTGATCCAGAATTTACCAGGCCTGGGGGGACTCCAACCGGATCACTATCTGCTCGTTCGTAACTTTTTGCTGAACCGCCAACAGCTGAAGCCAGCCGGCCGCTTTGAAACGAGTCAACGCTTACACCATAGTCTCCAAGAACTTCTTTTTGTTCAGGAAGATATACCTTCTGAACTGGCCCAGGCTAGTGCTGAAGAGTTTATTGAGGCGGTTTATCTGGCTTACCGACAGCAGCAACACAGCTAGGGTCGGGACTTGACCTTCATCGTTAACTTGGCTTGATTGACCACCCTCCAGACTCATTCGAGTCTCACATCTCTGGGGAATATAATAGGCTTGTCTTGATTCGTGGTTATCCCCATGCGTTTGTGGGCTGTGATTCTGAGTTTTTGCGTAGGTCTGGGATTGACAGGATGTAACCTCGATGGACTCAGGAACCCAACGGCGCAAGTTCCCCAACTGATTGCGAGTATCACGGTTGACCCTAAGACCTTTAACTATGCCCTCAATGAGGAATCTCCTAATGTCTTTGGGTTTATCTATGAAGGGCTGATTAGCGAAAATGGTCTAACTGGGGAACTGGAACCCGCTCTCGCAGAGTCTTGGGAGATTACTCCGGATAATTTGAGCATTATTTACACCCTCCGGCCAAACTTGAAATGGTCTGATGGCCACCCCTTAACCACCGCGGATGTCGTTTTTACCTATAACGAAATTTACCTGAATCCGAAAATTCCCAGCAGTACGATAGATATTCTGCGAGTTGGTCAACAAAAGCAATTACCCACAATCCAGGCCTTGGATGCCCGCCGCGTTCAGTTTAGCTTGCCGGAACCCTTTGCCCCCTTCTTTCGGACTTCTGGCCTGCCAATTCTACCGGAACACAGTTTAGCCGAGGGAATCAGAACCTTAGATCGGGATGGGAATCCAAAATTCTTGACGATGTGGGGGACGCAAACGAATCCAACGCTGATCATTGCCAATGGCCCCTTCACGATTGAGAGCTACACCACCAATCAACGGATTATTTTTCGGCGCAATCCCCACTATTGGAAACGCCCAGAACCCTATTTAGAACGATTTGTCTGGCAGATTGTGGACTCTACGGATACAGCTTTGATTCAATTTCGGTCACGGGGCCTGGATGTCTTAGATGTGGCACCGATGAATTTTTCGCTTCTGAAACGAGAAGAGGAGAGCGGGAATTTTCGGATTTACAACGGCGGGCCAGCATCTGGAGTGACCTTCTTATCTTTCAATCAAAATAAAGGCAGTCGCAATGGGCAACCCCTTGTGGATCCAATTAAATCAGCCTGGTTTAACTCGATTCCCTTTCGCCAGGCCGTAGCCTATGCCATTGACCGTCAAACGATGATCAATAACCTCTACCGTGGCCTGGGGGCAACGCAAAATTCTCCCCTCTCGGTTCAAAGTCCCTACTATCTCTCTCCAGAGGCGGGCCTAAAGGTCTATGATTTCGACCCAGACCAATCTAGAAAACTTTTGGCAGAAGCGGGTTTTAGTTGGAATCAGGAAAACCAATTACTCGACCCCAAGGGGCACCGCGTCCAGTTTACGCTGCTTTCAACCACGGGCAGTCCGGTACGTGAGGCGATCAGTGCTCAAATTAAACAAAATCTGGCTGCGATTGGTATCCAGGCCGACCTCACTTTTATCAGCTTTAGTACCTTGGTTGAAAAACTAGCCAACAGTTACGATTGGGAAGCTTACATTGGCGCGTTTACAGGGGGCGTTGAACCCAATAATGGTTTTAATATCTGGTCTCCCAATGGGCGGCTCCATGTTTTCAATCAAGCAGATGCGGCTTTAAGGGGGCGAGAAGTCCAGGCCTGGGAGCAACGGATTGGGGATTTATACATTCAAGGGGCGCAGGAACTCAATGAAGACCGCCGTAAAGAAATTTACTTTGAAACCCAACAAATTACCCAGGCCAATGTCCCGTTTATCTATCTCGTTAATCCCCTCACCCTGGCTGCTTTTCGGAATAGGATTCAGGGGGCTGAACCCACTGGCCTGGGAGGGACACTTTGGAATATTGCTGAATTAAAAGCGGTCAACTAAGAAGGGCCTTTGGGCTGACAATCAGAGGGTTATCCCAGCCCCAGCTACATCCCAATCACATATTTACGCCACTCTTGATGGGTGCCACTCCGTAAATGCTTAGTCACTTCAAAATAAAGGCTACTAAAGGGGCGGCGTGGAGTTTGATTCAGGGGCATATTGGCTTCCCGAGGAGTTCGGCTACCTTTGCGCACATTACAGCGAACACAGGCCGTGACAATATTTTCCCAGGTGTCTCCCCCCCCCCGAGAGCGGGGAATAATGTGATCCAAGGTCAACTCATCGCCACTGTAGCCACAATATTGGCAGGCATGTCCATCGCGGTGAAGAATATTACGCCGCGTTAGGGGAATTTCCTTGTAGGGCATCGTGACGTAATGACGCAGCCGAATGACGGTCGGGAGGGGAAAATCATTGTAGATTAACTTGCCATTATGCTCTACCTGTTCTGCTTTGCCCTTGATCAAAAGCACAATCGCCCGCTGCCAGCTCGTAATATTGAGCGGCTCATAGGATGCATTTAGAACCAGAACTTTCCCCATATGGCTGTAGAGCAGGGATTCCCACAAATGCTAACATAGCAAGCCAGGAAAACTAGTAATTAGGCTGCATGGGGCAACCTAGTGTACCGTAATCCTAGCAATGTCTAATCTAACTCAAGAATGATGTTGAGTCTGGCATTGGCTTGCAAGAGGTGTGGGTGAGGATGTTGGGAGATGTTGAGCCAAGAACGATTATCTGTTGCCCAAGAATGCCAACGGGCCTGGGTTGAGGTTGATTTAGCCGCCCTGGCCGCCAATGCCCGCCAAATTAAGCGGTTACTCCAAGCTCCAACGGAGTTAATGGCAGTTGTCAAAGCCGATGCCTATGGCCATGGGGCAAGCCTCGTGACCCCGACCCTGTTAGACAATGGGGTGGATTGGCTAGGGGTTGCAACTGTTCCAGAGGGGATTGAGTTACGCAAGCAGGGGATTCAAGCTCCCATTTTGGTTCTTGGTGCTGTTAACACTCCTTCCCTGGTGCGAGCTATGGCCCAATGGGAGTTACAGCCTACCCTCTCTTCCCCCAAACAAGCCCTAATTTTTTCACGCCATTTGGATGATGCCCCCCATCCCTTACCTGTGCATTTAATGGTGGATACGGGGATGGCTCGTTTGGGGTGTCCCTGGGAGCAAGGCCTGGAGTTTATGCAATTTGTCCGGGGCTTACCGAATCTCCAAATTGCCAGTCTTTACTCCCACTTTGCTGGGGCCGATGCCCTAGACCCGGCGTTAACACAAGTCCAGCATCACCAATTTCAAACCGTGATTCACCAGGCCCAGGCCAATGGGATTCCTATTCCCCGTCTCCACTTGGCTAATTCAGCAGCAACCTTACGGGATCAGGCCTTGCATTACGACCTAGTTCGGGTTGGCCTGGCCTTGTATGGACTTTATCCAGCCCCCCATCTGGCCCATCAAATTAAACTCCGCCCCGTCTTACAAGTCCGCGCCCGCATTACCTTAATTAAATCTCTGGCTACTGGCGCGGGAGTTAGTTACGGTCATCAATTTATTGCCCCCCATCCGATGCGAATTGCTGTGGTGGCCATTGGTTATGCCGATGGTGTCCCGCGCCGATTATCCAATCAAATGACGGTGATTGTCCGTGGACAACGGGTGCAGCAGGTGGGGGCGATTACGATGGATCAGTTAATGATTGATATTTCCCATTTGCCGGATGTTCAAGAGGGAGAAATTGTCACGCTCCTAGGAGAAGATGGGGATCAAGAAATCAGTGTAGATAGCTGGGCTGATACCCTGGGGACAATTTCCTGGGAAATTCTTTGCGGGTTTAAACATCGCCTTCCCCGTATTCCGGTTGATTAACTAAGAAGCAATGGCCGAAAGAAGCTCAATAAGTACTGTTTAGCAATTAGCCACCAAAGCCATTCAGGATTTTGCTCAGGGTATCAAGAAAACGATTACCCCAAAACTGGTACATCATCATTATTGACAACAGGAAAATGGTTGCAACGATCAAATGTGAGGCATTCAGTTGACTCAAATCACTGAAGGAGATAGGGATGGAGACGATGAAAATGCCAATGGCCATTCCGATCAGCGTCCGTTGAGCTAAATCCACAGCGTTAGGCTTCCTCATAACATACCCCGGTTCCGCCCAAGCCGCAGTAGCCGTTGGGATTTTTAGCTAGGTATTGCTGATGATAAGCTTCGGCAAAATAAAATGGTGGGGCATCTAAGATCTCAGTGGTGATTTTACCTTTACGGGCGGTATCTAAGGCAAGTTGGTATTGTTGCAAGGACTGTTCTGCCCCTTGGCGTTGGGCTTCGTTAAAGACATAAATTCCAGAGCGATATTGTGTGCCGACATCATTGCCTTGCCGCATACCTTGGGTCGGGTTATGACTTTCCCAAAAGACTTTTAAGAGAGTTTGGTAGGAGACTTGGCCTGGATCATAGACAACCTGGACTACTTCATTATGGCCAGTCATCCCTGTGCAAACTTCTTGATAGGTGGGATTAGGGGTGACTCCAGCTGCATAGCCGACCGCTGTGACATAAACTCCGGGAATTTGCCAGAATTTGCGCTCTGCGCCCCAAAAGCAGCCCAGGCCAAACAGAGCAATTTCCATCTCTGGGGGATACGGGGGAGCCAGGGGATTGCCATTAACGTAATGAGTTGCGGGAATCGGGATGGGCTGACTTCGGCCGGGAAAGGCATCCTCTAGGGTGGGGAGGGTTAATTTTTTACCAAGACCAAACAATGCCATAACCACCTCTAGCTGATTGAAAAGTTTTGAGATTTTCGGGGGACTGCATAGCTTAAACAGCTTAATTTATTGTAACAGTTGCGCCCAGGCCTGGGGTATTAAAGCATCCACGGACAAGAAAGTCATCCTAGACCAATCAATGTTCTCCTGATCCCGGTGGCGCAATCACCCGCGTTTAATTTGGCCTTTGAGCTTAAACCAAGCTTCTCGCAACTGCCAAAATTTACTAGTTTTCATGGCTAGAATTTCCCTTTCAGCAATATCTCGGAAAATTTCAACATGCTTGATCGTGGCCTGGGCATTGACAAGTTGCCGATGCATTTCATCTCTTTCCAACCGTAAATTTGCAACTTGGTCGAGTAGCCCTTGATAAATGTCCGATTCAAAGGCCTGCTTGGCGTAGAAAAAGAGCGTTGGCATCAGAGCTTCAATATCGGGATGATCACTCAAGTTTTCAAAGGTTGTATCCCATGGCTGGCGTAATTCTAAGGATTTCCAAAGCCATTCGGAGAAGCCTTCAACCCTAAAACAGGAACTGATGTTGGCAGCATTTTGTCGCATTATTCTTTGGATATGTGGTTGGCAAATATAGTGAACTGCCTCTGTAAACGTACTGTATTGATACTCACAGACAACACCGACATTAAACCGAGTTACAAACCGAGCTGCCGCACTGCGCTTACTACCTAAAACAATGATCGGTGTATGGGATGTTGCAATGATAAATGGAATTCGGCTAGGCAAGCTAAATTGAGAAATCTCAGGTCGGTCATCCTGCCTGTTAAGGGTGCCCGAAGGAATGATTGCATAGGGGTATTGGCGCATATTCTGGACTAGATCCTGTTCCGTTGGCAGAAATCCAAACAATTGAATTTTAGAATCATCTAAGTTGTTGTTTTCAGATGCATATGCAAAGGCTTCCAAACTGGCTTGACCATACCAATGAATTTGTTGCTTTGAGGATTCTAAAGTTGAGTATAGAAGTTGAAACGCCTTTTGACTCCAAATATTCCCAATCAAAATACCAATCCTATTTTGAGCTTGACTTGTATTTAATATCTCCAACGAGCCGCCAAACAGTTTTGATTCAACAAGGGGAGGGACAAAAGTAAAGGGAACCTGATATTTGGTACTATACATATCCCGCATTTCCTGAGAAATAGCTAGTCTTAGCTCGGAAAGGGTTAAGAGATCATGCATTAATTTATCTGAAATACCTGCTGCTAAGATATTTTGATCATCCATAACATAGGTACAAAGGGGGGCCTGGAAGACGCGCTTCAACTCCAAAGCAGTTAGCACATCATCAGAACTATAGGGAATACATAAAATGCGTCTAACCTGAACCCCCTCAAAATAAGTCAGTAAATTATTTTGATTATGTTTATAGCAAAAGTGTACGTGACCAAAGTCTTGCTCGCCGTTGTAGCCATCACTAGAGCGAATGGAGATAATCTGAGAGTCATCCTGGAAAATTCTCTTTAAGAAAATTCCAGTCCCATGTCTATGATTGACTTCAGAACCAGTAATGATTACATCTGCTACGTTTAAGGTCATAGGTGAATTCCATCAGTAAATTTACGAAAAATATAAAATCTATGCCGTAGTCGTTTTCCTGATTTCTCAATTGATCTTAAAAATCTCCTTAAGCTTAAACCAAGCAATCCTAATTTTCCAAAATTTACTGGTTTCCATTTCTGTTATCAGACCTCGAAGTTGATCTAGTTCTAAATTAGCGTCCTTGAAGTCAGATTGTAACTTTGTCATAGCCGATTGAGTTTCAGCTAATTGGGCCTGGCTACTATTGTGCTCTATTTGTAAATTATTAAGGGCCGTCTGTGTCTGTTCCAAATTTTCTTGAATAGATTTAAGGCTTAACTCAGTTTTCATCTCTATTTCCAGTAGTTTCCCATGGAGAGACTGGGCTGAGAATCGACTAAAAACTGATTGAAAATTATTTCCTAGGGTCTGCTCAAATAGTGGTAGATGGGGAGACAATGAACTCTGCTGATGGTCATCTTGACAAGCATTATTTTTACCGGAGTCGCAATTGAGCAGTTCTTGATATAGCTTCAGGTACTCTTGTGCTTGTAAAGATGATGTAAATTTTTCTGTAATTGTTTTTCGAGCATTCAATCCCATCGCCATAGAATTGTTGCTGTTGAGGAAAAACGCGTCAATAAAGTTTATAATCCCCTCAGCAAATGCCTTGATATTTCCACGGGGAACCAGATATCCATTAATTAGATGTTCAACCATATCAGGGATACCACCAACCTCATAGGCTAAGACGGGAGTGCCACAGGCCATTGCTTCTAAAACTGTATTTGGCAGGTTGTCCTCTAGGGAAGAAAGAAGTAATAAATCACTTGCACTATACACTTGACTTATAATAGTTTCATCTTCTTCATATTTTAAAAAAGTTATTTCCAGGCCTGGTACTTGCCAATCAGATTCACCAGCTCCTAGGCAAACTAACTTTATTTCTTGTTGGTTGTATTTAGTCCAAAATAAATGATCATCTAAACAATATTTTAGAGCCTGAATCAGGTGGGCAAAGCCCTTACGAATTTCATCTCGATTGTGAGCAACAAAAAGGAGGGTACAAGCTTCTGGAGGAATGCCTAGGATTTGTTTCGCAATCACTTTTTCCGTTGGCTTAAACACATCTGTCGAAATAGAATAGGGTATGCATTTAATAGTTTGATTTCTAAAGGCTTGACTAGCCACTGCACATTCATATAGCCATTGACTAGGGGTGACAATCGTCAGATTTTTTGAGTTTAGAAGTTCAATCCTATCTTGCAGAGTTATAGTTGGTAATTCCGACCATTCAGAACTCAGTTGAGGACAATTGCTACAGGTTTCCTCATAGCCTCGACAGCCAGCACTATAGTGGCATCCACCAGTAAACGCTGACATATCATGCAACGTCCAAATGACTGGCTTGTTGAGTTGAAGTAATTGATGGATAGATGTTAGCGACAACAAACCATAGGAAACCCAATGGAGGTTAATAATATCCGCATCTTGAATCTCTGGTAATTGACTCAGATTTAGGCCTGGGTAGGGAAGCGAAAACAATGTGTTTGAAATTGAAGTACGGTGTGTATTAATCCCGTGTGTTTGAATGGCTAGTAAGCTTTGAGTATAGCAATCTAAGTCCGAGGGCTGACTAATCTGCAAGACAGTTGGATCATCAGACAGCTTTTCCTTCACAATCATTAAAGAACGATGCCCTGAACCAAGTAGGGCCTGGTGTAAACGATAACCAGCCTTGGCTGCACCACCTTGAATGTCGAAAGTACTGAGGTGAATAATCTTCAGAGAACTTTCTTGTGCGTTAAATATAATTTGATCCCATCCATTTTGTCGTGGCTTAATAGCTTCCATAAATAAAGAGTCTGGCTTTTTTACTTCACCATTTATTTCAATATCTAGGTGATATTCCTTGAAATTTTGAAAATATGAATCATCTGCGGATTTTTGACAGACGGCCTCAAACTGAGCCTGCCTAAGTAATCGCCCCAATGAGTATTGATCATACATCCAAAGATGCGGTTCGCCTCCTAACCGAAATTGACCTACATCCAAAGGAGAGCTAGGATCGTTTAATTCAACGACAGGCTTTCCCTTTTTAATCTTGTTAATTAATTCTTTGCCTTCCCTCCCAATTCGGCTTAAAACAAATTGTTCTCCTTCAGGGTTTAAATTAGTGAGGTAGGAGATCATGTCTCCTCCAGAACAATGACGGACAGCTTGATCCAACAGCTCTAGCATGATCCAATCATATTCAGCCGCAATAATTTCTGATTCTGCCCCCTGAGCAGTAGCAACTGTATTCAGGCCAAGTTCTAAAAACTTTAAGTATTGACGAGCAATCTGTTCGAGGTCTGGAACCACAACTCGAATAACGCCACCAGGCCGGAGGACGCGGTAACATTCCTTCAGGAAATTGTCGGCCAAAGCCTTGGGAAAATGTTCTAAAACATGGGAGTGATACACTAAGTCAAAACTTGCATCCGCAAAGGGAATTCCCAGCTTAAGATCATGGGCAATAACCCCAGGCCCGGTGCTTATAAAGTCAATATTGATCCAATCCGGGTGAAAATTATAACCACATCCTAAATTCAGAAAATTCACAAGGGCACATCCACCTTAGGCAATCGAAGTGATTCTAATATAGCGTTACTCATTGAGGGTGAGAGGGGAACAAGTTAAAACATACTTTGTGACTAACCTTTTTGACATTTCTACCGTCTCAGAACAGCTTCCTTAACGCGATACAACTAATTTTTTTCTGATATTAACACTTAGAAGCATCTTAATTTCGAGTTAAAATCCAAATATTGAATTAAGGTTATTTTCCAATAAGATTACTAAATTTTCTAGATATTAGGAATTAAATAATCTTGCAGGATTAAAATTCAATATTTTCAGCATTATAGTACAGTGAACTGGCTGATACATTAATGTCCGTATTCCTTAACAACTTTGAATATCATTATGCTGGTAGTCTGAATTCAATAGACTTAGGTTTTTCGATATAGGGTATAAAAACTTTGGCCCCTTAAATACTGTCGCAAACCTGCTTGAAGCAGCCACATCCATAGGGAACGAGTTCGAGCGTTAAGCCAGATCTGACCCAGAGGTGACGATACCCTAAAGTGTTCAATATAGCTATCGAGATATCCAGATATATGATAAGAAGCTAAGGGTTCATATTTGTATTTCTCTAGACTGAGATTAAATAGTTTCCCTAAGGCTTTACAGCTATTCAGTGACCAGCGCAGCATATGGTGAGGCGGAAGATCCAAAAGATTATATTGATATTTTAGAAAGCTTTCAGCGTTAGGCAATCCTAAAATCAACGTCCCTTTTGGTCTCAGTAATGCTAGGCAATTGGTGATAAAAGAACTTGGATCTGAGATATGTTCAAGAACTTGAAAACTACAAATGCAGTCAAAGGATTCTCCTTGAAGCTGTAAATCTGTGAATGTCTTTGAGCTAATGGGAAGCCCTAGACTTTGAGCAGCCGTAATTGCTTGAGAGTTCAGTTCAATACCTTGAATGTTCAAACCCTGTTGCTGTGCGACCCGAACAAATGTTCCAAAACCACTGCCGACTTCGAGAATGGCCTCTTTACCTTGAATATCAGCCAAGGCAATCTGATATTCCCATTTATCACTCATGTAATACCAATTAAACTTCATTAGCTCTGCATAAAGCCTTGCTGATCCTTCAATATCAAAGGGATAGAAGAACTGTAGATGAGTTTCTAAGCATTCATATAAATAAATATCTTTGTAACTCTTAAACTCAAGAGAGATGTCAATTTGAAAGGTGTATTGCCAGGCCTGGATCAGTTCTTCTACCTGAAATGTTTGAAGTAATTTAACTTGATTGGAACCTGTTAAAGGACTATAAACCATTAGCCATGCCGTGTATGAGTTTTACCTTTAATCCAATAGGCCTGGGTTGTACCCACACGCTCTAACAAGGGCTTTTCATTATGTCTGAAGCAAAAATCATAAAATGCTTCCCGACAGCCCTCCCAGTAGCCAAAATCATCTAAAACAACACATCCTCCTCTGGGCATACGGGGATAAAATGTTTCTAAAACTAATGTTACGGAATCATACCAATCAGCATCGCAATGGAGGAGGGACACCTGGTCGGGAAGTGTGTCTTGAAAAGTCTCCTCAAACCAACCTGGCCGAATCAGGTATTGATCCTGGGAAATATTTAGAGTATTCATTACCGTGTTGACATCCTCAATTTGGCCAACACAAGCTCCCACCCATTCAGCCGCCTCATGCCCATCTCTTTCTGTGGTTTCTGGCATTCCTTGAAAGCTGTCAAATAGCCAAATCCGAGTATTTTCACTGAGGGATCGAGCCAAGATTGCCGCACTACCGCCTTTGTAAACGCCACATTCAACAAAATCTCCAGAAATTCCCTGGGTTTTCAATGTTTCAGCTAAGTGATAAAGAGAGCCTAATCGTTGAGAATCTGAGAGAGTATAAGGGCTGACAAGCTGCACCAAATCTTCCCAGGAGTCTTGATTCTGGTTAGGTAGAGATAGGCCGATCACTAAACTAATTCCTCATCTTAGGGACTGACTAATGACTCCGAACAAGCTGCTTCTAATAAGTTAACCGTAAACTTAACCTCAAAATGAACTGGCCCATGAATCACCCGCTTAGAGTAGAGATTGACATTAAAGAAATAGCCATACTCTAGATGATCATAGATAATCACCCGTTGTAAATCATACCGTTGATTGTCCTGATACCCAATTACCCCTAAGGTCATATAGTAGGCCCCGGCCCGGAGCGGAAAACAGAGGGTCACTTTGGCCTGAATCACTTGTCCAGGGTTGAGAACTGGGTAGTTTTGAGGTTGTAGATCTAAAATTGAAAATACCTCATTACCTTTCAAGTCCTTCACAATTAAACCGATGTCATAAACTGCAACATTTCGATTAGCTTTAAGGGTATATTCCGCAGTTACTAGTTCATCGTGATCAATATCCTGTCGAAAGCGGCCTCGAGCATCCAAAAGCTGAAAGTCAATGATTTGAATATCGCCGTTACCAATTCGCTCACTTTCTGTAATTTGGTGAATTGGAATTGCTGAAGATTGCGCTACATCACCTTCAAATTCAGATGAACTTTCTTGATCCAAGGCAACCTTTGATGTCATTGAGGTGGCAGCTAAAAACCCTTGATCTTCCCAAACTTCTTGCCGATAGGCCTGGGTAACATCTTTGGGCTTGCCCTCCATAGCAATTTGCCCATGTTTAAGCCAAAGGCAACGATCACACAGGCCAGTCATGGTACTGGTGTCATGGGAAACAAAAAGAACAGTAATGCCCCGATCCATCATGTTTCGCATCCGCTTAAAGCACTTGGCCTGGAAGTGAATATCCCCAACGGCCAAAGCTTCATCAACAATGAGAATATCGGGTTCTACACTTGTGGCAACGGCAAAGGCTAACCGCACCATCATTCCACTAGAATAGGTTTTGACTGGCTGATCAATAAAGTCTCCAATGTCAGCAAATGCCGTAATCTCTGCAAACTTTTCCTCAATTTCAACTGGCTTTAAGCCGAGAACCTGCCCGTTAAAATAAACGTTTTCCCGGCCCGTAAACTCAATATTAAACCCACTACCTAATTCCAACAGAGCCGCAATCCGTCCTTGAACCTTGAGGATACCGCTGGTGGGGGCTAGGGTACCGGCAATAATTTGTAGCAGGGTACTCTTACCTGAGCCATTTCGGCCAATAATACCCAGTGTTTCACCCCGTTGAACCCTTAGGCTGATATCCCGTAGGGCCCAAAACTCCTGCGCTTGACTGGCCTGTTTCCAGAAGATTTCCTTTAAGCGATCCCCTGGACGATCATAACGGCGATAACATTTAGAAACGTTGTCTAAGGAAATTAGGCTGTCTGTGGACATCACTCACCCCTAAAGGACATCGGCAAATGCAGGGCGTAAACGCCGATACACCCATAAACCTGTGGAAAAAATAATGACTGAAATGACTGTTGCCATGCCCAGATCCCGCCAATGTTCAACATTTCCCCCCAAGACCATATCTCGGTAGCTCTCAGCAATAGCAGCTAAAGGGTTGAGTCGAAAGACCCACGGCCGGATCCCAGCGGGAATGACCGAGGCTGGATAAACGAGCGGCGTAAGGTAAAACCAAGCATTTAGAATAACGCTTAAGCTTTGGGGAATATCGCGAATAAACACCGTTAATCCAGCACACCAATAACCCAGGCCAGCGGTAAACAACAACTGTGGGAGCCAGACCAGCGGTAATAAAATCAATGTCCAGGCAATATTGTGTAATGCAAAACCAGTCAAAATAATTAAGACCATTAACCCCAAGCTACTTTCTACAAAGGCAGCTAAAATTGGGACTAACGGCAATAGGGTTAAAGGAAATAATACTTTCTTAACTAAGTTTGGCTGGTTAATAACAGATGTACTGGCCTGGGAAACCCCGGTTACAAAAGCTGTCCAGGGAATTAAACCCGCAAAAAGCCAGAGACCAAAGATAAAATTGTTTTCCGGTAAATTTGCTAAGGTCAGCTTAACCTTCAGGACTATCCCAAAAACATAGGTATAGATTAACAGTTGGGATAATTGCTTCAGAAGTGACCAAAGATTGCCTAAGACAGAACCTTTATAGTAGCTTTCCAGTTCTCGTTTTACTAAGGCATGTAGCAGACTGAGATGGGCAGGGAGGGTTTTAGCAAAACTGGGATAAAACATTATGTGATCATACTATGCTAAGTCTCTGATTGAATCTTAGGATAGGGATCGCTGTAACTAACTGCAACTAGGTTGTTTATCATGATCGTCTTAGTAAATCAAGAGCTAATCTCTCCGTGTTAATTCCCCAGGCCCCGCCAGACTACCGATCTGGGTTTATTGCGATTATCGGCCGGCCCAACGTTGGCAAATCCACTCTCATGAACCAACTCATTGGTCAAAAGGTCGCGATCACCTCCCCGGTGGCCCAAACAACCCGGAATCGCCTGCGAGGAATTTTAACCACTGCGGCAGCCCAATTGATTTTTGTTGATACCCCTGGGATCCACAAACCCCACCATTCCCTTGGGCAAGTCCTTGTCAGTAATGCCAAACTCGCCATCAACGCGGTGGATGTGATTTTATTTGTGGTGGATGGTTCTGTGAAGGCTGGTAATGGAGATCGCTACATTGCCGAGTTGCTCAAAACGGCGACAATCCCAGTGATTTTAGGCCAAAACAAAACCGACCGCCTGACGGACCCCGGCCCCGTTGCCGCCACCTATCAGGAACTCGCGCAAACCTATGGTTGGCAATCCTCAGCCTTTTCAGCCTTGACAGAGACTGGCTTACCGGAATTACAACAGCAGTTGGTTACTCTCTTACCCCCAGGCCCCTATTATTACCCCCCCGATCTGGTCACCGATCAACCCGAGCGATTTATCATGGGCGAACTAATTCGAGAGCAAATCTTAGCCCAAACCCGGGATGAAGTGCCCCATTCTGTAGCTGTAACCATTGAGCAGGTTGTGGAAGAACCCAAAATCACCAAAGTCCTGGCCAGCATTTATGTGGAACGGCCCTCCCAAAAAGCGATCATCATTGGCAAAGGGGGACTAATGCTCAAGGCCATCGGCACCGAGGCGCGGGCCCAAATGCAAAAACTCATCCTTGGGCCAGTCTATTTAGAACTATTTGTCAAAGTCCGCACTCGCTGGCGACAATCCAAAATTCATCTAGCAGAACTCGGTTATCGGGTTGAATCGGACTAAGCCAACCTCTCAATGACCAACTAATTCGGATTATTCTCGGTCGGACTCGTTTGGGGAGTGGGACTGGCCTCTGGGGTGGGGGTGGTCTCGGCTGGGGGTGGGCTGGGGACGAGTTGATTTTCTGCGGCGGGTAGAGGTGGAGTTGTCGGGGTGGGTGCAATGCTGGGGCTAACCGTCGGCGTGGGCGAAGCCTCTGGGGAAGTTGGGCTGGCAGGGCGGGGAGGTTGTCCACAAACGGCTGGGTTATAGACAAAATCGAGGGTATAAAGTAGGGCCTGGTATTGTCCACCACTGGGAAAACTTTGGGCTGCCACCGTGCGAACTGCCACTTGATCGAGCACCCCATGGCCACTGGAGCGAATTAACTGGGGATTTTGACTGAACCCAGAGGCTGCGGAGGTACTGGCCAACCGACCTTCTGGAGTGATAAGAACAGCCACAGCCACCCGTCCTTGTAACTGATCCGCACAGGCCCCGGCGGGATAGGGCGGCTCCAACTTGGCAGTAAAGTTTAGGCTAATCACAGCCCCATTAATGCTGCTCCGGGCCTGGGAAATCCACCGAGACAAGCCGGAAAGGGCCTGCTGATCATCCGTGGGCGAAGTGACCGCGTTAGGAGTTTCATTGGGACTGGGGGCAACTAAATCAGGGGCCACAGCCACATCACTGGGGCCATCAGGTAGGGTGCGAATCGTTGGGGGGAGGGGGGGAGATTGGCTGAGGCGGGGCCGTGTCACCACAGAGGGAAAGGGGGCATAGATGGGGGGGGGCAGTTGGCTAAAGCTCGGTAAGGGAGTCAAGGCCGGTAACGGCGGCAGTGGGGGTAAGGCATCAAAGCTGATGGGGGGTAAAGCAAATTCCTCACCCAGGCCGGCAATGGTTTGACTCAAGTTGGGTAATTCGTCTGGCACCAGGGGCGTTAAGGACGGCAGCAGGGCCGTTTGGGTGGGAGAAAGGGTCACGAGATCCACCGTCTCGGCAATCTCTGGGCTGCGCTCAGGCGGCGTGGGAATGAACACCGTCAGAAACAACAGGCCGTGAAACCCCAAGGAGGCAATTAAGCCTAGGCGATGGGGATCTTGTAATGGGCCCGGCAACATCTGTACCAAGCGGCCCCAATCGTAGGATGGCAACGAAAACCTCAACACCTAAATACCCTCAACCCACATCACCATAGCAAAGATAAGAAATAGGATGCCCCCCAAGAGGGTAATGTTCCGCTCGGAAATCCGCCCCGCCAAGAGACCACCCCCGACCACCGCAATCAAGGTGGAAATTCCATGGCCAGTAATTGCCCCTAAGGCCACCCCCCAGGGATTTTGGGCCGCAGCCAAGGTGAGCGTTGCAATTTGAGTCCGGTCGCCCCATTCCGCCAGAAATGTCAAGGTAAAAGCCTCACCGACAATCGCCCAAGCCGAGTTAGCCTGACGCGGACTCATCTCTTTTTCCGCCTTTTCCACCAGTTCTTCAGCTTCAGCCGTTTCAGCAGCGACTCCTTGGGCGGGCATTTTCCAGGCCTGGTAAAGCAACCGCAAGCCAAAAAACATAAACAAGCCAATTGCCCCATAGCGAGTATATTGAGGCGGCAACAGAGCTAAAACTTGTCCCATCAGCACCGAAAGAATCGTCATCAGGGATAAGGCTAGCCAGGCCCCAAGAAATACCCAACGTTTAGGGTGGCGGGTCGCAAGAATCACCCCAATGAAAAAAGTTTTATCGCCAATTTCGGAAACCGTAATCAGCAAAAGTCCCGCAGTGAAAGCCGTTAGCATGGGGGGCTAGAAAATTTCTGAGACATTAAATTTTAGTCATCCTCGATTTTTTCATAGAAATGCCCCTCAATATTAAGTCTTTGATCTGAGGTATGACCGTTTGCCAAGCATTGGCCTGGGTTTGCCGGAACAGTTGCACAGTCGGATACCAAGGCGAGTCGGGACGTTTTAATTGCCAGCGCCAATCGGGGATAAAGGGCAGCAAAATAGCAGTGGGCATCCCCAAAGAGCCTGACAAATGGGCCACTGCGGTATCGACACTAATGACTAAATCTAAATGTCTCAGCCAGGCCGCCGTATCCGCAAAATCCTCCAGGTGGGGGGAACAGTCAAAGATTCCAGCTTGGGCCAATTGAGTCCCTTCAGCCAATGTTATGTCCTTTTGTAAACTGAACAGGGAGATCTCTGGTATGGAGGCGAGGGGAAGAAGTAACTCCAGGGGGCAGGAACGTTTGGGGGCAGTTGGACTGTGGGCACTAGTCTGCCAAACCAGGCCTACCCGGAGATTCTCGGCTGCTTCTTGGGGATAACCGCTAACCCGACTGACCTCTAAACCCGATGTTGTCAAGAGAGAAAGGGGTGGGGGAATGGTTTCTAAGCCCAAAAGAAACGGCAGACTTAGCAAGGGGGCATGACAGTCAAATTTGGGTAGGGGCTGTCCCTGGGGGATCCGGGTAAAGTGAGAATTTAAGGGCTGCAAAAGGCGATAGAGGGGTAAGGGCGTTTCCAAGAGGATGGGGCCACCCAAGGTTTGCAGCCAGGGTAAGTAGCGACTAAATTGAATCACATCTCCCAGGCCCTGTTCGGCATAAATCAGGAGGGTGCGTCCTTCTAGGGGTTGCCCATCCCAGGCCGGTTGCTCAAAACTGTGCAAGGTTGCCTGTGAGTGTTGCCAGCGCCATTCATATTCCGCCCAACCCCGTTTGTAATCCCCCTTCAGGAGTAACGTCATCGCCCGGTTCAAGCGAATATCCCCATCTTCGGGACTGAGTTGACAGGCCTGGTCAAAGGCTTGCAGGGCGGGTTCTAAATGTCCCTGTTCGAGGAGGGTTGTGCCCAGGCCATTGTGGGCCATTGCTAAGTTGCGGTCATATTTTAAGCAGGTTTGATAGGCCCCCATTGCCAAGTCATAGCGACCTTGTCCAAGGTAAATGTGGGCTAGTTCTAAGCGGGCCGCCACCAAATCCGGTTCAAGCTCCAAGACCTGTTGATAAATTTCGGCCGCCTGATCCATTTGTTGCTGTTGCTGGAAAATCCGCCCGCGATTAAAGGCTGCTTTGACATGGTGGGGATCAACTGTCAAGGCCTGGTCAAAGTGCCCCAAGGCTTCCGGATAGCGATTCATTTCCACATACAAACTGCCCAGGTTGTTATGGGCATCACTATCTTGGGGATTAAATTGCAGGGCTTGTTCATAACAGGCCAGGGCTTCCGTCAATAACCCTTTAGCCTGAAAGGCCGTGCCCATGTTAAACATCGCTGTGGCAGCATCGGGTTGAGCCGTTAAGGCCGCTTGGTAACTCTGAATCGCCTGATCTAACTGGGCCAAATCTAGATGGGCATTTCCCAAATTGATCTGCGCCTCGGCCCAATCCGGCTTAATTTCCACGGCCTTGGTGTAATGGGGAATCGCCGCTACGGTCAAACCCAACTGATGGAGGAGTAATCCCAAGGAGTATTGGGCCGGGGCATACCAGGGATCCAAATCCACCGCTTTTTGAAACTGACGGCGGGCATTTAACCAATCTTCAGCTTTGCTGGCAATTAACCCCAACAAATAATAGGCCTCGGCCTGGGGGCGTTCTTTGATTGCTTTTTGGGCAATTTGTTCAGCCTCCTGCCAGCGTTGGGCCTGGAAATAACGCCATGCCTTTTGGAGATCGGTACGTTTGGGCCACATGGACGTTAGGACTTAACTGAGTATTTCAAAATAATCAACAGAATCATCACAATGCCAGGCCGTGAGGATCCCGAGTGTTCTTTGCACGGTTGAATAATCATCAAAGAATCTTCCCAGTATCATATATCGCGGCTGTATCCGGTTCTCGCCCATTAACAACAATTGCTCTCGCTCGGAAATCAAGAGCATCATCAATGAGGGAGCTTCGTTGCCGCTCGGATAATTTGTCCTGCCAAGACTGCTGCCCCAAAGCCATTATCAATATTGACGACCCCAATTCCCGGTGCACAGGAGTTTAACATCGTCAACAACGGAGCCAAGCCGCCAAAACTGGCCCCATAGCCAATACTGGTCGGGACTGCAATCACGGGCACATCCACCAATCCAGCGACAACACTGGCTAAGGCCCCCTCCATCCCCGCCACCACAATCAACACCTGGGCCTGGTTTAATTGTTCGCGGACACTCAAGAGACGGTGAATCCCAGCCACCCCCACATCCCAAAACCGCTGAATGGCAAACCCATGTAACCCGGCAGTGATGGCGGCTTCTTCGGCTACAGCTAAATCTGCGGTTCCGGCTGCTAACAGGCCAATAGTGCCCGGAAATCTCGGCATAGCCACATCTGCGGTGCTACAAATCCGAGCCGCTGGAAAATAATAAAGATCGCGTAAGATCGCATTGAGTTCCCCAAAGACCTCAGCCGTGATCCGCGTGGCCATGACACAGGGATGATGGGCCCGCATGGCCTGGAAAATCTCAACCAGTTGGGCAGTTGTTTTACCTGGGCCCCAAATCACTTCGGGAAAGCCTGTACGGATGGCCCGATGATGATCCAGCTTGGCAAAATTTCCCACTGGTTCGTAGGATAAATATTTCAGCTTATCCCAGGCCTGGTCTGGAGACACCGATCCTTGGGCTACAGCCGTCAGCAATTCCCGCAATGATTCTAGATGCCCCATTCTGATCAATCCCTAGGGTTCTTAGGCCGGATCATCATCGGGTTTACGGGTAGGGCCGGGTTGAATTTCGGACTTAAATCCCAAAAAAGTCTTAGCTAAGGAGCGACCCAATTCTGGGAGTTTCTGCGGGCCGAAAATAACAATGGCCACCACCACCGCAATCGCCACCTCAGGCCAACCCAAATTAAACATAGTGCTTCTGTATCCTCGTGTTTTGCTTAGTCTAGCGGTTTCGGGTTTAACCGTAGTAATCAGGTTCGTTGCCCGGAATCCATTTAATATTGCACCCCAGGCTGGGAATTTGATGGGGATCGGGGATTTGATCGGCTAAGACCTGATCAATGGCAGCTCGTAAGTCTTTCCCCGTCACAGGCGCGTCATTGCGGGGGCGGCTCTCATCTAACTGTCCCCGATAGGCTAACTTCCGGTCAGAATCAAAGAGAAAGAAATCTGGAGTACAGGCGGCGGTGTAGGCCTGGGCCACTTTTTGGGTTTCGTCATAGCAGAGGGGGAACACAAAGCCTAATGTTTCGGCCATCTCTTTCAAAGAAGCAGGACTATCATCCGGGTAAGCCGCCGCATCATTGGCACTGATCGCCACAATTCCCAGGCCCTGGCCCTTGTAATCCAGGCCAATTTTGGCCAATTCTACCTCCACGTGCTTGACATAGGGGCAATGGCGGCAAATGAACATCACCAAGAGGGCTTTTTCATGGGCAAAACTACTGAGGCTAATGATGTTTCCCGTCACAACATCAGGCAAGGCAAAATCTGGGGCTGGGATGCCGAGTTCCAGCATGGTTGATTCTGTCCGGGCCATCATGTCCTCCTGAAGTCTTAAATGTCTTTATTTTAGGGAACGGTGGCCACCCGATGCACAATCACTGGTTTTTGCCCAATAATTGGCGGGCGCACAAGTACTTGTCCGGCTGTGTCTGTAATCAGCAACTTAGCAAATTCCAGTTCATGACTTCGCTGCCAAAGCTCTTGGGCCAGGCCATCCTGCGCTGAGGGAGAGAGGTCATACCAGGCCGGGTTGAAGGTCAATCGGGCTGCCCCTGTGGTTTGATCCAAGACCAAATCTGCCACCAGGCCATGCCGATAGCGGTCACTAATCCCCAGCAGTTGATTCTGAGCATCGGCTAAGGCAGCTTCCGCAGGGCTAAGTTGGGGAACAATGGGAGCATCTTCAACCGCAATCACAGGTTCAGGTACTTCTATTGCTGCTCCTCCAGGGGGGATCGCTTCGGCGGGTGCAGGGGTCAGGGTTGGCTCTACTGGAGTCTCAAGGTCTGGCTGATCACTGATGGTTGGTGGAGCAGTCCCGATCAGGTTAGTTTCCGGGGGCGGCTCAGGCTCAATGATTTCTGTGGGAGGAGTTTCTGATGGGGTCTGTTCAGGGGCTAACTCAACCGGGGGCAGGGCATTGGGGGCCGGGCGGGGTTTAACCAAGACGGTGGTTTGGGCTGGCGGCGGCGCGAGGATTGGAGTCGGGCGAGTTTTCGGGGGCGGGGGTGTGGCCGGGGATTGACTGGGGCCAGGCCAGAGGAAAATTAAAAGAATGCCGATAAAAATTGCCGTTAAGCCTGTTTCGGTCAGTTTTCCTTGCCAGGCCGAGGGGAGTTTGCCCCGTAACCAGGCCATCAATTGCCACCACTTTGCCCCGAGAGTTTGGAACCAGGGTTGAGCCTTGAGAAGATAGGAGGATTCAGGGCTAGGGGCCGGTAATTGGAGTTGACCGGAGCGAGTTTCTAAACGACTGAGGAGAATTTCGCCCCCTTTGATCACACTTTGGAGAATGACAATACTTTCTCGCACCAGAACTGGTTGGGCTATTGTCCAGACTCGACTAATCCAGGCAGTCTTAGGAGGGGCCGGTGGGGAATTACTCATAGACTCAGCTTCAGGGTAAATAGCCAGTACCGCTAAGGATCACTGTATAACATCAGATACGATCCTTCGGACAACGCGACTGTAGTACTGACCGGATTGGGTCTTTTCTCACACGACGACGGTAATACAGCGTGCAAGTCCTTCATTAAACGCAATATCTCTCTACATCCATTTGAACACAATATTCTGAGGCATTACCAGTTTATTCATCACGACAATGCATCATCACTTGTGTAGAACTATCCAAGGATAATTAACCATGACTAGATTGGCACTCTCTATCGTGATAGGTAATCTAAATCAAGCCTACTACATTAATTCAAACAATAACATCAACTCGATTTAGAACAATGGGCTGTCATACTTAATGACTAATAACAACTACCAGGTTCAATGCAGTGTCAATCCTATCAACTCTGTATTAATCCCTGTGTAAGTTACTACTGAAATTGCAAGCACTGCCTGGTGTGATTCCAGCCTTTACGCAATTTCCTGGCTAGAGAGATAGAATTAATCTCTGTCTCTCTTCCTCCCATTGAGCTGATGAAAAGATTTTTCAAAAACCTTTACTCTGGCTCACTTGTAAAAACAGTTAATCTCTAATCTATGGGAGAATAATTATGAGTGCTACAACCAACAATCCAACCCTGCACGAGTCCACGCCTGATTCCTACGATGCTCACCTCATTCCAGCCGAAACTGCGGCTCGCAAGGATCGGGAAGGCGATGTTTATAAACGTATTCCTGAGAACACTGAAGGTCTCGATAGCATTGATACAACCGGTGGCTACACCGTTGATAAAGAAGGATTGGTCAATAACTACGCCTCGGAACCGGAAATGTACGCTGAAACACCCGGTGATCTCTTCGCTAGCTGCAATAGTTCAACCATGACGAATACTTACACAATTATTGATATTTTCGCCACCCTTCCAGAAGCAGAGCGGATGGTTTCAGAGATGAAATCAGCAGGTTTAGGTGCGGACAAAATTGCCATTATTGGTCAGAACTACCAATCTCCCGATGCTGGTATAGGTGTACTGAATTGGCCGCATATTTATCAATCGGGTGGATTAGCGATTGCCTTGGTCGAACTGGGTATTACCAGCAGCGAAGCAACAAATTATGAAGCTGAAATTAAAGCGGGTAAGTTTGTGGTTTTACTCGTTGGGAGTGAGGCGAATATTATCCAGGCCCACAATCTACTTCACAACATTGGCCATCGGATTAATCAGGTTGTTACCCCTTAAACGGGATCCGAATGGTAGCCTAGTGTTATGCCTGATTTAAGAGTTATTAATTTTTATATCTGCCTAACGACATCAGTTCAAGCACAACCGATTCATTGGAGTGATATCATGCCAAAAGAAAAAAAGGGAAATAAAGAAACCAAAAAGCCTAAAGCTCCTACAGATGGCTCTAAGAAACCGAAAAAAGACCCCAAACGCCATGACGGCCCAGGCCTGTCCAGTCAGTTTATATCCCATTTCCATGAATAAATAACGTTTACTTGATTCAGATTATTTTGCCTCAGTCACCCAGCTGGCCTGACTTATATTTGAGGTAATGAGAAACGACTCAGAAATAAGATTTATTTGTCATTAACTCATCATTGAGTGATGATCATGCTTCCTTGTTGATCAACAGCAATAGCTCTGTGGGAGGGAATGCATGAACGCTCTGTTACTCTATCCTCAATTTCCCCAGTCCTTCTGGTCATACGACCGATTTATGAAATTGGCGGGCTTGAAGGCTGTGATTCCACCCTTGGGAATTATTACCGTTGCCGCGCTCTTACCTGAAGACTGGGAGATACGATTTTTTGATCGGAATGTTGGCTGTGAATCGGAGGCTGACTGGGCCTGGTGTGATTTAGTGATTCTTTCGGCCATGTTGGTGCAAAAACCCGATTTCCAGGCCTTGATTCATAAGGCAGTGCAGTTGGGAAAACCCGTTGCCGTCGGTGGCCCATACCCCACCTCTGTCCCTGAAGATGCCTTGGCCGCAGGCGCTAATTTCCTCGTTTTAGATGAAGGGGAAATGACGGTGCCCCAGTTTCTCGCGGCCTGGAATCGGGGGGAAACCCAGGGTGTATTTCGGTCTCTAGAAAAACCCGATGTTAGCCAAAGTCCCCGGCCCCGTTTTGATCTGCTGCAACGAAATGCTTATTTAATGATGGCCATCCAGTTTTCCCGCGGTTGCCCCTTTAACTGTGAATTTTGCGATATTATCTCCCTCTATGGCCGTAAACCTCGCACCAAAGAACCGGAACAAGCTCTGGCGGAGTTACAAACCTTGTATGACTTGGGTTGGCGGGGCTCGCTCTTTGTGGTGGATGATAATTTTATTGGCAACCAGCGAAATGTCAAACGATTTCTCCGCACCTTGATTCCGTGGATGAAGTCACACCACTATCCCTTTGCCTTTATTACTGAAGCATCGGTTAATCTGGCCGAAGATGATGAACTACTCCAACTGATGCGGGAAGCCGGATTCTATGCGGTTTTTCTCGGCATTGAAACCCCAGATCAAGACAGTTTACAGGTCGCGCGTAAAGTCCAAAATACCCGTAACCCTTTGATTGCAGCTTGCCAAAAAATTAACGAGGCAGGTTTGTTGATTTATGCCGGATTTATTTTGGGGTTTGATGGGGAACGCAGCGGGGCCGGTGAGCGGATCCAGGCCTTTGTTGCCCAAACCAACATTCCCCAGCCAATGTTAGGGATTCTCCAGGCCTTACCCAACACAGCCCTCTGGGATCGCCTCAAACAAGAGCATCGCTTAGTAGAAAGCAATAGCCCTCTGACCGGGGATCAAAATACTCTGATGAACTTTATCCCGACTCGCCCCGTAGCGGATATTGCTCGGGAATATGTTTCTGGTTTTTGGACAATGTACGAACCCAGACATTACCTCAGACGCTGTTTATACCAATGCCTCCAGATTCGTTCCCCCCAAAATCGGAAACAGGTGATGCAATTTTCCCTGAGTCAAGGCCTGCGACTGATCATGCAACTCATTTGGCATCAAGGGCTACGCCGGTCGGAAATTCGGGGGCAGTTTTGGGTACAACTTTGGATTATTATCTCCAAAAAGCCAGAAGTGTTGCATCTCTATCTTGGCCTCTGTGCTGCTGGGGAACATTTTTGGGACTATCGGGAATTAGCCCGCCAACGCCTGACCCAACAGTTGGGCTATGACCCAATCGCAGTAAATTTTTCTACGTAACTTAACATTTCAAGGTAACTTAGCCCTGCATGGCAGATATTTTGTGTTGAAAATAAAAATTTCTCGCCGCTCATCCTTGCCGCTCCGATCAAGAGCAACTTGTCGGCAGCCCAATTGGTTGAGGAGTTTGCATTCAACAATTTCTGGAATCTTAATCAGTGATCACATTGGAAAATGATGTCATGGGTGAGAGACATATCCTGATGAGATAGGGCAGGCTTTAAAAATCGTACCAATCATCCCTGTTTATTTAGACATTCATGAAAACTTGCCCAACGCCACATAAATTGGGCCTGGGGCTAAGCCCGATCAGGATTGAAAATTGATAGGGTGGAATTAAAGTCGCTCCAAGGTGGTCATGGGCCAAACCAAGGGGCCATCTGTTGGAAAAAAGGTTTGATTTTATCAATGAGTGAACTTGCCCGCCAATATCCAGATTATTTTCCCGCCCGGCCTTGGAAACGGGTCATTGCCACAGGGATTGATGGGGCCATGGTCTGGGTCTTGAGTGCGGTTGCCGCGGTTCCAGGCCAAGCGATTCAATGGGGGCAAATCTTGGTCTTTCTCCTCGCCTGGTGGGTCTTACGGGTCGCGGTGGTTTACCGCAATAAGGGCCAGAGCTTGGGGCATTGGTTAATGGATCTGCGGGTTATTGATCAACGGGGACGCACGCCGCTGCTGCAACGCTTGACCCAACGGGAGGGAATCTTAGGCGGGTTGGTTTTATTAGCCTTGGTGGCAGTGGACAGTGGCCTGGGGTTTGCCATCCTGTTGTTGGTCGCGCCGGTGATTGTGGACTGTAGCTGGGCCTGGATTAATCCCCGTCATAATACTCTCCACGACTTAATTTCACAGACAGAGATCGTGGTCGCCTATCGGGGGTTTTCCCTTGATCGTAAACTCATTCGCCTAAGTCAACAGATTCGCGCACAACGCAGTAAATAAGCCCAGCCCTATTTTTAATTGCTCAGTGACCCTTTCCAGCCAATGGGTTACATCTAGGAAATGCTAGAGCCGCCCCGGATTCCCCTCGGGTTGCTGGGGTCTCTGGCGGATATGTTGCAGACATCGAGAATTCTAATTTTAGATTTAACTGATAATCCCAGAGATATTGCCCAGACCGATAACCTATGGAGTGGGTAAATTGAGAGTTGTGATAAATTGTAACAATCGAATATTAATAAAGACGGACTCACCTGACTTATATAGCGGTGGGATGTAATGCCAAATTCAAGTCATATCGAATCTGTCTTAACTGCCTCGAGTGATGGCAAAACCATGAAAAATAAGGCTTTAGGGGACATCATGAATTTTTTCTGAGTTTCTGTAGTCAAACTGAAACAATTTGTAAAAACTCGTAAACGAGACTGAAACAAGAGCAGTTGGTGATTTTTCTAAGAGCTATACTAAGACATACGAAAGATCGCTACCATTACGGCAGTTATTTTGGAGTCATGTGTTTTTTCCTTGGATTTCATGGTAGTGGTAGATTGTAGTTCCATCTGTTTTTGTCCTTAACACCTACTTGGAATACAGATCATGAAACTGGATGACATTTATCAGTTTTTTAAGCAACCGCCGCCGGTGTATTTGAGCAAGGAAGTCGCGGTCTGTTATGTGCTTTACACCTTGGTGGAAAAAGGTGACTCCTACGGCACAGCCCTGATTCAATCCATCGAAACTGACTATCCCCTTTATCGTCTCTCTGATACGGTGCTATACAGTGCCTTAAAGTTTCTGGAGGATGACGGGATTATCAGTGGCTATTGGAAAAAAGTTGAAGGGCGGGGGCGGCCGCGGCGGATGTATCATGTGGTTCCAGAAAAAGACGAGTTAGCCAAAGATCTAGCCAAACTCTGGTTGACCTATCTCCAAGATGAAAGCACGTTTGAAAAGTCCTCAAAAAGCCGCAAGTAATGCTTGGATGTCTTAGTGATTAACAGAGTGGTCTGGGCTGAGGGATTGTAACTTGGCCTGGACTGCTTGGATATCTTGCCACATTAACCATTTGGGCCCGCCCACCTCTCGGCTGGGGTTTCGCAACAGATAGGCAGGGTGAAGAATGGGCATACAGAGACGGCCCTCCCATTCAATCCAGGTGCCGCGAATCTTGGTAATCCCGCGAGTATCCCCGGTCACTCCCTTAACTGCAGTGGCTCCAGTCAGCAAAATAATTTTGGGATCCACGAGGCGAATTTGCTCTAAAAGGTAGGGGCGGCAAGCGTTGGACTCGGCCAGGGTGGGAACCCGATTTCCCGGCGGACGACATTTGACGATATTGCAGATATACACATCTTTGTCGCTGTCTAGATTCACGGATGCGAGGATTTTTTCTAAGAGTTGTCCCGCCCGCCCGACAAAGGGGAGTCCGGTTTCATCTTCCGTTTGCCCAGGCCCCTCGCCAATGATCATTAAATCTGCTTCGGGGTTACCGCGACTAATCACCACATGGGTACGGGTTTGGCTGAGTTCACACCGCTGACAGGCCTGGCAATGGGTGGTTAATTCGTTCAGGCTGGCATAGGTTCCGGGGGGAATGGCAATTGTGGCAGAGTTGGGAATTTGGGCGTAGTCGGTGGGAGGAATTTGGGGTGAATTTGGTGTAACGGCCGTGATTGGTGGTTGATCTAGAACGTCTGGGGATGGGGTAACTAGATCAAAGAGGCTCGTTTGCAGGGGTTCAGGTTCACTCATCCAATTCACACTCCCTTAGACAGATTCAATGGCCAGTTGGAGGCGTTCCCGGAAACAATCAATATAGTTGGGCCAACCGACCAGAATGGTTTGATCATGGGTCAGGGTTTCATGCTCCAAGCTATCGGCACTAAATCGCAAGGGTTCTCCCGTCAAGTCACAGCAAATCAGGCCGGCGGCTTGGGCCAAGGCTAGGGGGGCGGTGGTATCCCAGAGTTTGACTCGCTTATTGAGATAGAGATATAAACCCACTTGGCCGGTAATGACCTGTAAGACCTTGAGACCAAAGCTACCAAGAAAATGAAACTGGGTTTCGGGAATGGCCTGTTGAATCGCTGCCCCATAGGCCTGGAAATCTTTGTAACCAATCATCAACGGGGCCTGGTCGGGGGTGGGGTGGGGTGGGGGACTAGGTTTTAAGGGAAAAGCAGGATCGTTGCCATTACTTTGCCACAGGCCCCAGCTTGGCCCGCCATAAAAGAGTTGATCAGCCGCCGGATCATAAACCCAGCCTGCCCGGGGTGCGCCCTCTTGCCATAGGCCAACCATGACTGAATAGTTCCGTTGGAGGCGAATCAGGTCATCAGTGCCATCGAGGGGATCAATTAACCAGAGCCGTTCATAGTTTTGATGAAATTGGATTCGAGAGTCGGGATTTTCCTCGGTGATGATCCCATCGGCTGGAAACCAGGCCTGGAACTGTTGGCTGAGGATATCATCGAGTTGGCAATCAATACTGGTGGCAAAATCATGCTTGCCTTTTTCAATAATCTCAAAGGGCTGTGTGGCGAGGGTTTGGGCCAGTTGTCCTGCATCTCGGAGGGCCTGGTTAATGCGAGTTAGTTCTGCTAAGGATACGGGAGTCATTTCAAGTCCAGGAGGCCGTTCTCTTTGAGTTTAGGGTTAAATCTCAGGAGTTCAGTCACGTGCCGAGCTTCTAGCACTTGGAATATTTCCTGTTCAGCTTGACGGGCTAAGTCCTTGAGGTATTTCATTTGTCCCATTTCATCCAGGCCAGCCCATTCCTGCTGCATCGCTGGGGACATCCGGGTTTTGACATCAATTGCATTTTCCCAGGCCCCCTGTTGTGTGTCATTACCGGGTGGAATAGCCTCCAACTCATTGAGCCATTGCTGGCGGATTTCCTCTAACTGGGTACGATTGGGACGCTCAACAGGATAGAACTTAAAGCCATAGCAGGCCTGGGGTTGCCGGACTAAATGTTGCCGCAGACTCAGGTAAATATCCCGAGAAAAGCCAATATACTGCACAGCCAGGCCTTGATCACAGATGGCATAGACCCCAATTTGCCCCATTGCCCTCGGATCCACCAGGCCAGTGGCCGTTAAATAGGGAATAAGGGGGAGTTCTGCCAAAGGAGGAACCGTCACAGATCTGGCCATGATTGCCTGAAATACTTTCCCTAGTATGCCTGATGCTCTTGGTTTAGGGGTAAATATAACGTTAAAACATCCCCCCAACGGTGATCGTGGCGGACGGTGAGTTTGCCCCCCAGGGCGTGAAAGAGGGTTTTCGTCACCGACAAGTTGAGGCTTAAATGTCCGGTTTCCGGTTGCCACATCAGCATTTTTCCGACTGCGGCCAGGGTTTGACTCCGATGTTTTTCACTGGATTTCAGTTGGACTTTAAGTTGAGAACCGGCCAAACTAAAGCGCATTTCCAGGGTACTCAAGGGCGGTAAGGTCTGGCTAAAATGCTCCACCAGGCCCGTCAGGACTTGATCGAGGAGATTGGGATCACTGGTGACGGCGGGGAGCTTGGCCGGATATTGCATTTCTAAGGCGAGGTGGCGGCGTTGGGCTTGCTTTTGCCAGCGGGGAATATTATCCCGAAGAATTTCTTCCACTGAGACGGAACTTAAACCAGTCAGGGGGGTGGGGGCCGGACAAGCCATCATTTCCGCAGCATGAAAGAGCAAGCTAAAGCGATCCACTTGGTCATGGCATTCCTGGGCAATGGCCTGGAGACGGTGATGCACATCGGCGGGTAGGTCGGCCCGTTTCAGCAGCAGTTGAATCAGGGTTTGAATCGTCGTCAGGGGAGTACGGACTTCATGGGTGAGGGCCTGGAGCAATTCAATATCCAGAAACTGCTGTTCTTCCGTCTCCAGGCCTGGGGATAGATCCGGCGCGCGACTCGATAGATCTAATTCCCCCAAAGTCCGGGGTTGGGGCGGTATCAGTTCCCGCAGGAGGGCCTGGCTGAAGTCTGTCACCAAGCGATAATCCGGGGGCTGGGGTGGGTGGGCTAGTAACCAATCCGCCATGACAGACAGGCAGTGGGGCGCGGTCATCTTGAGGCGGAGTTCTAACTGTTGCCAGGCCTGGAGAATATCAGCCGGATCAAAAGAAAAGTTTAGCCCCAACTCTCCATCGAAGCTTAAAACTAAGTTCCAGGCCGGGCTGAGGAGGAGGCAAAAGGGGTGGGTTGCTAAGGGATCTGCTGGGCTAATGGGAATCAGGGTAATGGGTTCTGGCGCGGTGGTGGCGAAAGTGGGCGGCAAACAGGCCTGGTAGTTGGCTAAGGGAGCAAATACCCAGGGGATGAGTTGGGGGTGGGCAAAGATCGGGGCCGGGCCAGCCAAGAGAAATCCCTCTTCAACCGGCCAAGAGAGGATCGAGAGTTTTTCTAAGGCTTGGATGGCCGCTGACCATTGCCAACTCAAATCCTCGCCCGCCCTAACAACTGGTTTGGCATCTGGATCAAGAGGGGGGGACAGGAACCAATTCATCACAACAGTGGCCTGGGCTTCTCTCCTCGACCTTAAGGGACAAAAAAGGATCTCGCTAGGGTTATAACCGAACTCCAGGCCTGGCGGTAAAGATGCAAACCTCTGTTCCATCAACTATTGCCTGACCACCAATGATCAGCCCCTGGTTCACCCATTCCAGGCCAGATTTGTTTCATAGTTCTTTCATAATCATGGGATTACAGTACACTAAGAAAAGTGAAAAGATTATGAAATGCAACTTTCGTTCCTGACCAATGCCCCAATGTCCCGATCAAAGCTAGGTCGGGTTATGGGACTGGGCCTGGTGGCATTGCTTTGGAGTCCCTGGTTAGCCGCTTGTCAAGCCCCATTACCGGAGCAATCACCACCCCCTGGGACATCTGTTTCCTCGCGTCCGGCTGACAGCAAAAAAGTTATTTTGACCACTTTTACGGTTTTAGCTGATATGGCCCAAAACGTTGCCGGAGATAAAGCGGTTGTTGAATCCCTGACAAAACCAGGGACACAGATTCACACCTATGAACCCACCCCGAGCGACATTATTCGGGCTCAACAGGCAGATTTAATTCTCGACAATGGCCTGGGCCTGGAACGTTGGGCCCAAAAGTTTTACGGCAATCTCCAGGGTGTCCCCCACATTACGATTAGTCAGGGTGTAGAAATCATTCCTCTGACTGAAGGGGCCTATGCCAATCAACCCAATCCCCATGCCTGGATGTCGCCCCAAAATGCCTTGATCTATGTCGAAAACATTCGCCAGGCCCTCGTGAATATTGACCCCAATCATGCCCGTACCTACAACCAAAACGCGACCGCCTATAGCGAAAAAATTAAGGCTGTCGATCAGCAACTCCGGGCCGTCTTTGAGCAACTTCCCCCCCAGCAGCGTACCCTTGTCACCTGTGAAGGGGCATTTTCCTACCTCACCCGTGATTATGGGTTGCAAGAGCTTTATCTTTGGGCCGTTAATTCTGATCAAAATGGCACACCCCAACAGGTTCGTCAGGTGGTGGATGCGGTGCGGGCTAAGCAAGTTCCAGTCGTCTTTTGCGAGAGTACCGTCAGTGATAAATCCCAGCGACAGGTGGCCCAAGAAACCAACAGCCAATTCGGCGGAATTTTTTATGTGGATTCCCTGACAGATGCCAATGGCCCCGCCCCAACCTATTTGGATTTACTGACCACCAACCTAAAAACTATTCAACAGGGCTTTCAACTCCCTATTCAGCCCCCAGGAGCAAAACCATGAATCCCGCCAGCATTGATGTTGAGAATGTCACAGTCCGCTATCACGGTAATGTTGCCCTCCATCAGGCCAGTGTTAAACTCGCCCCCGGTTCGATCAATGGTCTAGTCGGCATGAATGGCAGCGGTAAATCCACACTCTTCAAGGCGATGATGGGATTTGTCAAACCCCAGGCCGGTCGGATTTTAATTAACGGCTTACCCGTGCGCCAGGCCCAAAAACGCCATCAGATTGCCTATGTTCCCCAGGCCGAGGAAGTGGATTGGCAATTTCCCGTCAGTGTGGCGGATGTGGTGATGATGGGCCGACATGGCTATTTGAACTGGCTGCGAATTCCCAAAAAACAAGATGATCAGCGGGTAAAAGCCAGTTTAGAACGGGTGCAGATGGGGGAATTTCGGGATCGGCAAATTGGCGAACTTTCCGGGGGACAAAGGAAACGCACTTTTTTAGCCAGGGCCTTGGCACAGGATAGTTCAATTTTATTGCTGGATGAACCTTTTACCGGGGTGGATGTGCGCACAGAAAAAGCGATGATTGATCTGCTCCTAGAATTGCGGCAACAGGGCTATACGATTTTAATTTCCACCCATGATTTAAGCTCTATTGAAACGTTTTGCGATCAAGTCGTTCTGGTCAATAAAACTGTTTTGGCCTATGGTTCGACCGCAGATGTGTTTACAGAAGAGAACTTAACTCGGACGTTTGGCGGTATTTTGCCTCATCGGATTAAAAAGTAAATTCCTCTTGGGTTCATGATCTTGTTGGTAGATTGACAGCAACTTTAGTTTTCTCTTAGGCTTTAACGATTTATGACCCTGATTTGGGATTGGTTCATTGCCCCGTTGCAGTATGACTTTATGCTGAAAGCCGTTATTGTTAGTGCAGTGGTGGGTCTGGTTTGTGCGGTCCTGTCCTGTTATATGACCTTAAAGGGTTGGGCCTTAATGGGAGATGCGGTGTCCCATGCCGTCATGCCCGGTGTAGTCGTCGCCTATTTATTAAACATTCCCTTTGCGATTGGTGCTTTTATCTTTGGTTTAATGGCTGTTTTGTCCATTGGCTTTATTAAAGCTCATACCCGCGTCAAGGAAGATACGGTCATTGGTTTAGTCTTTACGGGATTCTTTGCCCTGGGCCTGGTCTTGGTTTCTAAAAGCCCCAGTAATATTGATCTACAGCATATTCTTTTTGGCAATGTGTTAGGGATATCTCAAGCTGACATTATCCAAACGGCTGTTGTTAGTGCAATCACCTTAATGGTTATTCTCTGCCTCCGGAAAGACCTACTGCTCTTTTGCTTTGATCCGATTCATGCTCAATCCATCGGTCTGAATATTACGGCTCTTTACTACACATTTTTAATCCTACTCTCGCTAACGATTGTCGCGGCTCTGCAAACTGTGGGGATTATCTTAGTCGTTGCCATGTTAGTGACCCCTGGAGCTATTGGCTATCTCCTCTCGGATCGCTTTGATCAGATGGTGTGGATTGCAGCCGGGTCGGGGGTCTTATCCAATGTGGCCGGAACCTATATTAGCTATCATCTAGACGCGTCGACCGGGGGATGTATCGTTGTCTTTCAAACCCTTTTATTTGTCCTGACAATGGTACTGGCGCCTAAATATGGGCTAATCGCGCAAAGACTCAAGTCTAGTGACTAATTGGCAAAAATTAACTCTTCAGTAAAATGTCTATTGTTATTGGAGTCCACTTCTGTTATTGGAGTCCACTTCGCTACTTCGTTGCTCCAATTCTGTCAAGTTCTCAAACTCTAAGCTAACCCTAGCGATTTTATCGAGCTGTCTGAAGGACAAGGCCTGAAGCTGGTTGGACATGAGTGCAGGGCGTTCACCAATAGGTTTGAGGTCAGTTCGGCCGGGGGCTGCTGGAGCGGAGTATGGGCCTAGAATCATGCTTCCTGCAAAAACTGCCACAGGGTCAGGTTCCTTAAAGACGGGCTTCCAAAGACTTGAGGTATTCCGTATTGACTCCAGATTCCCGAACGAGGGCAATTTTTCCGGTGCGGGCAATTTCCCGGATGCCAAACTTATTGACCATCTGGACAATGGCCACCATCTTACCGGGATCTCCTGCAACCTCAATCGTGACAGAATCATCGGACACATCCACCACCTTGGCCCGGAAAATTTGTACCAACTCCAAAACTTCAGAGCGGTTAGCCGGCGTGGCGTTCACCTTCAGGAGCATTAATTCTCGCTCAACACAGGGGGTGGTGGTAATGTCTTGCACCTTGAGGACGTTGATTAACTTGTAGAGTTGCTTGGTGATTTGCTCAATGACGGTATCGTCCCCAGGCACGACCATCGTGATTCGGGAGATGCCCAGTTGTTCGGCCGGGCCAACCGCCAGACTTTCAATGTTAAAACCCCGCCGGGCAAACAATCCCGCAATCCGGGTTAACACACCTGCTTCATCTTCAACCAAAACAGAAAGAGTATGTTTCATAGGAGATTATCAACGAACAATGAGGGGGAATGGGGGTGTAAAACAGCAAAACAACGGATGAGGGCGATCTTCTATTTTAGGCCAAGGCTTTCCCGGTCGAACTTTTAGCGCGGATAAAGATAACCAGCAGTTGTAATCGGGCCGGACTGCTTTGGGGCAAGATTCCCTAGTTGTCCAGCCCAGGCCCCCAAAAGCTGATAAGCCAGTGTCTCTAATTCCGGCGGCATTTTAACAATCCAGAAGGGAGGTAAACAACTCCAGCCATACCTCGCCCCGTACAAACTGCCCCAGAGTAAGCCCCGTAATTCTCCCGAGAGTGAAGCCCAGGCCAGTTGAGTTGGAATTGAGTTCAGGCCTGCGCTGAGCCAGTGATTCAGAATTGCTGAAATTGCTAGATGTCCATGCAGGGCCTGGTGCAAATCCCCCAGAAATAGCGCGCTCAGGTTGGACGGTGGCGATCTCCGTAAATCGGGACATAATCGTGCCAGAACACCCGCCTTAGCCCAGGCCTGATCAGAACTGCCAAGTCCCCAGAGGAGAAGCTGTTCAGGGGATAACTCTGCGGGGTTGACATTCAAAAATTGTTGGGGATTCCCCCAGGCCTGGAGATACTGAGCCATTAGGGTATCGGCAGCAGCAGGTAACGGGAGGTGGTAAAAGTTTTCTGGTAAGGGTTGAGCCGTCTCGGTTTGCCATTGTCCCCAAGCAGCCGCCCCCAAACCAATCCCCAGCGCGCCCCGCAGTTGACTCAGGCGGGTTAGGGGCGGACAGGTAAAATACAGCATGGTCTGGGAACCTCCGAAAGGAAAGTGATAAAATCCTTCCTAAATGCCTGATAGGCCAGATTGTTATGCTAACGCTCACTGATGCGACCGATACTCTAGACCTCGGAAAACGCCGCCCAGCTACGATTTTTTTAGTTGAAGATGAAGACTTGATTCGGGACACCATTACCCTGGCCTTACAGGATGAGGGTTATGCAGTGGTGACAGCCAGTGATGGTCGCCAGGCCTTGGATCAAATCAATAGTCAACTTTTGGATCATAACCTGGCTGCTGAGGCGGTTTTGGGGGTGCGGGGATTTGACTTGATCATCCTGGACTTGATGTTGCCCTTCGTCAATGGCCTGGACATTTGTCGGTTTCTGCGCCGGGAAGGCTGTGGGGTACCAATTTTGATGCTCAGTGCCAAGGGGAGTGAAATTGATCGGGTTGTGGGCCTGGAGGTGGGGGCCGATGATTATCTAACCAAGCCCTTTGGGATGCGGGAGTTGATTGCTCGCTGTCGGGCCTTAATTCGGCGGGCGATCACCAGTCAAACCGCCAATGAGGAGGATGGGCCGTCCTTCAAATATGGAGAATTAACTCTCTATCCCCAAGAATGCCGGGTGATCTTAGGGACGAAAGAAATTAGCTTATCGCCTAAGGAATACCGGATTCTCGAACTATTTATGAGCTACCCCCGCCGAGTGTGGCCGCGGGAGCAACTCTTAGATCGGATTTGGGGCCCAGATTTTGTTGGTGATAGTAAGACCGTTGATGTTCATATTCGATGGTTGCGAGAAAAGATCGAACCGGATGCCTCCCATCCCACCTACATCATTACCGTGCGGGGCTTTGGCTATCGGTTTGGTTAGGAGTTGGGTTCGGTCACATCCAGGCCTGGGGGCAAACTACGGTGGTCATTTCAGCCGAGTTAGGATTTTTCTTGGGGCTAGGCCTAGGCCTGGTGTTCTATGGCATCGCCTCCGCTTGGCAACGGCAACAATGGCTGCGAGTGCTGAAGGAATTTAATGTTGTTCCGGTTCGTTCCCCCCTCCCGGTTCGCCTGCGCACGATTCTGAAAAATTATCAAGCCCAAATCGCTCACCTGGAAGCCAAAATCCTTTACTGGCAAAACATTCTTGACCAGGCCCCAGTTTCCTACATTGAAGTGGATCAAGATTGTTTATGTCAGTGGTCTAACCAGTCGATGGCCAACTTGCTGGGTACGGCCCCACAACCCGGACGGCTCTTAATTGAGGTGGTGCGCTCCTATGAATTGGATTGTTTAGTGGATGATGTCCAAACAACCCAGGTTCCTTGTCAGCGGGAATGGCTCCACAGCGTCCTTAAGCCCTCTGGACAAACCCAACGTCTGCCTCTGCGCGGCCTTGCTATTCCCTTACCCCATGGCCATGTGGGGGTGTTTTTAGAAAATCGTCAAGAAGTGAAGATCTTGCGAGATGAGCGGGATCGCTGGGCATCGGATGTGGCCCATGAACTGAAAACCCCCTTAACCTCCTTGCGCTTGGTAGCAGAAACCTTACAACAACGGGTCGATCCCAACCTCCGCTCTTGGGTAGATCGGCTATTGGCGGAAACAGTACGCCTGAGTTTATTGGTGCAGGAGCTTTTAGAGTTAAATCGGCTGTCCCTGGCCCCCGTTGAGCAGATGGAACGGCAATCCCTGGATTTAGTCGCCTTATTACAGCGGGCCTGGAGTAATTTAGACCCCCTCGCCAGCCCCCGGCAGATCAGCTTGAATTATGTTGGCCCCAGTCAACTGCTGTATTGGGGCAATGAGGCACAACTCTTTCGGTTACTGATGAATCTTTTAGACAATGGGATTAAGTACAGCCCCCCGGCCCAGGCCATTCTTGCCCGTCTGGAATTGACCCCCCCCACGGGGCAGCGAGTTGCCGGTCTAAGATTAGAAATTATTGATCATGGGCCTGGCTTTATCCCCCAAGATTTGCCCTACATTTTTGATCGGTTTTTTCGTTCGGATCCAGCCCGATCTCGCTCCCCCCTGCCGCTCAGTGCATCAACGGGCCAAGATTCATCGGGGCTGATCTTACCCATTAGTAGTGGCAGTGGCCTGGGGTTAGCCATTGCGGAGCAAATTGTGGATTGTCACCAAGGGCAGATTTTCGCCAGCAATGATCCGATCACAGGTGGGGCCGCCGTCGCGATTTGGTTACCCCAGACCCTCACCCCAACCCCCCTAAACTTATCCAAACCCTGACCTTGAGACTGTTTTGTAGTAGCTATGGCTGAACGATTGCAAAAACTTCTCGCACGCTGGGGGATTGCTTCACGGCGGCGGGCCGAGGACTTAATCCGGGCGGGCCGGGTCTCTATTAATGGACAAATAGCAACCCTGGGGGATCAGGTGGATCCAGAGCAAGATCGGGTTGAATATCAAGGGCGTTGTCTCAATCCCCAGACCCCGCCGGAATTGGTCTATCTCCTCTTACACAAACCGGCCGGAGTCGTCTCTACCTGTGCAGATCCCCAAGGGCGGCCAACGGTATTGGATATTTTGCCAGAACCTTGGCGATCTGTACCGGGGCTGCATCCGGTCGGGCGGTTAGATTTTGCCACCACTGGCGCGTTTATTTTGACCAATGATGGGGATTTGACCTTTAAGTTAACCCACCCTAGCCAGCATTTCCCGAAAACTTACCAGGCCTGGGTACGGGGCCATCCCACCCCAGAAACTCTGACCCAATGGCAAACAGGGGTCAACTTAGCCGGTCAGATGACTTTACCGGCCCAGGTCAAACTGTGTCTGACTAAAAACCAGCCTCAGGCCGAAGCCTTGCTAGAAATCGTGATTTGTGAAGGTAGAAACCGTCAAATTCGCCGGGTCGCCAAACAACTGGGGCATCCTGTCATCTCACTCCATCGCGCCGCCATTGGCCCCATTGAATTGGGAAATCCCCAAGCAGCCACCTATCTCCCCTTAGGTGCAGTTCGCATTCTTACCCCTGCTGAAGTCACTGCCTTACAGAACCGATATAATCCTGAGGGAGGGCATCCAGTTGTTCAATAGGGATTGTGAATCAAGGTCTCGCGCTCTAAATGGCAAATCGGCTCAGAGCAAGTTTAGATAGTAGTTGTGGGCCAAGCCACCCGTAGGGATACAGACACTATCTCTCAGATTTCGGCTGGTTCAGACGAGTCCGTGTAACGCTATAGTTGCAGGCCGAATGGGATTTGAGTAGGGAGTTTATGGGAACTATGACCTTTGCGCCGGAACAAGCGGAAAAACTAGCCGAAATTGGGGCGTACCTCCAGCAAGTCAGACAGGAAAAATCCCTGAGTCTGGAAGCTGTAGCTGCAAAAACCATGATCCGCCAGTCTATTCTGGAGGCCATCGAAGCGGGGCAATCTGAATATTTACCCGAACCTGTCTATACCCAAGGCTTCATTCGCCGCTTTGCGGAAACCCTGGGCCTGGACGGACAAGCCATTGCCCAACAATTTCCGGCCCATACCTTAAGCCCAATGGTTGAGCAGCCCCAGGCTCATAAAAAACTTGCGCTCCCCAGCTTTCAATTTCGGCCGATTCACCTCTATCTCTTGTATGTAGTCTTGGTCGTGGGGGCCATTGCCGCCCTCTCTTACCTTTTGAAACCAGCCAGCGGACCCAATGGAGTGCGACCCCAGGCCAGTCCCACCCCCGCAGCCCCTGCCAGTCCCCAAAATTCACCCGCGAGTCCTAGCCCAGTTGCCGCCTCGCCTACGCCTAGCCCCAGTCCCCAAGCTGAACCTATCAAAGTTGGCGTGAACATTACCCAAGATGCCTGGTTGGAAGTTCTTGCGGATGGCGAAGTGGTCTATGAGGGGATATTAGTCAGCGGCGACAATAAAACTTGGACAGCAAAAGAAAAAATTGTTCTCCGTACTGGTAATGCTGGGGCCGTTATGGTGTCCTTCAATAATAATCCTGCTCAGGCCATGGGACAGTTTGGGGCCATTGAAGAGAAAATCTATGCCGCTTCAGACCCCAGTGGAGCCACCGATGCCAGTTTAGCCAGTCCTTCCCCTCTCCCTAGCCCTTAGATCAGTTTGACCGTTCCCCTCCCCTTGCTTCCAGTGCTGATATCAGGATCATTGAGAGTTTCATTATTGGAGAAATAAATTATGTCTATGATTGCCTACCTCCAACAAATTTCACCCGCCCTAGTCGAGGCCATCCAAGGGAATCCAAGCCTGCTAGAAACACTGATTGATTCGGCCACCGAGACCCCAGAAACTGAGGAATTGTCAGCAACAGCAACGGTGGCCTTAGACATTGATAAAGACTGGCATGGTCTGCATTATCTGTTAACAGGCCAGGCCTGGGAGAGTCCAGGGATTTTAGGGCAGGTGATCTTAGGTGGTCAGGAAGTGGGTGATGACCTAGGCTATGGGGCGGCGCGGTTATTAACCTCGGAACAAGTCCAGGTGGTTGCCCAGGCCCTATCCCATTTATCTACCGATGAATTCGCTGCAAAATTTAATCCCTCCCAACTGAATGAGGCAGATATTTATCCGGGAAACTGGGAAGAAGCAGATCGGCCCGGTCTGGCGGAGAGTTATGAAAATGTGGCCAGTTACTATCAAGATGCGGCCGCCCAAGGTCAGGGGATGCTGTTGTATTTACTCTGAACGTTGCTGCTGCTCAATGGCTTCAAACAGGGCTTGAAAATTTCCGGCCCCAAAGCCCCAGGCCTGGTGACGGCGTTCGATTAATTCCCAAAAGAATGTTGGCCGATCAAAAACAGGCTGACTAAAAATTTGCAGTAAAAGCTGCTTGCCCGTCTCATCTTGCGGCTCAATTAAAACCTGGGCCTGGCGGAGTTGGTCTAAGTCCAGTTTGGCAAAGCATTGGGGATGATTCTGGCTGGCCTGGTGATAGTAGGTATCGGGAATATTCAAAAACTCCAGGCCCCGCTGACGCAGATCTTTTACAAGGCTAAGAATATTGCCTGTTTGCAAAGCAATGTGCTGGATACCGCTCCCACCATAGTCATCTAGAAAGAGTTGAATCTGGGAGTTATCTGAGGTCGGGGCATTAATTGGCAACTGTGCCGAACCCAAGGGATGTACCATCACTCGGCTAATTAAGCCAGAATGAGGGGTTTGAATGGTAAACCGTTGTTCCGGCACAAAGCCCAATACCTCTTGATACCAGGCCACGGCCCCTGCAAACTCACTGGCACTGACATTTAAAACCGCATGATCAACCCCTAATAATTGGGGCGCAGTCGGTATGTGTTGGGATTCTGGTAACAGTCCAGGGTATTCCGGATGACCAGCTGCATCCCCCCAGCGTTGAATTAAACTATGGCGTAAGTCGCCCCAGCCCCGAACCACCCCCCAGGCCCAGCCACCGGATGCCGTTATTTTGGTTTTTAGAGGGCTGAGAATAGCGGACTCAGGGATAGTTTTTAATTGCGCCCCTATATCTTTAACCCGAAAGGCAACATCCACAACCCCATCTGGATGATTCTGGAAGTGGCTCATGAGGAGGGGTTCAGCCTTCCTGGGGGAATTGCAGGGGTAGGTTATGAGGAGTGACAACGCATCCCGTCCCCAGAGTAGGGTTTCTTGCCCAGGCCTGGCCCAAGTTCCGCAAACCTGAAGTCCGAGTTGTTGAGCAAAATAGTATGACTGCGCCCGACTCCTCAAATAAAAATGCACATGATCGAAATCCATTGCGACCTAATTCAAGCCTCTGATGATTTCTCCCGGCCCTGTTTTAGGATAATGAACTTGCTCAGGCTTTGACCGACACAGTCTCCATGGGCAGGCTAAAGTTGCGCTTCCGAGGCGGTGGGCCGTAACAGGACGACTGGGGTTTGTTCATCGGCATTTCCGGCTGGATTGGCCCGCAAGGCTGATTGTAAAAATTCCTCCGATGCCCCGCTGGTTTTGGCCAATACCTTGACCCGCTGCAAGTCATTGACATCCACAATTGCTGCTTCGAGTCCAGTTTCCGCTTTAATTTGCTCAACTACGGCCTGGGGATTGGCCGGGCCAAGGACAATAAATTGATCGTAGGGGGGTAAGGTGCCAGTGACATCATCAATTAAGCGGGCCTGGTCTCCAGCTAACTGATAAAAACCGCCCGCATGGCCAAAGAGCTTGGCAACCGAACCACCCAAAAAGGCCAACAGGACTCGGGTGGGGCCGACAACTTCCACTAAGGCTTGCATTCCACAGGCCGAGGCCAAACTAGAGGTGGGCAAGAAAAACTGACAGACCCGCCGCGCCACCCAACCGGGTTTTAACTGGGCCGGATCAAACCAACGACTTTGCATGATGGCCACCGGAGTTTCGCCAATGGTGACAATATCGCCGGCCTGGGCATGGGGCATGACATAGCGTTTGACAATTTCAGTTGGGTTATCCAGAGGGGTCAGTAAATGGGTATGAATCGGTAACACATCCCCTTGGGCTACGGGTCGCCAATTCCGGGACATTTCGCTACTGGGAAAGGCTAAGGGAATCACGTCATGGTGGGTGCGCTCTTCCCGGCCGTGGGGGCCATAGACCACATAGTCAACCTTCACCCAGGCCGCCTTTAGGGCCGTGAGATCGGGGCCCGTAATATCAAGGGTGAGTTGGGCTTGGGTTTGTTTTTGGGATTTGACAATATAGGCAAACCAATAGCCATCGGGACGGGCTTCAGCATCGGGATGGTTGGGGGTAACGGTGATTAAAGAACTCAGAGCTTGGGTGCTGCCCCCGGACAAAAGCAGAACCCTGGCCTGGAGATCCGTCACCATCACCTCGATGCCCGCCGAGGGGTTACTCAGGCCGATTTCCCCCGTTAGCTTGTAATAATGGGGTTCATAAATTTCTAACTGCCAAGTTGTCGGAATAATTTCCAGGGGGTTGGCGGCCCGCGTCCGATACTTCCATTCCAGGCCGAGGGCAATCAACAGGATCACTGCCACCACAGCCCATAAGACAATTCCCAATCCAGTCCCCATCCCCACCACTCCCGACAGTTCCAACTCACCTCTATCAAACCATCTAACGGCAATGGCCTCATCACTCATGCACAGGTGAGACAGGCAATAGCAGCAAAATTAAGTTTAACCTGGGGGCCGTTGATGCCAGTTTCTACCCCAGCCGAAGTTATTGATCCCGACAGGGACGGACAACCAATGGCCGAAAAGACGGAGCAGTTTTGTGCCTTGGGAATGGAGCCGGCATTATACCCCCCCTCATTTTGCTTCCTGAGTCAGGCCAGATTAGCAGGGATAGTTATAAACATTTGTAAACATTGCCGCTACACTAATGAGAGACTAAAATTTCTGGCAACGGCCTTTAACTGCCTGCCGCCCTTTGTGGAATTCGCCCTATGAAGCCCCTCGTAATTGCTGAACGGATTTGCCTGATCACCCATGTCCTCTCAATGACCTTTGGCCTGGCGGGTTTGCTCTTGGTTGTCCCCCATCCTGAATTTATTTTGTCCTTACCAAGTTGGGGACAGCAGCTTTTTCAACTGAGTATGGGCACAGGGGGAGTGGTTTACATTGTTTTTGGAGCCGCCGCCATTGCCCTCCACGCCTATCGACATTTTGGGGCCAGTAAACTCTGGACTTTTTTAATTCCAGCCGTGGGTATTTCCCTGGGTAGTGAACTCTTAGGCACTAGCACTGGTTTTCCCTTTGGCCATTATGGCTACCTCAGTGGCCTGGGCTATAAGATTGCGGGCTTAGTCCCCTTTACGATTCCCCTGTCGTGGTTTTATATGGGCCTGGCCACCTTTGTCCTTGCCTACTCTGGTCTCATTTCGAGGCCCCTAATGGGCGGGAAATTGGCTGGGGTATTGGCGACAATTGGGACAGTGGGCTTAGCGGCGGTACTTCTGACGGCCTGGGACTTTGTTTTAGATCCTGCCATGAGCCAAACCTCGATCCCCTTCTGGCAGTTTCAAGAGGTGGGGGCCTTTTTTGGCATGCCCTATCGCAACATCTTGGGTTGGACGGGGACTGGAGCCGTGTTTATGGCTGTGGGGATGGTCTTTTGGCGTTCAAAGCCGATCATCATTACCCAGGCCCAGTTGGTGTTGCCCTTAATTGTTTACTTAGTCAACTTTGCCTTTGGAGCGGTGATTACCCTGACATCTCTGGATCAGCGATTTATTATTCCGACTGTTATTGGCTTAGTCGTGGGTGTTCTGCCCGTGATTGTCTTGTGGGTTAAGGCTCCCTTAGTTAGTTCTGGGCCAGTTCCGTCAGGCTCCTTAAACGAATCCACCCCCAGCTTACCTGTGACGCTGGCCTCCAAATAACGCTTAGATTTTTAAACCATTGCCCAACCCCAACTTCCTATATTTACTTGCCCCAGGCCTGGCCGTGATCTTACTCCTCCAGGTTCCAGCTTTCTTGATTCTTTTGGCACGCCTATTACCAGGAATCCGCCGTCCGGCCCCCCTCAAGCCCGCCTTATCCCAACCCGAAGATTTAGCCCAAGTTACTATTGTTGTTCCGACCCTCAATGAGGTTCTACGTCTGGGGCCTTGCTTAGCGGGTTTAAGTCGTCAGGGCTATGAAGTTCGCGAAATTTTGGTTGTGGACAGTCACTCCCAAGATGGGACAGATGCGCTGGTTAAGGCCGCTCAAGCCAAGGATCCTCGCATCAGACTCAAACATGATCCTCCCTTGCCCGCTGATTGGGTGGGACGGCCCTGGGCCTTGCATAATGGCTATTTGTTCAGTAGTCCTGATTCAGAATGGATTTTAGGGATTGACGCGGATATTCGTCCCCAGACCGGGTTAGTTGCAAGTTTAGTCCAAACTGCCAGAGCTGAAAACCTAGATGTCATCGGCCTATCACCGCGCTTTATTCTCAAATATCCGGGGGAATGGTGGTTGCAGCCGGCCCTGTTGATGACCCTCATTTATCGCTTTGGGGCCGCAGCCAAGGTGGAAACCCAACCAGAGCGGGCCCTCACCAATGGGCAATGTTTACTAATTCGGCGGTCGCTCTTAACACAACTGAATGGCTATACCTGCGCCCAACAGTCCTTTTGTGATGATGTCAGTTTAGTCCGGGCCTGTGTAGCTGTAGGGGCAAAGGTGGCATTTCGGGATGGGAAAAACTTAATTCAAGTGCGGATGTATGAGGGCCTGGGGGAAACGTGGCAAGAGTGGGGCCGTTCCTTGGACTTAAAAGACGCAACACCAAGGGGGCAACTCTGGGGCGATCTCTGGTTTTTGACCGCTGTTCAGGGTTTGCCGTTAATTATGAGTCTGATGGGCCTGGGCTTGAAAATGGGTGGCGTTGAGTGGCTCACCTTGGATATTCTCTTAGCCCTGAACCTGGGATTGCTGGCGATGCGTTGGGGAATGGTTGCTGCGGTATCCGGTTCCTATCTTCCCGGCCCGGGCCAGGGGTTATTATGGCTATCTCCTTTGGCCGATACCTTGGCAGTCTGGCGAATTATCCAATCATCAATGCAACAACCTAAATCTTGGCGGGGCCGCAGTTATCAGAGCTTTTAAGGGGCATATATCCCAATCTGCTTAAGACCCCCTTAACAACTGACGGCGGAGTTTATCCAGTGCTGCCCGGCTACTGAGGGAACGAATCCAATCACGGCCGCGTTGGGAACTAAACCGATATTCAAAGGTTTCGAGGAAATTCTCCGGCCCCGCCAGGCCAATAAACACCAAACCCACAGGCTTTAGTTCTGATCCGCCCCCTGGCCCAGCAATTCCAGTAATACTCAAGGCCCAATCACTACCGAGAAGTTCCTTGCCTCCTTGGGCCATTTGACCAGCCACTATGGCACTGACAGCCCCTGCTTTGGCCAGCACATCCCCATCCACACCCAGGACATTGATTTTAATCGCATTGGCATAGGAGATCACTCCACCCAGAAAATAGGCAGAACTCCCTGGCAGGGTTGTCAACATGGCCCCTAGGCCCCCACCCGTGCAGGACTCAGCTACCCCTAGGGTTTGTTGTCGGGCCAGTAATAGCTTCCCCACCACTGCGGCCAATGTGTCATTGTCTGTACCGTAACAGTCCAGGCCGGTGATGTTCCGAATTTGCTGTTCAATGGGCTGAATCAGTTGATTGGCTTCTATTTCCGACTTTGCTTTCGTTGTAATGCGTAAACGCGCCTCTCCTTCTCCGGCATAGGGGGCTACTGTCGGATTAGCTAAGGCAATTTGGGCCGCAACTTTTTCTGCCAATACGGACTCCGGGATGCCCCAAAACCGTAAGACCCGACTGTAGATCATCTCTTGTCCCCACCCCTGGGCCTGTAAATAGGGAACTGCGGTCTGCTGCCACATGGCTTTCATTTCCGAGGGCACACCGGGGAAAGTCATTAAGGTTAAACCCGGCCGGGGTTGCCAGATCAGGCCTGGGGCAGTTCCCGTTGGATTGGGAAGGATCTCAGCCCCGCTGGGTAAAAGGGCTTGTTTCCGATTACTGGGGCTATAACCACCCCGCTGGGCAAATTTCTGGTCTAAATCGGCAATAATTTCAGGGCGTTCAATCAGGGGTGTTTCAAAAAAATCGGCGATGGTTTCAGTCGTTAAATCATCTGGGGTCGGCCCCAGGCCCCCAGTGAAGATCAACAATCGCGCCCGTTCACAGGCAATGGCAATGGCTTGTTTAATCCGTGTTGGGTTATCGCCAACTACAGTTTGGTAGTAGTGGGGTATCCCCAAGCGGGCCAATTCAGCCGCGAGATAATTGGCATTGGTATTGACCACTTCCCCTAAAAGCAGTTCTGTGCCAATACAGAGAATTTCCGCACTTTGCTGCCAGCCCAATGCCGTCATTCGTCCCCCAGGCCCCTTGTCCGTTGCCAAACCATCCAAACCGCATAAATCATTAACAGGGAAGCTCCAATGGCATAGCCCCAACCACTGGGAATCCCCGCAAAGCCCAAGGCCAAGCTGCCGACCCAAAGGGTTAAAGCATAAATAAACAGAACGGTTCCCCGCTGAGATAGACCGGCTTTTAAGAGGCGATGGTGTAAATGACGTTTATCCGGTTGAAAAGGAGAAAGCCCGCGCCGGAGTCGTTCAATCACCACCGTGGAGGTATCAATAATCGGCACTGCCAGGATTAAAAAGGGCAAAGCCACTGCCACCGTTGTCACCCCCTTCACCAGGCCAATTACGCCAATTCCGGCCAGGGTAAAGCCCATAAAGTAGGCCCCACCATCCCCCATAAAAATCTTGGCTGGATTAAAGTTATACCGCAGAAACCCCAACGCACCCCCTGCCAAGGCCGCCGCTAACAGGCCCGCTGCTGGTTGGTTCAGAAAGACACTCACAAACAGCATGACCGCCGCCGCAATCGCCGCTACCCCCGCCGCCAGGCCATCTAAGCCATCAATAAAATTCATCGCGTTGGTCATGCCTACTAACCAGATGGTCGTCAGGGGTAAGCTTAAGGCCCCTAAAGTGACCGTGCCTAAAAATGGCATTGAAAAGTTTTCAATTCGCACCCCTGCCACCCAAACCAAACTGGCCGCCACGAATTGAGCCACTAGTCGAACCAAGGCAGGTAAGGTAAACAGGTCGTCCGCCAGGCCAATCAGGAAAAAGACAATTCCCCCAACCGTTACCCCCCAAATTCGGTATTCCTCCGAGGTCGGCAACCAGCCAAACCCCCCAGCATTCCAAACCAAGAGGAGCGCGACGAGATTCCCCAAAAAAATGGCTACCCCCCCTAAACGCACCATCGGCTGGGCATGGACTTTGCGGGCATTGGGGTTATCCACACAGCCAATTTTTAAGCCTATGGTTTGGACAAAGGGCGTAACCCAGAGAACCACCAGGCAAGAAGCAATAAACGCAATGAGGTGATAGGGCATCCGATTCAGGGGATTGAGAACGGATTAAGACGGTGGGTGAGTAGTAAACACCTTAAACACCTTAAACACCTCTTAGGCTAACACTGGTTGTGGTGCAGACAAGTGGGGATAGAGGGGAAATTTGCTACAGAGTTGGGACAGTTGCTTCCGAAAGGTCTGGGTAAACTTTTTAAATCCCGATCTTAGTTATGTTGAGATATTAAGACAACTGTAATCTTTATGACAATTCTGGTATCGTGCAAGAGTTTTGAGCTAGGTGGTCAATAGACATAGAAGATCACTGTAAAGCAGTCAACCCAAGTGCAAGCAAAATCATGGTTTTTCACTCCTATTGTTAGTTCTCCCTGCTTCCCCTACTAGAGACTTTCAACCATGGCATCCCCCACCAACACCATTTTTCTCAATGCCCAGCAGTCCTTGCTTCAACGACTGTACAACCAGTCCCCCCTCAGTGCCATTCAAAATGGTGTTGCCCAAGTGGGAATTGCGGTTGTTTTTAGTAATAATTCGCCCCAATCTACGGAAATCTACGCCAATGCCCAAGGGAATCTCGTTAATTCCAGTGGCACTGCTATAGACGGGCTTTCTTTTGGGGGGCCTGGGCAAACCTTTATTGGGGGCAAGGCCTATATTGCGCTCTCCGGCCAACTCGATTGGAAAACCACCAACGCCTTTCAAAACAGTTCCGGGGAATACGATGAAGGTCTTTTTAGTTTTGCCAACGCCCTGTTTTACCAAGTCAATCTCGACTCCTTTGAATTTACCTTCTCCAACTCCCCCTTTGACGCGGCTAACCTCACCTCAGTCAACTGGTTTAGTATTCCAATGCGGATGTGGGTTCCCGGCAATACCACCAGCGGTAATCAGAGCGGGTTTCAAGCCTCGCCGAATCAACAAAACTGGGTAGAAGCCCTCCAAGGCCTGGTGCCCAATGGCTCAAATGTGTTTAAAGATGCCGCCGGAAACTTTCTGATTGCAGCCTCTCCCACCACCACACCCTTTTCAAATCAAAGCTTTGCTTGGATATCTCTCCCTGCTGCCAGCACCACAGAAATTACCGTCGCCAAAAATCTCAATTACTACCCCAACCAGATCGTCCAATTCGCCCAAAACACTGGCGGTACCCTCCCCGATCCTCTGAAACCGAACACCAACTACTATGTCCTCAGCTACAACAATTCCACCGGGGTCTTACAGGTTTCTGATTCCCTGGGGGGCGCGCCGATCGAATACACAAGCACTGGCAGTAATGCCCCAAGCCTAACTGTTACCATCACCACCCCCGACTATCCCACTGAGGTCTATGGCAGCTTTCAAACCTACGTCAACGACTTTATTAGTTGGCTCCCGGCATTACCTACCGGCAACAGCATCTCCACCGAATCTCCCTACTCCATTTCAGGCTATTTCAATGGAGCTCCGAGTGATGATGCTGGTCAGCAGATTTGGCATAATGGTGGATTTTATAACTATCAAATTTACTACGACTCCACTAAGCAAAATGTTGTTCTGATTCCTGGCACCCAGATCACCAATGCTGGCGTGAGTCAAGTCCAAGGGATTCTGGCCATTAGCACTACAAACTTAGAAAACAGTATTATTGCCACTAACGGAACCTATTCGGTCTATGCCAGCCTGAGCGACTACGCCAACAATACCCCCTACAATTACACCACTCAATTTCCCTCTGGTAGCACGCCCAACGCAGCCACCACTAGCACCACGATCAATACTGGCTCAAATAATCAGTGGGGGCCAGTCTTTGCCAACTTAGCGACGGGGTTTGTGGCGGGGTATTGGCGGCAAAATGATTCAGTCCAAAATACGGCTGTATTTAACAATTCAAACTTCTGGTCTTTCTTTAACGCGGATGGCACACCCAAAGCCTTTAGCAACACTACCGCGGGCTTCTTTGATCCCTACTCTAAACTCTTTGCCAACAACAGCAACAGCTACGGCGGTAACTATACCGACAATTTGGAAAAAAGCCTTGGCCTGGGTGCGCCGCTTTTAACTGTGGGTGAAGCCAATACCGATAATGCCATCTATGTTTCTCTGTTAGATATTAATAATCTACCCACCGGTACAACACCCCCCAGCACCGACATCAGCACAAGCTTCGGTAACTTTGCCTGGAATGGCTATCAACCCCCAGTCCAACCGGCCCCATCCCAATTACCCACAACCAGCTTTGCCACGCCACCTGCGGCCAATAACTTCTCCAGCTTCGGCGTAACCGTTGACTTTAGCGGCCAGATGATTAGTCTGAATTCGGATCAGATTAAATTTGTCAGCTTGCAGTCCTCCGATGGCCGCTTTACCGGGACAGCCGAGACGTTTCAAGGGTGGGGCAACTATCAATATATCCCAGGCCAGCCAAACCCCAGCTACAACCAGGCCAGCCAACCCAATGGTGTATTTAACCTTGTCAACTTTCCCCTACCCAATGCAGCCGGAACCACAGGTTATACTCTTAAATTCCTTGATCAGGATCAAAAACCTCTCTATGAAACCAAGTTCTTCCTAACTGGTGATGGCAACTACTACAACGCCACAGTCGGCTCCGGATCAGGGCAACAAATTCAACAGCGTTATTTTCCCCTGACTCAAAGCCCCACTGCCGCCGCAAATAACCTGGCCGCCTCAGTCCCCTATACCCAATCTGCCTTGACCAGCAGCGATTTTGGGACATCACCAACCACCCCTAGTAATTCAAACATGGTCTATGGCAACTACCTCAACGCCCTCACCCTCACCCCAATTGCCAGTAGCGCGCCGCAACTTCCGCCCCAACTCTGGGATTACAATAGCTCGGTCTTAGGCAACAACCCTAACTTGTCCCAACCCTGGGCCCCTATCGTCTGGATACAAAACAGCACCAGCTATGTCTTACCCAGCGACTACAGTACCACAGCCCCAAGCCCCGCCAATTACACCCTGGCCACCCCATTAACCTCAGGCGATCTCACTTTTAGTTGGTTAGGTGGCCCCAATTCCCTTGGTGGTGTCTATACTCTCCCAGGTGCATTCATTAGTAACCTTTCTGGGACTAACAACAAAACCTTTGCTTTAGCGTCGGGGAATATTCAATTTATCAACGCCCCCAATGGCATCACCCCGCTACCCTTCCAGTCCGACATTGATGGACAGTGGGCCGTCAAAACCAATCCCTCCACGCCGCTGCCCAACGGAACCTACACCATTAACTTCACCCAGGCCCTGACAGATCCTCAAGGTAACTCTTTAACCGTAGGTTATGCCGGAAATCTCAGCAGTAGCTACAGCACCACATTTACTGTTAATCAAACCACTAACCTTCAGTTCCAGGCCAGTTCTCCAGGGTTGACCCTTGTCCCCCCGTCAGGCTCCACGGCATCTGGGCAATGGTTGAATATAACGATTGACAGTTGGCAAAAATCTGACAATTCTACCTTTGTGCTCTACGCTACCAACGCCGCTGGAGAATTAATCAGTCGGGATCAAACGAAAGTTGGCGGCACTGTTACCCTCACCGAAGCCACCTTAGCCAAAATTGGAGTTGTGGTCACGGACAATGGCACCTTAATACAAGAAGGCCAAGCCTCAGTCTATTTACGCACTGGACAGTTTTTACGTCTTGCTGTTCTCGCCGGTGATGGCACGGTGATTGAAGATTTGCCTGTTGATAACAAAGTTGTGGCGGATGGTGAAGAGGATGTTGCCTTCTTAAGTACCGAAGAATTCATTCTCCAGGGCAAACTTACCCATACCCTCAGCTCTATGAACTGGCTTGCTACGGCCCAACTACAACAGGATCAACCGATTTACTTTTTCCAGGCCAACTCAACCATCCAAATTGGAGCTTCGGGTAGTTGCGCCCTCACTAATACCCTCAAGTGGGCCCCCCTAGAGCTTGATCCCTTGACTGGACAAAAGCGGGTCGGGGGTGTGGTGGCCGCAGATACCGCTGAATTTCGCAATGCCCTCAAGGAAAATGCCCTAAACTTTACCCTCATAGGGGGAGGCACAGGGGATAAATTTGATATCACCCAAAATTTAGCGATTCAAACCGCTGGCTACTATGCCCCCTTCCTGGAAACATCCCAAGGCAACATCTTCTTCATCGGTAGCAATGCAAATCCTGGCAACCAAGCCCACTTCCGCTTATTTGGAGATGGGGTTTTTGGGATCGAGGACTTACCCGGTGGCAGCACTAGTGACTTTGACTTTAACGATATGGTTGTGCGGCTCAGTCCCGTTTAGGCTTGGTACAGTCCATCTAATCCCATCTCTTAAACCACCGACAGGGCTAAAATCTCACCCCCAGGCCTGGACTAAATTTTCTGGAAAAAGTTGAGCAATGAACCAGGCCTGAGATGAAAGGAAATAGGTCACCTTAAACGAGTAGGGGGGCTGGTATTGACAAGTGGGGATAGAGGGGAAATTTGCTACAGAGTTGGGCTACCCGATCACGACAGGCCTGGGCAATGGTTTCATCCTCAGGGTGTTGTAAACGGTCAGCAATAATTTCGGCAATTTCCCGGAATTCAATTTCCGTCATGCCCCTGGTGGTTAAGGCCGGCGAACCCAACCGAAGGCCACTGGTGACAAAAGGGGAGGCCGGATCAAAGGGGATTGTGTTTTTGTTGGTGGTGATGTTGATGTCGGCCATGAGTTGATCGGCGACTTTGCCTGTTAACCCCACAGAGCGTAAATCAATTAGGAGGAGATGATTATCTGTTCCCCCGGAAACAATTCGTAAGTTGCGCGCTTGTAAACCACTGGCTAGGGCCTGGGCATTGCGGATGACTTGGGCTGAGTAGGCTTTGAAGTCGGGCTTGAGGGCTTCTCCAAAGGCCACCGCTTTGGCGGCAATGACGTGCTCAAGGGGGCCACCCTGGGTTCCGGGAAAGACCGCCTTATCAAATTTCTTACCCAGTTCTGCATCTTTGGTCAGAATTAAGCCGCCCCTTGGCCCGCGCAGGGTTTTATGGGTAGTGGTTGTGACGACATCGCAAATTGGGACTGGATTGGGGTGATGTCCAGAGGCCACCAGGCCAGCAATGTGGGCCATATCTGCCAGTAAATAAGCACCAACTTCATCAGCAATGGCCCGGAATTTCTCAAATGGAATCACCCGTGGATAGGCAGAATAACCACAAATGATTAATTTTGGTTTGTGCGCCAGTGCTAATGTCCGAATCTGCTCAAAATCTAATTGCTCGGTGTCTGGACTTACCCCGTAGTGGATCACGTTGAACCATTTCCCGGAAACATTGACCGGCGAGCCGTGGGTTAAATGTCCACCGTGGGATAAATCCATCCCTAAGATCGTATCGCCAGGGTTGAGGAGAGCTAAAAAGACCGCAAAGTTGGCCTGGGCACCGGAATGGGGTTGTACATTGGCATGGGCTGCTCCGAACAGTTCTTTGGCCCGCTCGATGGCCAACTGCTCAACTTGATCAATATAGTCACAACCGCCGTAATAGCGTTTTCCCGGCAACCCTTCGGCATATTTATTAGTTAACACTGAGCCTTGGGCGGCCATGACGGCGGCGGAGGTGAAGTTTTCGCTAGCAATCAATTCCAAGTGGTTTTGTTGCCGGTGAAGTTCCCGATCCAAAATTGCCGTAACTGCCGGATCTGAAGCAAGGAGGTAATCCCAATTAGTTTTGGTCACAGAGTTATCCTAGTCTAATAGTCTTACAGGAGAGCAAGGGAGAGGGGCAATAACCAGGGCAAGCTATCTCTGGGATTGTCCCCATAACTCTGCCAGGTTTTTAACCAGATCTTATATCATTTCCGCAAGACATAGTATTTTAGGAATCAAAAAATTGCTCTTAGAGACCTACGGCTTTTTATTGGTATCTATGACCCTCGGGGCGTTACTGGGCTTATCCCTGTATATTCCCCTCATGGCCGGGCAGTTATCTCTCGCCAGTCCCGGCTTCTATGCCTTGGGGGGCTACATTGCCGCGATTTTCTCAACCCGCATCCTGCCAAATTCTGGGGGGCTGTATCCCCTGGGCTGGATTGGTCTAGAACTGCTAGTTGGTGCTGTGGTGAGTGGGGGGCTGGGGATTGTTATCGGAGTTCCGACTTTACGGTTACGGGGCATTTATCTAGCCATTGCCACTATTGCCTTTGTGGAAGTCCTGCGGATTTTGGCCTTGGGCCTGGAGATTACCGGTGGAGCGGTAGGGATTTTTGGGATTCCACAACCCTTTCAAACCCCAATTGAATATCTTTGGCTAACATTGCCCCTACTGGTCTTAAGCATGATTTCTCTCTATCGCCTGGAAAAAATTCGTCCCGGCCGGGCGTTGATGGCCATCCGTTCCGATGAATTAGCCGCCAGTACTGTGGGAATTAACCCAACCTATTACAAAGTTTTAGCCTTTACCTTGGGGGCGATCTTGGCTGGCCTGGTAGGAGTGATCAGTGCCCATTTCCTGAATACTTGGAATGCAAGACAGGGAACCTTTGATGCTGGGGTGATTTATTTAACGGCAGTGCTCATTGGCGGTAATCGAACATTTATGGGGCCTGTGATCGGCGGGATGGTGTTTACCGCTTTACCAGAACTACTGCGGGGCCTGGCGGGGATTTCAGGACTACCGTTGTGGTTGGGGCAACTCCTCCAAGAGGGACGATTAATGATTTTTGGGCTGTTGATCGTCTTGGGCACGATCTTTTTTCCCCGGGGCCTGGTGGTGCCAGAACTTGGGCAGACTTTAGGTAAAAAGCTTTTCAAATTTGTAGACTTTGCCAAGACTCAGTGGCCTCAAACCTGGCCAAATTCAAAGAGGTGATAGCCCCAGGCCGGGATATCCAGATACAAACCTCTTTGGCGTAGCTCATCTCCCTGGCGTTCATAACCAGCGGCACTCAGTTGATCCTGCAACCACCACGACTCACCCGCTAACTCTGGCCAAGGTAGATCCACATAGCACTGGCTGGCATAGGGGGCATAGTTGACAACAACCAGTAACCAATTTTGATCATCTGTCCAGGCCCAGGCCAAGAAATTATCCCAACTGCCATTCTCAGACCAGGCCGGACGACAGGTTAATAATTGCCAAGCCCCGGTTCTGAGGATTTTTTGTTGTAGGACTGCCAAAAGTTGTTGATAAAAGGCTTCGATACTGGCATTTACCGGGGCCTGGGGTTGACGACCAAGATGGGGCGAGATGCGATGGGGATAGCCTTGTAATTGGCCATCATAGAAAAATCGGAGTCCAGGGGTTAAATAGGTAATGATTGCTGCTGCTTGGTGAACTTCAAAGGAAAACGTCACCGCCGCCCGCTGTTCATCATGGTTTTCTAAAAAACGCACCGCTTGGTTATGGAATTTTACTTCTCTGGATAAATGTTCACGCACGGGACGAACCTGGTGGGAACGCAGCCGATCATAGAGTTGTTTATCGTAGGTGTAATCAAAACCAGCCTCATGGAGCCGCCACTCCAAATCCCAATAAACTTCTGCCAAAAAACAAAATCCGGGTTGGGCTGCCTGTACCTTGGCAATGGCCTCTGGCCAAAAGGATTGGGCCTCCCTTCCCCAGGTGCGAGCAAAGACATCCGGCAAGACCAGCATCGCCACATCACAGCGCACCCCATCACACAGAGCGGAGATTTTCACCAATTCCTCAGTCATGGCCGCCACCAGGCCTGGTTCAGTGTAATTGAGTTGTAAAGTATCAGGCCAGTCGGGAACGTAGGTATCTCGCCCGTAGGCATAAATTCCACCGCCTAATTCATCGGGTAAATGGTAATAACTTTGGGGTTGGCTTTCCAGGTCGGCGACTGTACCAGCAATAAAATATTCAGGATGGTTCTGTAGCCAAGGATGATCCAGCCCAACATGATTCGGCACAAAATCCAACATTAATTTCAGGCCCCGGTCAGCGAGACGTTGGCGAAATCGTTGCAGGGCCCCATTGCCACCTAATCTCGGTGCAACGTCATAGGCCTGGATTGCAAACCCAGAACCACAAATATCTGCGGCCCCTAAATCCGGTAACACTGCTTGAAATTCTGTTTGCCAGGCCGGAAATGTCTGGGAAACCTGCTGGCTAGTCGGGCTTGTTTCCCAAACACTTAAACACCACAGCCAATCAAAACCCCATTTGGCCCAGGTGTCGAGGAGGCTGTCAGGAACATGATCCAAAGTTGCCGGATGTCCCAGATCCTGGCTCAGGGCCTGGAGCCAAACACGGGTGTTAATTTGATAAAGGGATGGGTAATAGGGGCGTGGCATCAAGTGTCAGAAATTATGATACTCACAGTATAAATTATGCTTAAAAACTAATAGAAACCTAATTCTAATCATGGGGCATAAATCAAAAAACTTAATATGGTGGCCTTTTGTGTCCAACTGTTAAGATTGATATTATTTGAACTTTCGATTAGCTGCTTGAGTTCTCAATTGAAGCAGTAATCGGAGCAATGACTGGTCTTTTAATTGATTTGTTAATTGTTTTTAATTGACTATATGAATTTATCTGAGGTCAATGTTTTTTGATCGACTGAGATAGTTCCTAAAGTTCTGAATCCAAGTTATGGATATTGATCATAGCTGAAGATCAATATCTTAATTTGTGCATAGATATTATTATTGGGGTTCACTATCAAGCAGAACATGATCCATCAGCAACAAAACAGAGCAATTTTAGCCATAATGTTCATGGACTTAAAAAAGCAATTTTAACTATCGATTTTATGCCCACGGAGATCCATAAAAATAGCCAATTATTGATCAAAAAATCCAACTAAGTTAAACAAGAGTTCCGACAATTTTATCAGCCTCAACAGCCAGAGCCATGGAATTGAGCATTAGCCTTTTAGGATTAGATCAGACAAGTTAGAAAATGCTGGCTCTGCAAGGCTTTAGAGGTTGCCTATCCCCCTAGAACTGTTTGCGTCAGACGATACCGTTAAGTTGGGAATCCATGAATCAAGATTTTTGGCTGGGGCAACTCGCAGCATTGAGTAGTGCGGCTCTGTGGGCTGCTGCATCTGTGGGCTATCGGTATTTGGGCCAGACTATTCCCGCCCTAGGATTAAACCTGGCTAAGGGTCTGGTTGCCTTGGGGTTAATTTTACTGACGGTTTTGGGGTTGCCAATTTTCCCAATCCAGGAGTCCCCCCAAGCAGTGGGATTATTGCTAGTCAGTGGTTTTTTGGGTATTGGCCTGGGAGATACGGCTTACTTTGTTGCCTTAAGGGAGTTGGGAGCCAGGATTACGCTCTTATTGTGTACGCTTTCGCCATTAATCACCCTATTATTAGCATTTTGCTTTTTGAACGAAACAATCCCCCACTTCACTGTAATTGGAACAATAATTACATTGGGTGGAATTACGATTGTGATTAGCGAGCGCACCCCCTCTAATTCGACTCCGACTGCCCCCAGTGCTCAATTATCAAAACTAGGTCTAATCGCTGTCATGGGTTCTAATCTTGCCCAGGCCGGGGGAGTTATTTTGGCACGGATGGCATTTTTAGACACTGAATTTGATCCCCTCTATGCTGCTCTACTGCGGATTTTTGCTGGGGTGCTTTTCCTGGTGATATTAGGCGGGAGTCAAGGAAAGTTGGGGGCCTGGTTAGAGGGATTTTGGCAACTCAAGGGAGGTGCTCGGCGGGGGAATGATCCTGCTGCAAATATGCCAAGCTATGCATTGAATCTTCAGGCCTGTATGATTTTGGTTTTGGCAGCCTTGGCTGGGACTTATTTGGGCATTTGGTTGCAGCAGATTTCCTTAAAATTTGTCTCGGCTGGCATTGCTCAAACCCTGAGTTCCACCAGTCCCTTATTTATTTTGCTGTTGGCCCCCATTCTTAAAGAACCGATTACCATCCGGGCAGGCCTGGGGGCAATCTTAGCGGTGGGTGGCATTGCCTTAGTTTTTCTGAACCCAACGTTATAGTTACTTCACTTAGGAATGGAACAGGAGAAGACCTAAAACTATTACAGGCAGTCGTTTGAGTATATCAGTTTTGGCAGCAATGACTATGTAAGGATAAAGTCACTTTCATGGATTCATGTTGCTTGATCGTCCATAAATTTTACATGGGGTTAAAAATCCAATTCTGGAGACAATACATGAGTTGGAGAATGCGAGAGTTGAGGCGAAGGAAGATTAAAATTAGCTAAAAGGGTTGCACGGTGGCGAAAATTTTCATAATTACCAATGCAAGAATTTAGTCTATCGAGGATACCATGCCTAACCTCCCGAGAAATCGAATAGTTTCTATCAGGGTGTTTAAAACAACCAATTTGATTGAGAAATAAGGTGATGGCGTTGTAAACCACTTTAAGACTAGCAAGGGAGTTTGCTTCCACAAGTTCAACGGCTAATAACCGGAATTGTTGACTAATTTCTAGTCCCTGTTCTTCTGTTAATCCATGATCATGATAGTAATAACTAATTGCTTCTGCCATCCATTGAGCGTGCTTGGCGGCATCTTGAATTTGGTGTTGGGCGTGTTCAATGGGAGCTAACATTTTATCCATCAAGAGTTGAGATGCTAACTGATCCCGCAATTTGGAATCGGCAATAATTGAGAGTTCTTTCATTCGTTCTTCGTGATGGCGACGGGCTTCATCCTGGGCCTGGGTCAAAAATTGGCTAAAAAGCGTAACACCAGAAAATATTGGCTCTAGCATCTCAAACCTGCCTCCTGTTGTGAATTTGTTTATCCAGATTATAACTTTCCGCTAGAGAGACTTTTTGATTCAGATGCAGATAAATAGTTTAGAGGGGACGATAAACGCGATAGTTAATACTTGGGAAAATATTATCAATTGCCTCAACTTTTTCCAACCAACCAGAATCAATTTTCTGCTCCCGAATATCATCATGGAGTTTGTGGAATCGGGTTAAGTGAGAGCGAGTTCGCCGCACTGCATAGGGCACCATGGTTCCAGTCCGCATAATGAAGGCCCAGTCAGAGGATTGAGCTAAGAGGAGTTCCCGGGCCGCTTGATTTAAGGCTCGCCAACTCAGTTCATCCCAGGCCTCGACCTTGGCCAACTCAATCATCCGTTCCGCGGCTTTATGGAGGTGGGGGTAAATCCAAGTATTTGTTTCATTCAGCCAATATTCATGGAAACCTTTGTAACCCCAACTGGATTGAGAGGGCCGACAGACCTGCTGAGTGGGATGGGTTCTTAAGTAATCCGCCAAATGAGTCATCGCAAAAGTATCTTGATCAAACCAGGATTTACGGAATAAGAAATCCAGGAACCAAGGCCCCTCATACCACCAGTGACCATACAATTCTGCATCGTAAGGAGAGACCACAATCGGCGGCCGTTGCATCATCTGGGCCAAGTGACGGACTTGTTGACCCCGATTAAACATGAAATTTTCAGCGTGTTCGGCCGCCTTTTCCTTAGCCCAGTAGGGATCGTAAAGGGCCTTATCACTTAGTCCCAGGCCCCGCCCCGTAATTTTGTGATATTTAATCCCGGTATTTTTCCGTTGACCATTGGGCATGATGTAGGGCTTAATGTATTCGTATTCCGCTTCCCAACCCAAATCCTTATAAAATTCCCGATATTCCGCCGCCCCTGGATAGCCCACCTCAGACGACCAGACTTGTTGTGAAGATTCATGATCCCGGCCAAAGGCTGCCACACCTGTTTCTGTGAAGATGGGGGCATAGGTACCAAAGCGGGGCCGCGGGCGGGCGTATAAAACCCCGTGACCATCAATCAGAAAATATCGTAAACCCGCATCAGCTAACTGGCGTTCTACCCCTTCGTAATAGGCACATTCCGGTAACCAAATCCCCTTCGGCGGCCGGCCAAAATTTTCCTCATAATGCTCACAGGCCACCTTGATTTGGGCCCACACGGCCTGGGGGTACATCTTCATTAACGGGAAATAACCATGGGTCGCCCCGCAGGTAATAATTTCCAGATTGTTGCTGTCTTGGAATTGCTTAAAGGCTTTAACTAAATCCCGCCCATAGTCTTCCCAAGTGTTGCGAACCCGATTAAATTCTTGAACATAATGCTCGGCTAAGTAACGAATATGCCCGTTGTATTGATTGCGCTCAACTTCTAACTCTGCTAACTCTTCTAACTGGGCCAGATGGGCATCATAGCGATCTTGGAGTAATTCATCCCGCAACATGGAAACCAAGGGCGGTGTCATGCTCATCGTAATTTTGAAATCTACCCCGTCCCGCTTTAGCCCCTCAAACATCCACAAGAGAGGGATATAGGTTTCCGTAATCGCCTCAAATAGCCACTCTTCCTCTAAGACGTAATCACTTTCGGGGTGACGGACAAAGGGTAAATGGGCATGGAGGACAAGGGCAAGGTAGCCAATAGCCATAGGGGTCTTACTTTTGGATGAGGGGGCGGTCAAGCAGAGGAGAATTGAAGGGTAGATTCTTTAAGCATTGCCAAGAAATTTAATGCTCAGAACCTAGCTAGCTTTCCCCTCATCTTAGGCGGAAACGTCCATCTCTTAGCGGTTGTGCCCCTAAATCTCCCCAGGCCTTAAGGGATAATCACATTCTGTAAACAGAGAGTTTCAAAATGCAGAATTTCTTAACTTCTATTTATTTCTATTCATGATTTTCAGTTTTCCTACCTCAAGATTTATCTATAAAAAGTCAGGTCGGTTTTTAGCTAACGTTGCTGTATATTTGATGGATATGGATTTTCCCTTGACTATTTTCGATCAAGATTTATCCCCGGCCAGCTTTGAGCAATTCCGCCCGGCCGACCGTTTAGCCATTGACACAGAAACCATGGGATTAAAGCCCAGCCGCGATCGGTTATGCCTTGTGCAAATTTGCGATCCCCAAGGCCAAGTGGCGGTGATTCGGATTAGCCGGGGACAAACTCAAGCTCCCCTCTTAAAACACCTTCTCGAAGCCCCTAACAGTACAAAAGTGTTCCATTTTGCCCGGTTTGATTTGGGGATTTTGCAGCACCAATTAGGGATTAGGGTCGCGCCAATTTTCTGTACTAAAATTGCCAGCAAACTGGCCCGGACCTACAGCCCCCGCCACGGTCTCAAAGAATTGGTTTTAGACCTGACAGGGGTTGAACTGGATAAAAGCTCCCAGAGTTCTGATTGGGGTAATGCGGCAAATTTATCTGAAGCCCAACTCCGCTATGCCGCCAATGATGTCCGCTATCTCCTAGCCGCCCAGGCCCAACTTCAGGCCATGCTTGAACGGGAATCACGTTGGAGTCTGGCCCAGGCCTGTTTTACCGCTTTACCCACCCTCATCGAATTGGATTTAGCGGGGTTTGAGAATATCTTTGACCACTAGGATAGGGATCCTTCCTTTAGCAGAAAAGGCCAGGCCTGGGACTGGGATAATTTTTAGTTGTCTTATGCATTGAAAATATCTATTGATAATTAAGCAAGCATTTGTTTAAGGCTATGCATTAACGCCCTAGGATACTTAGTACAGCGATAGTGTCATTCGGCCGCATAGGGGCAAAACAATCGGTCACTTTCCGTAAACTGTTCCTACCTCCGATTCATCAACGTCTGTCAATCACTTAAGTTTTCGCACGTCTCTGTTCATTCAGAGGGGATAAGCGCGACCAAAATGCTGTGAGGAGAACACACAATGAATAAAATCAATACTCTAAGGGCCTGTAGTCTGCTCTTGATGAGTGGCAGTAGCCTTGTTTGGACAGGGCAGGCCTGGGCTGAATCGGCCCACCCCACCCCACCGCGTCAATCGGTGACCTTAACGACGATTGAGAGTCAACCCCCCAATAGCAGCAGTATTCCCGCGCCTGTTGCACCTTTGCCTGTAGCCAATCCAACTCAAGTAGCCAATCCAACTCAAGCCGATCTGCAAGCTCTGGGGCAGGTCACCTCTGTCTCCCAACTCTCCGATGTCCAACCCACAGACTGGGCCTACCAGGCTTTAGCCTCTCTTGTGGAAAAATACGGCTGTATTGCTGGCTATCCCGATGGCACGTTTCGGGGGAATCGGGCTGCAACTCGCTTTGAACTGGCCGCCGCCCTCAACGCCTGCTTAGATGTGGTCAGTGATCGGTTTGCCACCAAAGAAGATTTAGCAGCAGTCCGCCGTCTTCAGCAGGAATTTGCCACCGAACTGGCCACCATTCGCGGTCGGGTTGATAATGTCGAGGCGCGGATTGCCGCCTTAGAAGCCACTCAGTTTTCCACCACGACTAAGCTCCAGGGTGAAGCGATCTTGGGTTTTGAAGCGGCTGGGGGAGGGAATCCAACCGGAAGTCAGCCCAATCCCATTGCCGTTTATCGAACCCGCTTAAACTTGGTTACTAGCTTTACCGGCCAAGATATGTTGATTACTGGCATACAGGCCTTCAACTTCCAAGGTGCGTTAGTAGGTGGAGCTAGCGTCCAAAACACCCTTTTTCCGGGTACGGTGCTTAATTCTGGGAGTACGAATCTTGGCTTTCAACCCCAATTTGCGGGCATTGATCCCAACAACCTCGCTAACAGCAGTGCTTATGGGCCCAATACTGTCAACCTCTATAAGTTGCTGTATATCTTTCCAGTGGTTAAATCCTTTACCAGCTTTGCCTTTGTGAAAGCCGAGACCACCGATGCCTTTCCGCAAATTATTCCCTGGGCCAGTGAGGGGCAAGGAGCTTTATCACGGTTTGCGGGGGTCAACCCCATTGTTCGGCTGACCACAGGTACTTCTGGCATTGGTGTGCCCAGTGGGTTTGGCTTTATCTGGAATCCAAACAGCAAGGTTAACTTAACGGCCCTTTATGGAGTGGCGGGGGCTGCTAATCCAGGCCTAGTCCCAACGGCTTTAGATGGCAGTGCGGGGACACCGCTGGGTTCTGGATTCTTGCCCAATAACCAAAATAGTTTTATCGCGGCGGCCCAGGCCACCTTTAGCCCCCTCAAAACTCTGGACTTAGCCCTGAACCTTTCCTATTCACAACATGCAATTAATGTCTTGGGAACAGGCTTATCTTCCGGTGGGCTTTTGGGTTATGGGGGAGATGTATTTTCAGTCCCCGGCCTCCCCTATGGGGCAATTGGTAACTTAGCCCAGCGGGTGCAGCTTGTTGGCGTGGGCGGAACTGGCACCTATCGAATCACCCCCAATATTGCCCTGTCTGGTTATGCAGCGGGGATTTTTGTGAATACAATGGGCGGGACAAATACCTTAGCGGGGGGTGGGGCCCTACCCAGTCCAACGGCTGGGGCAGTTTATACCAGTTTTATGGGGGGTGTCCAATTTAGTGATGCCATTTTTGAGGGGAATACAGCGGCCCTAATCATCGGTCAGCCTCTCTATTTGGAATCCACCAGTGGCATTGCCAGTAGCCCGAATATTCCGGGGGTGTTTAGCCGGGCCCGCCCATTCCAAATTGAAGCCTACTATCGCTTTCGGGTTACTGACAACATTAGTGTTACCCCAGGAGCCTTTGTGATTTTCAATCCAGAGTTTAATAGCCTGAACGAAACTACCGCCGTGGGCCTGATTCGCTCCACCTTTACCTTCTAGGGGGCGGCATGAGACCCTGGCTGAGATGGGTTTAGTTGCCTCACCTCAGTTGGGGAAAAGTAGGCTAATCAAAGTAAAACAACGTGACTACCTTATGCTGTTCCTCGGCAAACTCACAGGCCTGGAGCAGCGTATGGCTGTCATGAAAGGCAAAGCAAATCAGTTGTTGGCAACGACTAATAATTTCTTGGTTACAGAGGGTACTGGCTTCAGCGAGAGGGAGGTGATCGTTTTCTGGTTTCTCGACTAGGTGCATGACCTTATCCAACTGTTGCCGTGATTCCCGTGGTTGGCGATCCATTCCTTGGGGTAAAACAACCGTGAGGAGATTGGGATCGGCCCGCATCGCCCCCCGAATCACAGCTGCATTAGTCCCCATTGCCCCGGATGTCATCAAGCGGTTTCCCGCTAAAACCATGGCATAACTCATCATTTCAATCAGGTGTTGATGGGTAATGGGAACATGGCGAGAGCCGAGTAAGGCAATGCGCTTGGGCCCTGCTTGCTGGATTGTGGCTAATTCTTGGAGAAACTCATCAACACTGGGGCTATCAATAGCGGGAAGTCCGGTGGCCTGGGTCAAGGCAGTGAACTCAATCTAGTAGAAGAACGCCGCTATTCTAACATTTGCCTGGGGCTGAGGGGGATCCTGGTGGCCAGTTTTGGCCCGAGAGATTAGGGTGTATCGGCAGTAAAGGGATAATGCACTTCGATGGTGGTGTGAACATTGCCACGGGGGGAATAATCTCCTTTAATCCTCATGGACAAGGGGGCACAGGCTGCCACTAAGTCATCAAGGATTTTATTCACCCCTTCTTCATGGGAAATATATTGATCCCGGTAGCTGTTGATGTAAAGCTTGAGGGCCTTGAGTTCCAAGACGCGCTGATCGGGGGTATAGGTGAGGTGAATCGTGGCGAAATCGGGATAACCAGAAAAGGGGCATTTGCAGGTAAATTCGGGCAAGGTGATGTTAATTTGATAGGGACGACCAGTCCGGGGGTTAGGAAAGGTGGTGAGTTGCCCTGCGAGAATTTCCCGTTCGCCTGTTTTTAAGTCGGCCTGGAGATTGCTGGTCATTGGTTGTCCTAGAAAATGCTTACAAAAAAAGGGTCTAGTCTCTTTATCCTATCAATGCTGGTGAATCTGATTTTTAGACTGTCTCAGTTAGGGGAGGCCTGGCCTGGTGCGGTTGTTATGTCTTAGTAATGGTCACGGCGAAGATCAAATTGGGGCCCGGATTCTGGAGGCGTTACAGAAACTGGCACCTGAGATTGAAACAACAGCTTTGCCCATTGTTGGCCTCGGAACCGCGTATCAAAACCTGGGGATTGCAATTGCTGGGCCGGTTGAGGTCATGCCTTCGGGGGGATTTATTTATCAAGATGGGCGACAGTTATGGCGAGATCTGCGGGCTGGTTTACTGGGGCTATTGGGAAAACAAGTCCAAGCCATCCAGGCCTGGCAACAAACCAATCAATCCTTACCCTCTCCGCATCTAATCCTAGCCGTGGGCGATATTGTGCCTTTGGGCCTGGCCGGGTTGAGTCGGAATGACTATGCCTTTGTGGGGACAGCGAAATCTGAATACTATCTCCGAGACGAAAACGGAACATTTTTTTCCCAGGGCTGGGGCCGGGGTTGGGCCGGGAGTGATTACTTACCCTGGGAGCAGTGGTTGATGCGGCAACGGCGATGTTTGGGGGTTTTTCCACGGGATTCACTCACCCACAAAGTTTTAAGAGGATTAGGGATACGTTCATTTAATTGTGGCAACCCGATGATGGATGAGTTAGTCCCACCCGCCCAGCCCCGGACAACGTACCCCCAGGCCCTCACCATCACCCTTTTACCAGGTTCCCGTCCTCCAGAGGCCGATCAGAACTGGGGGCAGATTTTGGCTGCGATTGATCATTTTTCTGACTATGAACCGAGTTGCTTATTTTGGGGGGCCATCAGTCCCGGCCTGGAGTTAGGGGAGATATTAAACCCATTAGCAAGGTTTGGCTGGGAAGAAATAGCCCGACCGGCCTGGTTAAAGATCGGAGATTCAGCAGCCCTAACATTCCAAAAAAGTGAAGGACATTTAGTCCTCACCCAACAGGCCTATAGTGATTGCTTACATTTAGGAGATTTTGCCATTGCCCAGGCCGGAACAGCGACAGAACAATTCGTTGGCCTCGGAAAACCCGTCATCACCTTCCCTGGCCAAGGGCCCCAATTTACCCCCCTGTTTGCCCGCCGCCAGGCCCGCCTTTTAGGAATATCAGTACACCTAGTCGAAAATCCAACCGCCGTTATGCCGAAAATTATCGAGTTAAGAAACGATCACCCCCGCCTCGACCTTATCCGTCAGAATGGCCAACAACGCATGGGACACCCTGGAGCCGCCCAAAACATTGCCAACACGATCTACCAACTGCTCAACCCAAACTGAGATGGGATTTGATGGAGCCGAATTTACGCCGATTTATTCCCACTCAATTGTTCCTGGTGGCTTGGAGGTAATGTCATACACAACCCGATTCACCCCTGGGACTTCATTGACAATCCGATTGGAGATCGTTTCTAACAACTCATAGGGAACCCGTGACCAGTCCGCTGTCATGCCATCTTCACTGGAGACTAAACGCAAGACAATCGGATAGGCATAAGTCCGTTGATCCCCCATCACCCCCACCGAGCGAACGGGTAACAACACCGCAAAAGCCTGCCAGAGTTGATGATAGGTTTCTGAGCGATTGATTTCTTGCCGAACAATCAAATCTGCATCCCGCAAAATATCCAACCGCTCGGGGGTAATCTCGCCAATAATCCGAATCGCCAGACCAGGGCCTGGGAAAGGATGCCGCCGGACAATTTCATCGGGCAACCCCAACGACCGCCCCACTTCCCGCACTTCATCCTTAAAGAGTTTCCGTAACGGCTCAACCAACTTAAACCGGAGATTGGGAGGCAGGCCACCGACATTATGATGGCTTTTAATTTTCACCGCGACCCGTTCCCCAGTCTTGGGATCAATATTGGTATTGGCCGACTCAATCACATCTGGATAAAGTGTCCCTTGGGCTAAATAGTCAAACGGCCCCAGGCGATTAGACTCTTCCTCAAACACTTGGATAAATTCATGACCAATCCGGCGGCGCTTTTCCTCAGGGTCTGTGATTCCGACAACTTGGGCTAAAAACCGCTCGCGGGCGTTCACATAGACCACCGGAATATGAAACTGCTCTTGAAAGAGTTTAACTAACCGCTCCGGCTCATATTTGCGCATGAAGCCCTGGTCAATAAACATACAGGTGAGTTGATCCCCGATGGCTTGATGGAGTAAAAAGGCCAATGTGGAGGAATCAACTCCCCCGGAGAGGGCCAGCAAAACCCGTTTATCCCCCACTTTGGCTCGGACTTCCCGAATGGCTTCATCCACAAAGGCCGCCGTTGTCCAAGTCGGTTCACAGCCACAAATGTGATAGACAAAGTTGCGAATCAGGGCCTGGCCACCGATGGAATGGACGACTTCTGGATGAAATTGCACCCCATAAAAATGTCGCTGATCATCGGCAATGGCCGCACAGGGAGTATTGGTTGTGTGGGCGAGAGTTTTGAAGCCACCGGGTAGTTGCGTCACCGAATCCCCATGACTCATCCACATGGTTGCGGTGTTTTCAACATTCGTGAGGAGGTCTGTCGGGTCGTCAATCAGAAGAGAGGCTTTACCATATTCGCCGCGACTGGCCCGTTCAACTTGTCCCCCCAACTGCTTGACCATCAACTGCATCCCATAGCAGACTCCAAGCACTGGAATGCCTAACTCCCAGATTTCCGGGTCGCAAGCTGGGGCCTGGTCATCATAGACGGAGTTGGGGCCACCAGAGAGAATAATTCCCTTAGGCGCGATTTGCCGGAGTTGGGCCGCCGTAGTCCGATAGGAAACCACTTCCGAATAGACGCTTGTTTCCCGGATTCGCCGTGCAATTAATTCCGAATATTGAGAGCCAAAATCGAGGATGACAATCATCTGCCGATTCAGGGCCTCGAACATGGTGCTAGTGTCAAGGGGAGCCGGAGTGGTTGTGGTAAGTTCGGTGGTAGTAGGCTGGCTCAAGGGAAGATTCCTTTGGGATAAACGATGCCATAGCAAGGGGCTAAGGTCATACAGGTATGCTTACTAGCTTAGGAGATCTCCCTGGTAGTTCGCATCCAGAGGCAGCCAGCCTAATCCTTCAATTTATTCCCCACAGCCTTGCCAACCCAGGCCTCGACTTAGTTAATAACTCCGTTAATGGGCGTGAACTGGCACTTGCAGATCACTGTCAGATTGATGGTTATCGTTGCCATGGCGCGGTTGAATCACCCCATAGCCGCCATGATTACGCTCATAGATGACATTGATCTCACCTGTTTCAGCATTGCGGAAAACATAAAAATCATGGTCAACCATCTCGAGGTGTTCTAGGGCGGCTTCAACCGTCATGGCCGGCATGGCAAAGTATTTCACTCGGACAACTTCCTGGGGCAATTCTGGAGCGCGATTCTCCAACAGGTCTGGCACGAGCTTTGGATCTTCAATGGCCGGGACTTCATGGGTGCGGGACTTATCTTGGCGTTTTTCTTTCAGCTTCCGGAGCTTGCGGGATACCTTGTCGGCAACCAAATCTACACTGGCATAGAGGTTATCGCTGCTCTCTTCTGCCCGGATAATTGAGCCGTTGACATAGATCGTTACTTCCGCCGTTTGATTCGTGGTAATGCGCGGATTGCGGGCGACTGAGAGGTGGACATCAATTTCTTGGGTAATATTTTGAAAGTGGCCAGCGGCCCGTTCTAGCTTCTGTTCGACATAACTGCGGATGGCATCTGTGATATCAATGTTTTTACCGTGGATCACAAGTTGCATAGGGTTGCCTCCGTTCCTGACCGATAGGATCACCGTAACACTTTCGGATTGGGGATAACATCACTTTTGGGGTGAGTTAACGATATTTTGCTTTCCGTGACAATTCTTTGCTCTGAAACTGGATGTAACCCTTGACAGCACTTTCTCATCCACCCCACAATCGCAACCCCTGCTATCTCTACCAGGCCCCCCTGATCCCCTACTCCCAGGCCTGGACTGTTCAAAAACAGTTAGTTGCCGCCCGACACACCCACCCAGCCCTCCCTGATGCATTGATTCTCTGCCAACATCCCCCCGTCTATACCCTCGGACAAGGAGCCACCTTAGCCCATCTGAATTTTGATCCCCAATCTCCCCCGGCTCCCTTATATCGGATTGAGCGCGGCGGTGAAGTCACCCATCATTGCCCCGGCCAGGTGATTCTCTACCCCATTCTGAATCTGCGCCGCTATCAGACGGATCTCCACTGGTATTTACGTCAACTCGAAGAAATTGTGATTCAAGCTCTGGCTGTGTTTGGGATTCCAGGAGAACGCTGGCCGGGGATGACGGGAGTTTGGGTCAAAGGGCATAAGGTGGCGGCCATTGGGATTAAGGTGAGTCGGTGGATCACGATGCATGGCCTGGCGGTGAATGTTGCGGCTGATTTATCCGGGTTCCAGGCCATTATTCCCTGTGGCATTAGCCAATATCCAGTTGCAAATGTGAGGCAATTTATCCCTGAGATCACTGTTGATCAGGTTCAAGCCGCTCTCCTTCAGGTCACCGCCGCTCTCTTGCGTTTAAAATTTCAGCCCCAACCCTGGCCCCAAACAGGCTGTGATAACGTTAACCGGAGTTGTCAAAATAAAACGTAACAAAGTCCCCAAACGGGCAAACCCAGGCCTGGCAAGGATTTCAAAGACGAGATCAATTTTTATAGGCTAAGTCTCATAAATTTAAGGATCATTTCACAAGATTTAAGGTAAGAATCGGCAACTTTCGAGGCAGAATCAAAGTCTAAAGAAGCGTAGGCCACATTTTTGTCCGCGAAATCCCCTTATAACACTTAGGTAAATTCCTTTTCCTTGCAACTTCACATCCGTTCGGTACGGTAATACCGCCATCAACCCACCCCCTGCTCCCCCAAGTCGTCAGGTATCCTACACATATAAACTCATACTGACTTCGAGATAAATTGCCCCCCCCCCTGAGCTTGGCGTGCTCTCCAAAAGTTTTTCCCTTGTCCCTATACCCCCGGACTCCCTATGACAAAGACAACTAGCACCACCCCCTCCTTACCGCTGAATACTGACATGGTGCGCACTTACCTCCATGAGATTGGCCGTGTGCCGTTGTTAACCCATGAGCAAGAAATCATCCTCGGCAAACAAGTCCAACACCTGATGCGGCTACGAGATTTGGAAGAAACCCTGACGACCGAATTGGGGCGTGAACCTACCCTGGCAGAACTGGCCACCGCCGCGGAAATGCCCCCAGAGAAGCTTAACCTGGCTTTACGCAAAGGGCAACGCGCCAAACAAAAAATGATTGAGGCTAACTTACGCCTAGTCGTTTCAGTGGCGAAGAAATACCAAAAACGAAATCTGGAACTTTTGGATCTAATTCAAGAAGGCACCCTTGGCCTGGAGCGGGGCGTGGAAAAATTTGATCCGACTCGGGGGTACAAGTTCTCAACCTATGCCTATTGGTGGATTCGCCAGGCCATTACGCGGGCCATTGCCCAACAAGCCCGCACCATTCGTCTGCCAATTCACATCACCGAAAAGCTCAACAAGATCAAACGGACGCAGCGGGAACTCTCCCAAGGCTTAGGCCGCAGTGCTACCCCCGCCGAAATTGCCCAGGCCCTAGAGTTAGAACCGGCTCAAATTCGGGAATATCTAACCTTGTCACGGCAACCCATTTCCTTGGATCTCCGAGTTGGGGATAACCAAGATACTGAATTGGGAGAACTCTTGGAAGATGAAGGCCCCTCACCGGAGCAATTCACCGCCGGAGAAGCCCTGCGGGATGATATGCACCACTGGTTAGCGGAATTGACCCCCCAACAGCGGCAGGTTCTCAGCTTACGTTATGGCCTTAATGATGGTCAGGAACTTTCCTTAGCTAAGGTGGGGGAACAACTCAGCCTCAGTCGGGAGCGGGTGCGGCAACTGGAACGGCAGGCCTTGGATCATCTACGGCGGCGGCGGCATCAAATGCGGGAATACCTGGCCAGCTAGGGTTGGTGTTGATGTCTGTCACTGCGGAAACTTGGATCAGCGGACTGGGCCTGGCACCTCATCCAGAAGGGGGCTACTTTCGGGAAACTTACCGTGCAACGGGGTTGATCCCAGGCCAGGCCTTGCCGCCTAATTTTGCCGGTGGAGATCGCCCCTACGGCACTGCCATCTACTTCTTACTCAAATCCGGGCAATTTTCCGCCTTACACCGCATCCAATCCGATGAAGTCTGGCATTTTTACGCCGGATCTGGGTTAACGGTTGTGGTCATTTCCCCAGAGGGTGAGATCAGCAATTTACACTTAGGAGCCGATCTGAGCCAAGGGCAACAATTCCAGGCCTGGGTTCCGGCGGGGGCTTGGTTTGGGGCCTATGTTAAGGAACCGGATAGCTATAGCTTGGTGGGCTGTACCGTTTCCCCAGGATTTGACTTTCGCGACTTTGAAATCGGCCAGCGAGATACTTTATTGGCTCAATTTCCCCAACACCGAGATCGGATTATCCCCCTAACCCATCCCTAGCACTGCCAGAAACTGGAGCTTACTGATGCCCTAAGGCTAAACCCACCACCAACATCCCCAAAACGAGAAAAGGTTGGGCACTGGCTTGATATTTGACATCGTTTTTGAGGGGATCACGGAGGAAGTACATATCCTGAAAGGTAATTTGGGGAATAATCAGCAAGATCAAAATCACGGCATAGAGGTTTTGTTGAATACTGATCAGATAGCCGGCAATCCCGGCCTGGAAAATATCAATCATCAACACACAAATCCAGGCCGCAGTCCCGATTCCAAACATCACAGGCAATGAGGCCAAGCCCAGTTTTTGATCCCCCTCCACGCTCTTAAAGTCGTTGACAATGGCGATCCCCAGGCCAGCCAGACTATAAAACAAGGTCAAGACAATCAGAGTCGGGTTTAACTCTCCAAACAAGGCATGACCGGCCCACCAGGGTAAGGCAATATAACTCGCCCCCAAAGCATAGTTGCCCAACCAACCATTTTTCTTTAGTTTCAGGGGCGGCGCAGAGTAGATGTAGGCTAAAAATCCCCCCAACAATGCCGTTAAAGTGACGGGAAATTGCCCATGGCCCGCCCACACATCCAGTAAGACCGCCAGACTCAGGCCCGCCACCACCAGGACAATAATTTGCGCTTTTACCTGCCCCAAGGAAATCGCCCCAGATGGGATTGGCCGATAGGGTTCATTAATGGCATCAATTTCCCGGTCGTAGTAGTCATTTAAGGTTTGGGTGTAACCGGCCATCAATGGGCCCGAAAGCAGCATACAGGTGGCCGCCTTGAGCACATCTTCTAAACTCCAGGTAAATCCCCCGGAAGAGGCAGCCCCACAGACCACCCCCCAAATCAAGGGAATCCAGGTGATTGGCTTCATTAGTTGGAGGCGAATTTTCCAAACATTGGTTTCCCCGGCCTGGGCCCCTTTCATGCCTAAAAGTTGACGGGCCGCCGCAGTCGGATCATCTGATATAGAAGCCGGTGAGGGTTCAGGGGTAACGGGTGGGATTCCAGGTTCTGGCATAGTGGCGGATGGATGGGGGTGTGGGGGTAGTCCTTCCCATAATTTACATGGCGGATGCTCTATTGGGACGAGAAATCCCCCATGTTGGCCGAGATTTATCTGTAACCCTGCCCTCATTCCTAGGGATTGCAATAGGGGCATTGTCCGGGATCAGCAACTTCCAGGCCCAACGGGTACAAGCGGGACTCTTGCCAGTGGCACTGTTGACAGCGATAAATTCCCAGTTTTGGTAAACCAGTTGGCCCACCACACCAGCCACAGGGTAAACCGGGTTGAGTTGCGCTCAGGGTAAAACCGGGACATTCACAGCGCGGGCAAGGACTTTGGATCGCTGTTAAGAGGTTTTGGGTGGCCTGGGCAATCACCTGCATTCGGGTGGGGTTAAACATGGCCCGCATATCGGTTTCCAGGTGAACTGTTCCTGTTGGGGAGTGGCTCAGAGCTTCTTGTAGAGCGGTCTCTAAGGCTTCTGCGGTGGTGATTCCTTTCCAGATTGGATCCGTTGGAGCGGGCTGGGCCTGGGGCATCACAATCAGGCCATGGGTTGGAAAGCCAACTTTTTCAGCAAACTCCAAGGCCGCCCCTAAATTGGCAACTGTCCGATGGGCAAAATTGGTCTCCACCGACCAAGCCTCCCCAACTAATTCCAGATGATTAGTGGGATCAATCAGGATTACCAGTTCATGGTTGGCTGGCAACATGGGCATTTGCGGATGGGGGCCAAAACTACCTTCACTGGCGAGACCTAAATCACCACCGGCCTGGCTCAGAGCTAATGCAGCTTTTTGGCGGGCTGTTATCAGGGGAGACGCTTGGCGCGGCTTTTCCCGGCTAAAGGTTCCCAAGCAGTCCGAGTCAAACTCTGGGGGGACGGTAAGGGTGATTCCGGCCTCAGCCAAAATAGGCGCAATAACTTGTTCTTTCTGGTGTTTGGTCCCTAAAACTGCAACCCGGCCGGCAAAAAAAGACATAAACCTTTGATGACGAACAATAGCCTAATGGTTACTGGGCAGAGGTGGGTAGATTTTGATTAGGAGTGACCAGAATCACCACATTACCTCGCTTGTGTCCCATTTCAATATATCGGTGGGCCTCAGCCGTTTCAGCTAACGTGTACCTGTGTGAGATAACAATTTAATTTTGCCTGCCAATATCCAGTCGAGTACATCCCTTAGTCGTTTTGGGTGAGTAATTGCCGCTAAATGCTTTTCTGGGGATGGCGGCAAGGCTCCCACCAGGCCCACTGTCACATCATGAGTGACTCTGTTCGTAGCAATCCCATAGCGCATGACCTGACAAATTAAACTTCTAACGCGATGGGCCGTCTCCACGGAGCCACGGTTCACAATGGGGTTGAGTATCTCTAAGACTTCACTGGCAGTAATTTCTCCAATGGGCCTATCACCCAGCCAAGGGAATACATCCCGCTCCAGGCGTTGCATATTGACTTTGGTGTGACTGGCTGCCCATTGAGCGTGAAACTTACTGAACCATTCCCTGGCCACCACCTCAAACCGTCCCGACTCAGTGGCAAACTTGGTGGCCTGGGTTGCTTTTCGCTCTACAGATGGATCGATGCCATTGGCTAATAGCTTCTTGGCCTCATCCCGTCTCACCCGTGCCTCTGCCAAAGTGATCGCAGGGTAAAGCCCCAGGCTCAGGAGCTTTTCTTTGCCCTGGTAGCGGTACTTCAGCCGCCAGCATTTATTGCCTTTGGGTGGACTTCCAGATAAAGCCCACCGTCATCAAAGAGCTTTTGGGGTTTCTCAGTCGGCTTTGCCTTACGGATAGCCAGTTCTGTCAGCATTGGGGGTAACACCTTTCACCGCTGGGGGTATTACCCTTAAAAGCACCCCCACTTACCCCTAGCTTACCCTAGATAAATTGAGACTGTCTGAGACTATCAATAATGCCTTAACCCTTTATAGAGTATGACTTTATAGACATTCTCAGACTGTCTCAGATGGATATTTTATGGCGGGGCACGGATTTGAACCGTGGACCTTCGGGTTATGAGCCCGACGAGCTACCAGGCTGCTCTACCCCGCGTCGTCCAAGAATTTAACTATAGCGCATATTCCAGCCTGTTGACCAGGCCCGGCGACAAAAATGTTGACAGTTATCAAAATTAAAAGCATCAAGCGTCTTCAGACCCAAATAAGTCAACTGGGGCATCCATGCGTTCTGTCTGGCGGGAATCGGTGATCAACCAATCCAAGGCTGCTGCTCGCACATCAATGGTTGTCCCATTTTTATCCACGCAATAACGCCCAAACACCAACTTGTCCACCAACCGGATCCCAGCCCCGAGACGGGAATATTCAAAGATTACACAGTTATCGACAACTGCGCCACTACACACACAGCAATTGGGGCCAATCATCGTCGGGCCAATAATTGTCACTCCATCCTCAATCCGAGTCATGCCGCCAATGTAAACCGGCCCTTGGATATTCACCTTGTCCCAATTCACCGCCACATTGATTCCGGTATAAATATTGGGTGCGACTTCCCGGCCTGGGATTTGCACATTAGCAACCTGGCCCGCTAAAACACTTCGCACCGCCTGCCAATAATCTGGGACTTTACCAATATCCACCCACTCAAAATCCATCGTCAGGCCAAAAAAGGGCGCGCCCATCTCCACCAGTTTGGGGAACAGTTGGCTCCCAATGTCATACTCCATACCCGAGGGAATTAAATCTAAAATCTCCGGTTCAAAGATGTAAATCCCTGTATTAATCAGCGTACTCAGCGCTTCTTCAACATTGGGTTTTTCCTGAAAGGCCTTGATCCGATGTTCGGTATCTGTAACCACAACCCCATAACTGGAGACTTCCTCCCGCGGAACATCTCGCAAAATAATTGTCGCAATCGCCCCCTTTTGACGATGCCAGGCCACGGCTTTGGTTAAATCTAAATCAATCAGGGCATCGCCACACAGAACCACAAACGTATCATCAAAAAACGGGTTAAAATCCTGAATCCGTTTCATGCCCCCAGCGGAACCTAAGGCCTTCCCCACCAGCTTGCCGTCCTCAATATAGCCCTCAAAGGAATAGGCAATCTGGACTCCAAACCGCTGCCCATCTTGGAAATATTCTTCAATTTCGTGGGCCAAGTGGCTGACATTGACCATAATTTCCGTAAAGCCGTGTTGCCGCAATAACTCCACCAAAAACTCCATCACGGGCTTTTGCAGAATTGGGATCATCGGCTTGGGAATCGTGTAGGTAATGGGGCGAACCCGCGTTCCTTTCCCGGCGGCCAAAATCATTGCTTTCATGGTTCCTAATCTGCCTCATGTCCTGATGTTTTTTTACTCGCTAAGGTATTGGAAATGGCGATTGTTCTCTACTCTAGGGCATAGACTTGGCCATGAATCAACAGACGAGTAATCCCCTTGCCTTGGAGATAAGCAGTGGTTTTCCGCAGGACATTGCCATCGGGAACCTTAACAACCGTTTTCCGCAGAATACTATCTGAGTTTTTGTAAATGCGTTGATTCCGCTGGGAAAACCGGAGTGCCACCGCCCGGCTTTCAAAAATCGGTAATGTTTTTTGTTGCTCTTCATCAAGGCTGGCGTGCCCCAGGCCCCGGAACTCTCCCAACGGACGGGCCAATAACTCAGAGCGGGTGTCAATGACTAAGTAGCACGGCCGGGGTAGAACGGCTGCATCTAAGGGATAAATGGCAATTTCCGCCGGACTCGCGTCTTCTGCCAACATTTCTGCCGCTTCAGTCGGATCATCAGGGTTATCGGTCTCTTCCTCTTCGATCTCATCTTCAAAATCATCATCGCCAAAGTCCTCTAAATCTTCCCCAGCCAACCCACTCAGATCATCCTCTTCCTCCTCCTCACTGTCGATCTCAACAGCGGGATAGACTCTTGTCACAGGCTCAGGGAGGGCTTGGAGGGTGGATACCCCAATGGATACAGCTTCGGTCGCTGGAGGGATAGGAACGACAACTTCTGGTTGGCCAGGCGCAGAACGCCTACGGCGAATCAAGGGTTTAGATGGGGTTGGGGGAACTTCAGGGGTGGGTTCCGGCGTAGCTACGGAGAGGGTGGGGCTGGGGGTGACAATTTGGGGAAGCGGCTTTATGGGTGGAGGGGGCGGGGCAACCGGATGAGGTTCGCCATCTCCAGACTTAATCGTGCGGCGAATTGTATTTTCACTCACACTAAACTGAGTCGCCAACGCCTTGATGGATTCTCCTTGACCATAGGCCACCACAATTGCTGCTTTTTCGTCGTTGGTTAGCCGTTTGTAGGTCATTGCTCGCGATTATCCTAAAACCGTAAACCCCATTATCTCTCATCTCTTTGGCCGATTGAGGGGGCGTTGCCGAAGTTAGGGATCAATTCTTTGGAGCAGATTATGGAGAATTATGGGATTAAGTATCCTTAAAGGGGGTGTTTGACCCGGCCTGGGGCCTGACAGATAAAGGTCAAGCGGCTGATCTGACTGATGAAAATCTTCTCAATCGTGCCAGTTAGACTGTTTTTAACTGGCCTCGATCCTCAAGCTGGAGGATGATCTATAGTCTTCAGGGGGGAACGTGATAGATGTAAATAAATGTTGTTAAATCTAAATTTTTGCTGAAATTTGACCCAATTCCTGGATTCGCCGTCAACATAAAGAAGGAATTTGAGACCCTTTTGTCAGGTTCTTTAACACTTGAATAACATTTTGCTCAGGGTTGCGACTGAGGGGTATAGGCAGCCAGAGACATGAGGATTTTGGGTCAGGTTTTGCCAAGGTTGGTTTGGGTTCTCGGGTTTATCAGTCCTTCATCTCTATTACTTGGACATCTTCCTCTATGGTTCAGTCTTTTTTCGCTTCCACATCCGCTGATCCGGCTCCCTCCAGTTCCAATCCATCCGCCCCAAATTCCCTTCAGGCCACAGGCATCTACATCACCATTCATGGCCACTTCTACCAACCCCCCCGCGAAAACCCCTACCTGGAAGCGGTTGAACATCAACCCAGTGCCAGCCCCTTTCATGATTGGAACGAGCGGATTTATCACGAGTGTTACCGCCCCAATGCTTTTGCCCGGATTTTTAATGATCGGGGGGATGTGATTGATATTGTCAACAACTATGAATATCTCAGCTTTAATATTGGCCCAACCCTGTTTAGTTGGCTAGAACGGTATGATCTTGAGGTCTATCAGCGGATTATTGCCGCCGATCGGGCCAGTTGCCAGCGCTTGAATAGTCACGGGAACGCCATCGCCCAAGTCTATAACCACATTATTTTGCCCTTGGCCAATCACCAAGATAAGGTCACGCAAATTCGCTGGGGGAAAGCCGATTTTCAACAACGCTTTGGCCGGGAACCGGAGGGGATGTGGCTGGCTGAAGCAGCAGTAGATTACCCCACCTTAGAAGTCTTGATCCAAGAAGGGATTAAATTTATTGTCCTTGCTCCGTCCCAGGCCCTGCGCTGTCGGCCCCGCCCAAGTAGCAATAATCCCGACCCGGCCTGGTACGAGGTTGCCGGTTGCCAAATTGATCCTAACCGCCCCTACCGGTGTTTTCTCCCCGCGGGTAACCAGGAAACGGATTTTATAGATGTATTTTTCTATGACGGGCCAATTTCCCGCGATATGGGCTTTAGTGATTTGCTCAATAGCTCCCAGTTTTTAGCCGGACGGTTAGGCCAGGCCGTGCGCCATGATCATCGGGAATTGCAACTCATTTCTGTAGCCACCGATGGAGAAACCTTTGGTCATCACAAAAAAGATGCCGAAAAAGCCCTAGCCTATGCTCTCAAGGTCGAATTTCCCCAACGAGGCTGGCAGGTGAGTAATTATGCTCATTACCTCAGCTTGCAGTCTCCCACCTGGGAAGTGGTCTTAAAACCGGTCACGGCCTGGAGTTGCGCCCACGGGGTTGATCGTTGGCAGGCCGATTGTGGCTGCGGCGGGGGCGGGGCCTGGCATCAACGGTGGCGGCAACCCTTACGGGAGAGTCTGAACTGGTTACGGGATGAACTAACGGATATCTACGAAACCCTGGCGGCGGAATTTTTTACGGATGGTTGGGCCGCCCGGAATGCTTACATTGAAGTGATTCAGGATCGCTCCCCAGAACGTCTCGAAAAATTTTTCCAGGCCTGGCAACAGCACTCCTTAACGGCTAACGAACGGGTAGATGCCCTCCGCCTTTTGGAAATGCAACGCTATGGCCTGTTGATGTTTACCAGTTGTGGCTGGTTTTTTGAGGAAATCTCCAGGCCTGAGGGGGTGCAAATTCTTCGCTATGCAGCCCGGGCCTTGGAATTGGCCGCCGATGTTTCTGGGGTGCAATTAGAAGCCGAATTTAGCCAACGTTTGGCAGCGGCCCCCAGTAATGTTGAAGCCTTTGGCAACGGAGCCGGGGTGTATCAGCAACTGGTGAAATCTTCCCAAATTAGCCTGCAACAGGTGGCGGCCCACTACGGCATGAATTCTCTCTTCACCAATTACCCCACCCAGCATCATCTCTATTGCTATGACATTGTTCAAAATGACTATCTCCGGCAGCAAATGGGCAACCTTACCCTGGCCATTGGACAGATTACCCTGACCTCAGACGTAACCCGAGAATCCCAGGCCCTAGTCATGGCTGTTCTCCACATGGGGGGCTGGGACTTCCATTGCTGCTTAAAACCCTTCCAAGGACGAGCCGACTACGCTGAAACCAAAGCCTGTCTCCTTAATGCGCTCCAACAGGGCAGCACCGCCAAAGTGCTTTTAACCCTCACCCAGGCCTTTGGTGAAACTGCCTATGGACTGAATGATCTCTTTGCGGAAGACCGTCACCGTTTGATGCACGCCCTGACCCAAACCACCCTGAACCGCCTCGATCAGCTGTATAGCCAGGTCTATCGGGACAATTACGGGATTCTGATGGGCTTTCAACGGGATGGACTCGCAGTGCCCCAGGAGTTACAAGTGGCCGCCAGTGTCGCCCTCACTCACCAGGCCAAGGCTGCCTTAAAGTCCGTGGAGCAGGAACTGGCTGATCCCCAAAACTTACCCAGTAGCAACCTGCCCCAGTATTTAATTCAACTAGAAGCGATTGCGGAAGAGGCCCGGGTGCTTGGCTGTAGCTTAAACTTAGGCCCCGAATCCCAACATCTGGAGCAACAAATTCTCCAAGTCCTCTGGCATCTTTTCCACAACTGCGACCCAGATCGCCTGATTGCCCTAGTCCCCCTGCTCAGTCAAATCATGATCATTGCCCACCGGCTGCACCTGGACTTAAATCTAGAGCCAATGCAAGAACTCTATTTCCAAACCCTGAAAACCCTGTTCACCCCGGCTGGAGATCACTCTCTATTGTTGACCTTAACGCCCAAGGCGACCCATTACCTCTTGCAACTTGGCCCCCTTTTGCAGGTAGATGTCAGCTGGATTAGCACTTGCCTGCGATAAATGGATCTCGGGCCCCAGTCGCATCTTCCTCAAGGTTGGGTTAGGTTTGCAAGGGTTAAAACCTGGACTGGGGTGGCATCGGGGGGATAGAGAAAATTCACTTGGACAAGGCGAGTTTCCTGGGGTTGTAAGGTCAGCCTCAGTAGCTCTGGCCCCTGTTGTCCCTGTTTCTGAACCAGATGGAAGGATTGACTTTGGGGGGTTCCGGCATCATCCCGATAGCGAAAACGCACCGTTCCCCGGAAAAAGATGCGATTGGGGGGTGGGTTGAGAAAGCGCAGGCCAGGTTCAGCCAGGTTAGTTTTGACAGGGCTTTGAATCGTCAAGGTAATCGTTTGGGGCTGATTAGTCGGGTTAAAGAGGGGAAAATTGAGGTCATATTCAATCCCATAGTTGCCGTGGGCCTGGTAGGCAGTGTCGGGGTAACGAGCAATGAGGGGGGCCGCTTGCACCTGGCCAGTTCCCAATGTGCCCCCAATCACTGTGCTTAAAGGAAAGGAAAATCGCTCACCCGGCCTGGGAATTTCAAGTTTTGTTGTTTGATTGTACCAACGAGATCCGACACCCACACCGGCTACACGACTGTAAATAATCGGCCCAGGCCGGCCTGGAACCGATGGCGGTTTATCTCGAGGGGTTACAAGGGAGCCAGTTTTGAGTAAGGTTTGCCAATCCTCAAGGCTGGGGGGTGTTTCCTGTCCCTGAGCATCTTGCCTGGCATAGAGTCCCAAACTGGCTAAATAGACGGGGCCATTGCTGCGAAGCCTGAGGAGGGCCGAGCGACCATTCAAGGGTGGAGTAAGTTCTTTCACGGAAATGGGCAAGTTGAGCAACAGGGCACTGCTTTGGGGCGGAATCACCACTTGGGGTGGAAAGATGGCTTGGCGTTGGCCCCGAAGAATCTCGGTCATCACCCGATCCCCAGGCCCGGCATAGATCATCCCTGAATCATTATTTTGAACATCCGGCAAGGGAATAAAGGGTGCATCGGGTTGGCTAACATAACTCGCGGCCTGGAGGATGTTGATCGTCACGGGTTTATGGGTTGGGTTTTGGGCAATGACCCCCAAATAGAGCGTCCGTAAATCCTCTGGTGTTGCAGGCTTGGCAATGTGGTGGGCAAAAATATCAAAGCGGCCTTGGAAACGGGTGTTCAAGTGGGCAGTGGGGGTAGCCATGCCTTGGGGCGGAAAGGTTGAAAGTAAAATCCCTGCTTGAGAGACCACTTCTGGACTGTTGCTATTGAACACCCTTACCTGATCCAGGCCCCCTGGCAGTGGCAAAACCTTTTGGGGTTGGAGAATCGTTTCTGGTGGTGGGGTGGTTTGGGCGAATGCGCGCAACGGTAGAGCCAGACTCAGCATGGCCAGGGTTAGGCCGGTGAATTGTCCCGCAAGAGGCATGGGTTTAGAGGGGGGTAGAGGTTTTGACGGCCGCATTGGCTTCTCGAAACAGTCCCGTCGCAATCCGAAAAAGTTCCTGGCCAGTGTGGAGATAGGAGTCATCAAAATTCAGCGTAAAGGTATAAAGGTCTTCCAGGCCATCATCAATTTGATTCAAACAATAGTAAAGATTTAAGGCAATGGCTCCGGCTCGGGCTGGATTAGGACAGGTCTGGAGACGGCTACGGGCAGCACTCAAGAGGGTGGCACTTTTGCCAAGGTAGCCTTGGAACTCCTCCAACAGAACATCATCAAAGGGGTCGGCGGCCAGTTGATCAATTTGCTCTTGGAGGGGTCGAATAATATTCCGGATAATTTTGCTGACGGGTTCATAAACGTTCCGTAACCAGAGGGCAAAGTCCTGATCCTTTTGGCGGGCCTGGTGATAGTTTTCGGTGGGAATATTAACGGCAAATCCAAAGCTGCGGGAGCCAATCACTAGCCGTTGTTGGTCATAGGCCTGGCGTTGGGCCGGATCCCCCAAAATCTCATAGGCAAAATTGAGCCGGAGCATTTTCTCATGGCTATGGTTGGATTGATTGTTCGTGTCAGGATGAAATTGCTTCACTAAACGGCGATAGGCCTGCTTAATCTCCCTCTGGCTGGCGGTGGGGGTCAGTTCTAAGGTGCTGTAATGATCGGGCAGTGACATGGAGGCAGGACTGGGGGGATAAGGACTAGGGGGCGAGGAGAGTTTAATTTTTCCCAGGCCCTAGGATAGACCAGTTTAGCAATCTGGGTGAGATAATAGGCACGCTATGGCCAGGCCATGAATTCATGCCGATCCTTCATTCCCAAGATTGCCAATGCAGCACCTCACAACCCAAGTTTTAGTCGTTGGTGGGGGAACCGGGGGCACGGCAGCGGCGATTCAAGCGGCGCGGGCTGGGGTTGAGGTAATCTTGGTCAGTGAATTTAATTGGTTGGGGGGAATGTTAACCGCGGCTGGGGTCGCTGCGCCGGATGGCAATGAATTAGCGGCTTGGCAAACGGGCCTGTGGGGAGCCTTCATCCGGGAAGTCCAAAATCGCCAATTTGTTGACCAGGCCTGGGTGAGTTTTTTTACCTACCGTCCAGCAGTGGGAGCGCAGATCTTTGCCGAATGGGTGGCGGCATTACCGAATCTCAGGTGGATTTCTGGCTACATTCCCCAGACCGTTAACCGCGTCGGTCATCGCATTGTCGGAGTCGAATTTGCCCCTGCGGATCGCTATCAGTTGCCTCAACCCCAAAATCAACTCCCGCCCCTGAATATCCAGGCTCAGATCACCATTGACGGAACAGAACTGGGGGATTTATTGGCATTAGGCGATATTCCTCATCGCTGGGGTTGGGATTGGCGAGAATCTTGGTCTGAGCCGAGCGCGCCGCCCCTACCCAATCCAATCACCGCCACCTATCCTGTCCAGGCCCCGACTTGGGTGGTGATGCTCCAAGACTATGGCGAAAATAAAACGGCTCCAGCCATTGCCCCCTCACCCCTCTGGGATGAAGCGAAATTTAGGGGGGCCTGGGCGGGTTATGCACCGGATTATTTTCTCAATTACGGCCGCTTACCTGGCAATCAATTCATGCTCAACTGGCCCCAAAATGGCAATGACTATGGGGTAAATTTGAATCGACTGATTGCCTCCCCGGCTGCCCGTGAAGAATTTTTCCGAGAGAGTCTTTGGCATAGTCAGGATTTTGCCCACTATATTCAACTCCATCTGGGACAACGCTATGGCCTGGCCAGAGATGTTTTTCCCCTCGATCAACCCACCTTGGGAGGCTGCGAATTTGCCCTCTATCCCTATTTTCGAGAGAGTCGGCGGCTTATTGGCATAACGACTGTCACCGAGTTCGGGATTTTGCCCCAGGGCCAAGTTGCTCCCCTACCTGTCAATGAGCAGGGACAAATTACTTCAGTTGCAGTTGGCAACTACCCCAATGATCATCACTACCCAGGTTTTGAATTTAAGTTGGCTCCAAAATCCATTTGCTGGGGCGGTCGTTGGACAGGAACTCCCTTTACTATTCCCTTGGGGGCTTTGATTCCAGCCGGGATGGATGGGTTTATTTGTTGTGATAAAAATATTTCTGTTTCCCATATTGCCAATGGTGCCACCCGCCTACAACCCCTAGTCTTAAATATTGGGCAAGCTGCTGGGATGGCCGCGGCATTAGCCATTAAAACGAAAACATCATTAGCCGAACTCAAAATTGAACAACTCCAATGGGCACTCCTCAAAGACCCCCAGGCCCCGGCCGCAATCATTCCCTTTTATAATCTCCCTCCAGATCATCCCGAATGGTTTATCGCCCAACTAAATGTTTTACGCCACGCCGCCCCCTATCCCCCATCCGGTTATGCCCCGCTCTCAGTCCCGCCCCCGCCGCCCCACCTGAGCCAAATCCCCTCCCTAACAGGTATCATCACCCAAGCCGACTCCCAAACCTACCAACTCACCGATGCATCTGCCCAGGCCTGGGCCCTAGTCACCTTGCAAGCCGAGATTGAACAACAGCTTAAAACTCTCCACCTGGGACAAGTTGTTACCGTTTGGGGCACGCCAAATCTGAGCGGCAAATGGATTCGAGTGGTTGCTTTGGAAACCTAGCCCAATCGTCAAGTCCCTAACTGTTGAAACTGACTCAATAACCAGGCCCCGACTTGCTGATGATCCGTTGTGCGACTTTGCCGTAAAGCCATTTCTAAAAGACGAAAGTTGAGACCGGGGAGGAGTTGTGATTCTTGAATTTGATAACTTTCTAAATCCACAATCTGATAAGCCGTTATGCTCAGAGTTGCCACATCCACCACCCAATATTCTTGTACTCCCAAGGCTTCATAAAGGGCGCGTTTAATTCCTAAATCATCTGACAGAGAGGACTGGGCAATTTCAATGACTAAAGCAGGAGCCGAATGCTGATCTAAATCAATCAAGTTCGCCCCAAAGGGAATCTCTGAGACCTGAGCACCAAAATAGACAGAAATATCTGCTTGGCAACCTAGAGTTCCAGAGCGTTGATAACTACAGTTAGAGAGGATTTTCAACGGGACATGACGGGTGATGCTAAACAGGTTGACAGCCAGGGCCATCAGATGATCGCCTTCCGCATGATCGGGACTGACGAGAGCCATGTCTAACCTCATCAAGCCTTTGTAATAATATCCCCGTGTGTTTTCCTGCGCTGGCTGTGCGAGAAGCTGGCAATAATCGTCCCAAGATGTTTTTACCCAACTATCCCCTAGGGTTTGAATAGTTACGGCGGGTTGCATTTAGGTTTGGGTCATGGTAGCAAAGCTCCAAAGGACGCGAGCCAACTCTTATGTCCCTAACTTATCCTGAAAAATTGTGATTTCCAGATTTTGATCATCCCGCACGGCTAAGGAGCGTTTGACCTGTCCGAGAACTAAGGGACGGGAAATACCGGCTTGGGGGTGGGTGACAGTCCGGGCCTGGATCAAAAGTTGATCACGCCCTATTCCCAAACGGCCCGGGGAAAAGAGATCACTGGCCGCTTGGCGGAGAGTGGCTTCCAGTTCTGGGGGTGTAATGGTGGAGGGGACAGCAATGGTGGCTAGGTTGGCCCCATTATCAAACACCAAACTATAGCGGATGGCTCCGGCAACTTGGGTATGGGTCAAGGGGACTAAACTGAGGGCAAATAACCCGGCTGTCAAAACAATCATGAATCCGGTCGAACCCACCAGTCGAAACCGAAATCCCCACTTGAACAAAAAGCCCAATCCTGCCAATAGGGCCACTGCCAAGGTTAACCCAGCCGACCACTGCCCATAGGTGAAAAATGCATCTGGGGTAAACATTAATTGCTGTCCTCATTGCTGACAAATTCTGGCCCGGCGGCGGTAACGGATGACTCTAAGGCGGCGCGCAGGGTATGCCAACTCAGGGTTGCACATTTAATTCGCACGGGAAATTGGGCCACCCCTTGCATGACATTTAATTTACGCAGGTCTTGGGGAAATTCAAATTCACCCTTCATCATGGCCTGGAATTGCTCCACCATCCTGTTGGCCTGGTCAATGGTTCTACCCCGCAGAGCATCAGCCATTAAATCCACCGAAGCCATGGCAATTGCACAACCTTCCCCTTCAAACTGGATATCGGTAATCTGGGTCTGGTCAGGGGAGAGTTGGACGGTTAGCTCAATGGTGTCTCCACAGGACGGATTATGTCCCCGTTGTTGTCGGTCAACTGGCTCAGTCCGGCCCCGATGGCGTGGCTTTTTGTAATGCTCAAGAATAACCTGCTGATAAAGCGTGCGTAAATTGTCCAAAGACATTGTGGTAGTGGGCAATTCCCAAATGAAACAATCGTTAACACTGATAGCGTTACCCATTTTGGGTTCAATACTTCCTAGCTTAATCCTTGCACGGTTGCTTGCACCTGCAACATTTTTGTGAGTCTGGGGATTGAGGTTAATCTATATCTAGAATGTTGCATTTCTAGCAACCCCAATCAAGGTTAGGATTTGAGCCGATCATTGCCCCAGGCCTGGAAATTTTAAGAGGCATAAACCTAACTTTACCGCAAGAAAACAAAGGTGGTACGGTAAAAATGCCCCCCATGAGCACCTCCTTTATGAGTAACGGGTATCAACCGCAACAAGCCTCCGATAAAAACTTGGAAGCGATGCGTAAATTTGCGGAAACCTATGCCAAGCGCACGGGTACTTATTTTTGCGTGGATTTGGGGACAACAGCGGTGGTGCTGGAGGGCCTGGCCAAGCATAAGGATGATTATGGCTCCCCTCTATGCCCTTGCCGCCATTATGACGATAAGGAAGCCGAGGTAGCAGCGGTGTACTGGAACTGTCCTTGTGTGCCGATGCGAGAACGGAAAGAATGCCACTGTATGTTGTTTCTGACCCCAGACAATCCCTTTGTCGGCACAGCCCAAGAAATCAGCTTTGACCAAATCCGTGCGGAAACCAATCGTTACTCCGTCAGTGAATGATTTGCCCCCTGAGGTTGGCCAGGCCGTCCTTGAATTTAATCAGGGTGAGTTCTATGCCTGCCATGACACCTTAGAAGCCCTCTGGACAGAAGCCCGTGAACCGGAACGAACCTTTTTTCAAGGGGTTCTCCAGTTAGCGGTTGCCTGCTATCATCTCCAGAACCAGAATCAACGGGGAGCAGTTCTCCTGTTAGCCGAGGGTTGTCGGCGGTTAAACCAGTATTGGCCCGCTTATAGTTGGGTGGATGTGGCTTCACTGGTTGAACAAGCCCAGGCCCTGTTGGAGTGTTTACAAACCAACCAGCCCCCCCAGGCCTGGCCAAAGCTGCACATTGTAACCTTGGCCCCCATATCCCCTAGCGTTGGCGTTGATGATGGTTTTGACGGCGAATAATCCAATAGCTGATGGTGACAGCCAAAATACTCACGGCCAAGCCGACTAATTTAGGAATGGTCTCCGGTTGATCAATATTCAAAATAATGATTTTTCGAGCAATGGCAATTAAAGCTGTCACAATCACTAATTCCACGATTTGGGCAGAAACATCTGTCCGCAGATAAGCCGTAATATTTTCGAGAATTTCCAAGGCCACTAAAACATTGAGAAATAAACCAAAAATCCGCACTAAGTCGGTTGTAAATTGCCAATAGGGGGGAGTAAGTAGCTCTGTTAAGATGAACCGGCCAACATCAGTAATGGCAGCAATAATAACTACAATCATCCCTAAGGCTAAAATCCGAGAGGCTAGGCCTTCAACTCGTTTTAATGCCTTCAGAAACTTCTCATCACTAACCGCAAGCTCGACAATGAATTGCCCCAAAGCTGTCAACCAAGACATAGAAACTAACCTGAGGTTTAGACCGGCCCAAGCCTATGCCCATGCTACCAGGCCTGGCAACTTAAACATCAAAATAAATGCCCCAAAGACTTCTAGCCAGACAGAAATCTTTAAGGGCGGGACTTAGTCCTTAAAAAAGGGTTGAAATAGTTGAATTGGGCTTACTTTTGCGTGGCCACTGCAATCACTTTTGCAAAGGCATCTGGGTCAAGAATCGCCAATTGGGATAACATTTTCCGGTTAAGCTCAATGTCGGCCTGCTTCAACTGGCCAATCAATTGGCTGTAGCTGACACCATGGAGCCTGGCCGCCGCATTGATCCGGGCAATCCACAACCGCCGGAAGTCCCGTTTCCGCCGCCGCCGGTCGCGATAGGCATTACAAAGTGCTTTCATCACCACTTGGTTAGCGGCCCGAAATAGTTTAGAGTGCGCGCCGCGGAAGCCTTTCGCTAACTTGAGAATTTTTTTGCGCCGTTTGCGGGCCACATTGCCCCGTTTTACCCTAGCCATACCGTAACAATCCTTAAATGTGCTGCAAAATTACCCATCATGTTGAAAAATTTTTGTCGGCACCAAGACCGTTTATTGAGGTGCTTACAAGTAGGGCAACATCAATGTCACCCGCTCCCCATCCCGCTCATCCACAACAGCCATTTGGGAGAGGCGATTTTTTCGATCGGAGCCTTTGTGCTCTAAGAGGTGATTCTTATTGGCTTTCCGGCGGATCCATTTACCACTTCCGGTCGCTCGAAATCGTTTGGCGGCGGCGCGGCGGGTCTTAAGTTTTGGCATCACTAGCCCCTGTTTTACTATTTCAACACAGTCTTCTAGTATATGATCCTGACTAAGCAACTGGCAAGAACGAGGCCAAGTATGGAATTAGAGTTTATTCCTGTTGATGAATTTTATTTTGCAATCACCTTGGCAATGCGAACCTTGGCTGAGTTTGGCGATCAACAGCTTGTCTCTGCGGTTCACCAGCGGTTGCAAACCCGTTTTGGCCAAGCCTCGACTGTTGCCTCTGGACATCAAAACACCTTTAACTATGTCTTTCGGGTTCACAATTACGATAACAGCCCGGCTGATCAACTGATTGTTTCCATTGCTGACTGGCATGACAAGATTCGCCTCAGTACGGATTATGGTTGGACGTTAGATGAACATCGCAAGCCCATCCGCAGCGACAAATTTAGCCAGCGTCAAGCGTTCTCCCCAATTCTGAAGTCCCATCTCCAGGCCTGGCTCGACTTACCGACAACCTTTCTGGAGAGTTCTCCCGAACAGGGCTAGGGCCCCACTATTTCTCCAAAGCCAGGGATAGCGAGGTTAAACTGATCAATAGAGTCCTTTTGTAACGAATCATACGCACGTGAAATCAGCAAGAACGCGTCATCAACGGTTGACAGGCTTTGGTTTAGGGAAACTCGCTCTGGTGGTAGCTCTGGGAATTATCAATGTCCCGGCTGCTTTGGCCCAGGCCCGGAGTAGTGAAGTTTCCTACAGCCAGTTTCTCCAGGATATTAAACAGGGCAAGGTCGCTAAAGTTGATATTTACCCCGAACAGAACCTGGCTAAGTTTCAGCTGAAAGGGCAAAAAGACTCTAATCCGCCTCAGGAAGTAGTCTTATTTGATCGCAACGTTGAACTGGTGGAACTCCTCCGCCGCTCAAAAGCCGATTTCACCATTGTCCCCACTAGTAGCGATAGTGCCGTCATTGGCTTGGTTTCTAATCTGATGCTGGGCTTTTTTCTTTTAGTTTTATTTCTACTGATCATGAGACGAACGGCTAATGCACCGGGGGGGCCGGGACAGATTCTCAACTTTGGGAAGTCCCGAGCCCGCTTTCAGATGGAAGCAGAGACAGGGGTGGGCTTTAACGATGTGGCCGGGATTGAAGAAGCCAAAGAAGAACTCCAAGAAGTGGTTACCTTTTTGAAAAAACCTGAAAAATTTACTGCAGTGGGGGCGCGGATTCCCAAGGGGGTGCTGCTGATTGGGCCGCCGGGAACTGGGAAAACTCTTCTCGCTAAAGCCATTGCCGGGGAAGCGGGAGTCCCCTTTTTCTCGATTTCTGGTTCGGAATTTGTGGAAATGTTTGTCGGAGTGGGGGCCTCGCGCGTACGGGATTTATTCAAAAAAGCGAAAGAAAGCGCGCCCTGCCTGGTGTTTATTGATGAAATTGACGCGGTTGGCCGGCAACGGGGAGCCGGGATTGGTGGGGGCAATGATGAGCGAGAGCAAACTCTGAATCAACTGCTGACAGAAATGGATGGCTTTGAAGGCAATACTGGCATTATTGTGATTGCCGCGACGAATCGCCCCGATGTCTTGGATTCTGCCCTCCTCCGGCCTGGCCGATTTGATCGCCAAGTCACCGTAGATTTACCCACCTTTAACGGCCGCCTCCAAATCTTAGACGTTCATGCCCGTGGCAAAAAGGTGGATGAGGACGTTTCCCTAGAAGTTGTGGCCCGACGTACCCCAGGGTTTTCCGGTGCGGAATTGGCGAATCTCTTGAATGAAGCGGCCATTCTCACGGCCCGGCGGCGTAAACCAGCCATCACCAATGTCGAAATTGAAGATGCCATTGACCGCGTTACCATTGGCATGACCTTAACCCCGCTTCTGAACAGCAAGAAAAAATGGTTGATTGCCTATCATGAGGTCGGGCACGCTTTGTTGATGACCCTTCTTAAACATACGGATCCCCTCAATAAAGTCACGATTATTCCCCGCTCCGGTGGTGTCGGTGGCTTTGCCCAACAGGTATTTGATGAGGAACGGGTCGATAGTGGTCTTTACAGCCGGGCCTGGTTATTAGATCAAATTACGATCCTGTTGGGAGGACGGGCTGCCGAGGTCGAGATTTTTGGCGAATCAGAAGTCACGATTGGCGCAAGTAGTGATTTACGGGCTGTGGCTAATTTGGCGCGGGAAATGGTAACCCGCTATGGAATGTCGGATTTAGGACATTTGGCCTTGGAAGCCCCAGGCCATGAGGTCTTTTTAGGCCGAGATTTAATGCCGCGCTCCGAATATTCGGAAGAAGTAGCTGTCCAAATCGATCGGCAAGTCCGGCAAATTGTCACCCATTGCTATGATGTGGCTCGCAAGTTGATCCGTGAACATCGCCAGGCCATGGATCGTCTAGTGGAACTCTTGTTGGAAAAAGAAACCATTGAAGGGGATGAATTTCGGAAACTAGTCCGTCAACATACAACCCTTCCAGTGAAGGAGCCAGCAGCTTTAGTGGTGGCAACATCGGCTAACTAGGGCAAATGGGGGATGTCGTTGGCTTGGATACAAAACCGTTATTTTCCCTGCATAGCGTAGATGTACCTCGTTGGGGTGGCTCCCTTTTCCAAGAAATTCCGCAAATCTTGCCTTTGGTGGCATATTTTTTAGTTTCTGGATTTTCTTTGGCATTTCCTCAAAATAAGCTAGCTATCTATTGCAACAGTTAAACCGTTGACTTAACCTAGGGTAAATCATGCCCAATGATATAACTCCACTGAAAGATAAATTTTCACTAGGATTTTGAGGCCCAGGGCCTTTGAATTGCTAGTCTGGGGAAGCACGGTTAAACCCCTACTGCGAGGCCTGGCTTGAATACCCTGTTTCAGAACCTAGAAACCAAACTGAGTCAGATTGTTGTCGGTCAAACCGGGATCATCCACGGTCTCTTAGTCGCTCTTTTGTCCGAGGGCCATGTCATTCTTGAAGGTGTCCCCGGAACCGCCAAAACCCTGCTGGTGAAGTTACTCTCTCGCTTGATAGCTGCGGATTTTCGCCGGATTCAACTCACCCCGGATGTTTTGCCGGCCGATGTCTTGGGAACTAGCATTTTTGACTTGAACAGCCGCACGTTTCGCCTCCGTAAAGGCCCCATTTTTACCCAAGTCCTCTTAGCCGATGAGATTAACCGTACCCCACCGAAGACCCAAGCAGCTCTCTTAGAAGCCATGGAGGAGCGGCAAGTTACCCTAGATGGTACGACTATTCCCCTGTCTCCCTTGTTCTGGACAGTGGCCACCCAAAACCCCTTGGAATTTGAAGGTACTTATCCCTTGCCCGAGGCCCAATTAGATCGCTTCCTGTTCAAGTTGGTTGTAGATTACCCCCCGGCCAGTGCTGAAAAACAAATGCTGGTCAATGCTCTGGGTGGCTTTGAAGCCCGGAATTTAGACCGATTGCCCCTGGAGCCAGTAATCACCGTTGAACAAGTCTTAGAAGCTCGCGCCCAGGCCCGGCAAGTCAAGGTTGAACCCCCCGTCCAAGATTATTTACTGGCTCTAATTCAAGGGAGTCGGCAACAGACCAATTTACTTTTAGGGGCATCTCCACGGGCGGCAGTCGGTTGGTTAAGGGCGGCTCAATCCCAGGCCTGGTTGGATGGTCGTGATTTTGTTACCCCCGATGACATTAAAGCCCTAGCTCAACCCCTGCTCCAACATCGGCTGATTCTCCGGCCAGAAGCACAACTGGATGGGACAACCCTAGACCAAGTGATTACGGCTTTACTCAATCGGATTACGGTTCCGCGTTAGATTAGACACAGCTTATGAGGTAACAGTCAATGAGTGAACAAGAATTTCAAAGTAAGGTTTTAACGCAACTGGAACGCATTGAGCAGCGGATGGATACCCTAGAAACCCGTCTAGAAACGATTGATAGTGATGTAAAAAAGTCGAATCAACGCTTAGATAATCTGTTGGGGAGTTTAACCACGGCCTTAGTTGCGACTGTAATTTCTGCCAGTTTACTTATTTTAGCCCGCAATGCCTTTGAGTTTTGGGTAGCCTATCATCCACCAATGGTCTCTGGTTCTTAACAGCAATTCATTAGCAACGCCCCATGATCAGAACTGTCGCCCCTCCACCAAAGTCCGCACCAAAACCTCCATCTGCACCGCCTACATCCCCCGGATTAAGCCACTACTCAGCCTGGGTTCCCACTACACGGTTCTATGTTTACTTGGGGTTAGGGTTAGTAATTCCAGTCATCATCTCACTCCTGCCCGGCCCTGATGCCCCCCCTCGCCCCGGCCAAGATTTAGTCACGGATATTTTGTGGTTTTTGGTGGGGGATTGGCGGAATTTATTGGGGTTAGGCTTACTAATTGTTTATAACTTAGGATTGTTAGGCCTGGGGATTTGGGATTTTCGGCGTGGCCTGGGCTGGCAGATTGAGATTATCCGGGCCTGTGAACCACGTTTATCTATCGGTCGCAATAATCCAATTACCTTAACGGTGACTGTCCACCGCACGCCGATCAAAACATCACAAACTGTTGCTGTCTTAGTTGATCATTTGCCCCTGGGATTAGAACCCCAAAACCAATTTTTTGATCCAGGCCTGGCTGATTTCCAACCCAATCCTAATGACCATCAGTTTCAAGTTCTCCTCAAGGCTGATCAACAAACTCGGTTAACCTATAGCGTTTTTCCGGCTAGACGGGGTGAATTTACTTGGCCAGGCCTGGTGGTGCGAATAAAAAGTCCTTGGGGCCTGGCCTGGTGGCATCGCCTGATTCCGATCACTACCAAAGTTGACGTTTATCCCGATTTAATTGGCCTGCGGGCCTTATCAGTGCGTTTAAGCCTCGAGGCCAGTGGTAGTTTACGGCGGCGGCGACATTCCCTAGGCGGAACAGAATTTGCTGAGTTACGGGATTACTACCTTGGCGATGATTTACGGATGATGGACTGGAAAGCTACAGCCCGTCGCGGCCGTCCCTTAGTCCGGGTTATGGAGCCAGAACGGGATCAACCCCTGATTATTTTGCTAGATCGCGGCCGTCTAATGACTGCCCAAGTGGCTGGGTTAAAACGTTTTGACTGGGCCCTAAATGCAGCTTTGGCTTTGGCGATGACGGGTTTGCGGCGGGGAGATCGGGTCGGGTTGGCCGTCTTTGATCAAGGTCTCTATCGCTGGATTGCCCCCCAGGCCGGGGATTCCCACCTAGGACAAATCTTGGCCCAAATTTATAATGTTGAACCCGTGATGAAGGAATCGGATTACATCGGCACTGTGAGTACACTCTTAGGGCAATACACCCGCCGGGCCTTGGTTGTGATGTTGACAGAAATCATTGATCAAACCGCATCGGGAGAACTCTTGGCCGCGATGACCCGCCTCACCCCTAGATTTTTACCCTTTTGTGTCACCTTTCGAGATCCCTTGGTTGATCGCCTCTCTCATCAATCCCTCAGAGACAAAATTGAGCCGTCCCCCACTTTAGATTTGCTCTATGACCAGGCCGTGGCCCTTGATTTACTCCACCAACGCCAGCGAGCCTTTGCCAAAGTGAAACAGCAAGGAGTGCTTGTCCTCGATGCCCCGGCCCCCCAACTCAGTGAAGCTCTGGTGGATCAATATTTGTTACTCAAAGCGCGCGGTCGTCTCTAGGTCAGATTGACAGCATTAAAGGGGCAAAAGTGAGGGCAAAGGTTCGGCATCTTGGAACAGGGGAGTACTTAAGTAGCGTTCGCCAAAACTCGGCTGCACCATGACGATCAATTTGCCAGCATTTTCCGGGCGTTTTCCGACTTGAATCGCGGCATAGAGGGCAGCCCCGGAGGAAATTCCAGAGAGGAGTCCTTCTTCCCGAGCCAGTCGCCGTCCAAAATGAATCGCCTGGTCATCGCTAACTTGAATTACCTCATCAATCAGTTCCGTTTGCAAAATGGGGGGAATAAAGCCCGCGCCAATGCCTTGAATTTTATGGGGGCCGGGGCGACCGCCGGAGAGAACGGGACTATTGGCCGGTTCAACTGCAATGGCCTGGAAAGAGGGCTTACGGGCTTTAAGGGCACTGGCCACGCCGGTAATGGTTCCCCCTGTTCCCACCCCTGAGATGAGAATATCCACTTGCCCATCGGTATCTTGCCAAATTTCTTCAGCAGTCGTTTCACGGTGAATTTTTGGGTTGGCGGGATTACTAAACTGTTGCAACATAAAGGCATCGGGAATGGAGTCCACAATTTTCTGGGCCCGTTGAATACAGCCACTCATCCCTTCAATACCGGGGGTTAATTCTAGTTCCGCCCCATAGGCCCGCAACATTGCCCGCCGTTCCGAACTCATGGTTTCTGGCATCGTCAAAATCAGGCGATATCCCTTGGCTGCGGCCACCATCGAGAGGGCAATGCCTGTATTTCCTGAGGTGGGTTCAACGAGAACAGTCTTACCGGGGGTAATTTTCCCTTGGGCTTCAGCTTCCAAAATCATGCTAATGCCAATCCGATCCTTAACTGAGGCGGCCGGATTCATACTTTCCAGCTTGACGACAATTCTGGCTTGACAGCCCTCGGCCTGGGGAATGCGATTCAGTTGAACGAGGGGAGTGCGGCCAATCAGGGCAGTAATATCGGAAGCAATGTTCATGGGGGATTCTCTTTGGGTAAGGAACAGGCCGGAAGACCCTACATCAGTCATCTTCATACAAAACCATGGCCGGGTGGGAGATTTTGGGCCAGGCTGAAGGCGATGGGGGTTAGTACTGATCGCGCATTCCTCGTAAGCGGGTAAAGGTTTGCAGGCTAGAGGTGGCTTTAACAGCTTGTTGGAGTTCCAGTTGTTCACAGCGGAGGAAGGGATTAGTTTGTTTCTCCAGGCCTAGGGTAGTTGGAATGGTGGCTTCTTGGTGTTGACGGGCAAGGTGGGTGGTGCGATGGCGGTCTTGCAAACTGGCATTATTGGGATCTACGGTGAGGGCAAATTGAATATTTTTGAGAGTATATTCATGGGCGCACCACACTCGCGTTTGATCTGGCAATTCGCGGATGCGTTGGAGTGAGTCCCAGAGTTGGGCCGGGGTTCCTTCCTTCAGCCGGCCACAGCCACAACCAAAAAGGGTATCTCCGCAAAATAATTCCCCTGGTTGATTGGCCTGGGGGAGCACATAATAGGCTAAATGACCGGATGTATGGCCGGGTACGGCAAGCACTTCTATGGCCTGGCCGCCAAACTCAAGAATTTCTCCCCCCTCTAAAAAAACAGTTTGGCCTGGAATCCGGCCCCGATCCACTGCTGAACCGAAGATTTTGACCCGGGGATAACGCGCTTGCAGGCCGGAAATGCCATCAATATGATCCCAGTGGTGATGGGTGATGAAGAGGTGGGTTAACTGGGCCTGGAGGTGCTGGAGCTTGTCAAGAACGGGTTGGCTATCCCCTGGATCAATGACGGCGGCGGTTTGATTGAGCGGATCATGCCAGAGAAAGACATAGTTATCCCGGAAGATGGGCAAGCGATAAATCGTTAGGGCCTGGGGGGATTGCACAGGGGAGTCTCAAAAACCATACATAGGGTCAATGAAGATTCTAACGAGAGTCATCCAGGCCAAGATGAACAACAATGATCAAGGGTGGTGAATTTGTCGAGGTTCTGCGGATAATTAGAGGAGTCGCGCCCTGGGGAAATGACTCATGCAGCCTGTCGATGTGACAACCCTGATCGCGGTTTCCCAAGAATTAACTAAAAAATGGCTCCCGGCCCGTTTGGAATTGGTTTATCAATTAGATCGCCATACCCTTGCCCTCGGCCTACGGACATTAGACCAAAAAGGCTGGTTGACAATTTCTTGGCATCCCCAGGCCGCCCGTATTCATCTTGGCTCACCTCCCCCCCGGCAACCGGATACCTTTACCTTTAGTCAACAGTTACAGCACCAACTCACGGGCCTGGCTTTAATTCAACTGGTGGCAATTGACCCTTGGGAACGGGTTTTAGATTTACAGTTTGCCCGCCGACCCGGAGATGATCCCCTCTGGCATCTGTATTTAGAGATTATGGGGAAATATAGCAACGTGGTCTTAGTCAATCACGCTGGGGAAATTGTCACCGCTGCCCATCAGGTCAGTTCCCAACAGTCCCGGCTCCGTCCCATCCAAACCGGCCAACCCTACCAGGCCCCGCCCCCCTTAACCACAGCCATTCCGACTCTGACAGAATCGTTTCAGCAATGGCAAAACCGCCTCAGTTTAGTTCCTGGGGCCATTGATAAACTACTGCTCACCTGTTACCGCGGTTTAAGTTCTGCCTTGGTGCGCCAACTCCTAGACCAGGCCCAATGTCCCGCTAACTTAAATACGGATCACCTCTCATCGGATCAATGGCAACGTCTTTTTGCTGCTTGGCAGGCCTGGCTCAACATTTTGGAGTCGGGGGCCTGGTCACCGGGATGGCGAGAGGTGGGCTATAGCGTTTTGGGCTGGGGCCTGAGGGAGAAAACTGCTAGTATTTCAGAATTATTAGCAACCTACTATGGCGAATATCTCCAACTCCAGGCCTGGCAACATCTCCGGCAACACCTCCAGCAAAAACTCCAACATCTTTTGGGTAAACTCCAGGAAAAGGCCAGGGATTTTCAAACCCGTCTAGGCACAGCCGCCCAGGCCCAGACCTATCTCCACCAGGCCAATCTCCTCAATACCTATCGGCATCAATGGCAACCGGGCTTAACAACCTTGACCGTGACGGACTTTGAAACCAACCAACCCCTGACGATTCCCCTCGATCCCGAACGACACATCAGTGATAACGTGGAATCTCTTTATAAACGCTATAAAAAACTGAAGCGGGCCGAGGAGAGTATTCAACCCCTATTACAATCAACGGAGCAAGAGATCGCCTATTTAGCCCAGGTTGCCGCCGCCGTGGCCCAGTGTGATAGCTACCGCGATACGACTGATTTAGAAACCCTTGAAGAAATTCGCGACGAACTGATTGAACAAAAGTATTTATCGCCCCCAGACTATCGCCGCTCCGTTAAGCCTGGCCTGGATTTTCTCCGATTTACAACGCCTAGTGGTTGGGATGTGCTCATCGGTCGGAATAATCGCCAAAATGATCACCTCACGTTTCGCCTAGCCAGCCCCTACGATTTGTGGTTCCATACTCAGGAAATTCCCGGCAGCCATGTTCTGTTACGCCTCGAGGCCGGCATGCAGCCCAGTGATAAGGATTTACAATATGTGGCCAATCTGGCCGCCTATTACAGCCAGGCCCGTCACACCAGTCAAGTTCCCGTTGTTTATACAGACCCCAAGCACGTTTACAAACCCAAGGGCATGCCCCCCGGCCTGGTGATTTATAAACAGGAAACGATCCTGTGGGCTTACCCCAGTCACGTGATATTCACTCACTAAGTTATAAATTTATTTAAGTTTCTTGAAGTTTCTTGAAGTTTCTTTGCGTTTCTTAAGGCTGCTTGAATCCACCTTGGCCATTGCCAGAGCCAGCCACTATAGTTAGGCATGTCTAAAATTTGGCCTTTCCTGAATTCGGGTGGCTTTTTCAGGCTCTCGGATAATACAATCCTCTCTCACTGTTCCTCACAATCCGGCCAAGCCCATTGCCTCAGCTAAAACCCACTTCAGTTAACTGACAGTTTATTGATTAAGTTGTCGAGATTGTAGATTTTAAGTTTTACTCCTGGCCTGGGCCGTCCCGCTCTGATTTATTTTGTTTTTGATAGTTCTCTGAAGTTAGACCCGTGTTTTTTTGGAGGAATGTCTCTCATGTTGCGCTTTATCACTCACCATTGGCAAACCGTTGGATTTTGGCTGATTTTTTACAGTGTCCTAGCAGTATCCCTCAGCTTTTTTACCCATACACAACTGGATATTATGCAAAATCGTGGCCATGATTCCCAACCATTCCGAGCCATCCCCCGTCTTGGATTTTAAGAAATTGGCAGGATTAGTTAATACACCTCAGGCCTGGGGACTTCCATCTCGAAACGCCAGCAGTTGGCCAGGCTCCATTTTTGTCCAGGTTTCATCATCGGTGAGGGGGGTTGTGGCAATGACCGCGACCCGATCCTGAGGGCGAGTCAATTCCCGAAAATCCACAGTCAAATCAGCATCAATCAAATGGGCTGCCCGGAATGGAGCTGCTCGCACCACATAACTGAGTTGGGTGGAACAATAGGCCCAGAAATCATCCCCATCAGAAAGTAAGTAATTAAAGGGGCCAAAGGGAGCGAGTTGGGCCGTCATCGCTTGTAAGGCTGCATTTAACTGCCCCAGGCCTGGTTTACCCTCAGGGAAATTTTTCTGTAAGAATTCCAGAATCAAACAAAATGCCAATTCACTATCGGTCTCGCCAATGGGTTGAAACAGGGGGCCAGGTTTTAAGGAACATCCTTCTAAATTGCCATTATGAGCAAAAACCCAATAACGACCCCAGAGTGGGCGGCGGAACGGATGACAATTTTCTAAGGCAATCGCCCCTTGAGTGGCTTTCCGAATATGGGCAATCACATGGGTGGAATGAATCGGGTAACGCTGTACCAAGGCGGCAATGGGAGAGGTGATCGCAGGTTGCTCATCCACAAATAAACGACAGCCGCGCCCCTCAAAAAAGGCAATCCCCCAGCCGTCGCGATGTTCATCGGTTTGACCCCCTCGGGCCGCAAAGCCTTGAAATGAAAAGCAAATATCGGTCGGAACATTACAGTTCATGCCTAAAAGCTGGCACATGGCAATCCAGAAGCTAAATTCTCAGCATGATGACATCATGACCCAATTCTAACTAAGTCGTTTGCACCCCCCCCGGTAACTCTAAGGTGTCATCAATTTTGCTGCCATCATGATAAGCCGCCAACAGGACATCACAGGTTTTCCCCCAGGCCAAGTTACCTGTCCGATCAATCCCAATCGCACCAAAATCTCGGTTCCGGGAGGCTGCCTCTTGAAAGGATTTTTGAAACGCACCTGATAACTGCATCCCATCTGTCACCCGCACCACAATCCGGGCCGCCAAACATTCATCAATAATGTCCTCACCAATTCCAGTACAACTCACCGCCGCAAACTCGTTGGCATAATTTCCCGCTGGCATGGCTGAATCACTCACTCGCCCAATCCGCTCAAAGCCTTTCCCACCCGTTGAAGTTGCCACCGCTAACTGACCCTGCTGATCCAAGACCACTACTCCAATCGTGCCCCGGCCAGGTTCTGCCACCACATTGGCCATAGTCCGCTCAAAATTCCCCGCCCGTTCCGCGACCCATTCGTTTAAGCGCAAATCCGTCATCGGGTTATAAATCGGGATATGCAGTTCTCTCGCCAATTCTGCCGCCCCCACATCGGACAAGACCCGATCATCCTCAGATTGCAAGAACTCAGCCAAATCAATCGGATTTTTCAGGCGCGAGACATTGATTACCCCACTCAAGCGTTGCCGGGTCCCATCCATCAGCGCGGCACTCATCCGAATTTGCCCATCGGACTGCAATACCGAGCCTGTACCCGCATTAAACCGGGGTCGATCCTCCAAGAGCCGACAGCCAAACACCGCCGCCGAAATCGCCTGTTCCCCGGCCTGGAGACGGGCATAAATTTGATAAACAATCCCGCGCAGATCTTCCCGCACAGATTCCAAGCCGCCTTTATCCTGTAACGAACTACCGGCCCCACCGTGGATGATTAGTTTTGGCTGTACCACAATGCCCTCACTTGGTTGCGTCTCTTTAGATTTCTTCGCTTTTCGATTATCCCAGGCCAAGATGAACAAAGTTTTGTAACGATTTGCAACAATATTGCCGTTTTGCCGCCGATTTTCCTTGACACCCTCAGGAACTCCTGTCTAAACTGGCATCCATAGCTCGGGGACATTACAACTGGTTCTTTATGGAAGACAAGCAAAAAGCCACGTTATACCTTTCGTCCGACTTGCACAAGCAGTTAAAAATCACTGCGGCCGTCCAGCAGGAAAATATGTCTGATTTGGCAGAACGGGCCATTAGCTTTTATCTGTGTCATCCCGAGGTTGTGGCTGAAGTCGAAGCTCAGGAATTTGGGGCGACCCATCGAGTTTATGCTTGTCCTGAATGTGCTACGGCTGTTGTGATGCGTGGTGATCAATTGGTTTCCCTAATCAATCAACCCACTGTTCTCGATGATGCTCATTTGACTGTTCCCGCCTTGCAAAATGAACTCGTGGCGGCCCGTTAGGTCATACAGGCCCAAACCACAGCAGATTTTTAGTTATGGTTCCTTGAATTTCTGTAATTTCTCGTTCAGTTGAGTGGCGGGAGGGGGTTTCCCCATTTAATTTCTCGTTCAAAGTATTGCGTTTGTCCTTTCGTGGCCTGCTAACAGGGGGTGATTTTCAAAATGCGTGAAGAACTGAGCATCCTGATCCAGGCCCAGTACCCTTTGATCTATCTGCTGACATCAGAAGAAGAACGGGCCGAACAAGCCATTGCCGAAATTGCTCACCTTTCCGATCAACCCCATCGTCACCACCGCAAAGTCTATATCTGGACGGTCACCCACGGTGTCGTTGAATATGGCCAGCCCCGCAACGTCAGTCATCACAACACCGTCTCCCCAGAAGCCGCCATTCAATGGGTTGTCCATCAACGGGAACCGGGAATCTATGTCTTCAAGGATATTCACCCCTTCATTGACTCGCCCCCAGTGACTCGCTCCCTCAGAGATGCTGTAGCCAGTTTCAAAGGGACTCAAAAAACCCTCATCCTCATGTCTCCCGAAGCGGCTCAACGCATTCCAGTAGAGCTAGAAAAAGAAATTGCCGTTGTGGATTATCCCCTTCCCAGCATTACAGATTTAGATGGTATTCTCGAATCCCAATTAGACGGAACCAAGCCGAAAAAACTCCAGGCTGAAACACGGGAAAAGCTGGTTAAAGCAGCCCTAGGATTAACTCTTGATGAAGCCCAAAAAGTCTATCGAAAAGCCAAAGTTACTGCCGGCCGCCTGACCGAAGCTGAAGTTGAAATCGTTCTCTCTGAGAAAAAGCAACTGATCCGCCGCAACGGGATTTTGGAATATATCGAAGTGGATGAAACCATTGATTCGGTTGGTGGTTTAGAGGAAATGAAGGTTTGGCTCCAACAACGGTCTAATGCTTTCTCGGAAAAAGCCCGGGACTATGGCCTGCCCCAGCCAAAAGGGATGTTGATTTTGGGGGTTCCCGGTTGCGGAAAATCCTTGATTGCCAAAACCACCTCCCGCCTTTGGGGCTTGCCTTTGTTGCGCTTAGATATGGGCCGGGTCTATGACGGATCGATGGTCGGTCGCTCGGAAGCTAATCTTCGCAATGCCCTGAAAACGGCTGAGTCCATTTCTCCGGCAATCTTGTTTATTGACGAGATGGATAAAGCCTTTGCGGGGGGGGCTGGGTCAGCGGATTCTGATGGTGGCACATCGAGTCGGATTTTTGGCTCCTTCCTGACTTGGATGCAGGAAAAAAATTCCCCCGTCTTTGTCCTGGCCACCGCTAACCGTGTGGAAAAATTGCCCGGTGAATTTTTGCGGAAAGGCCGGTTTGATGAAATTTTCTTTGTTGATTTACCCAACGCCGAAGAACGCCAGGATATTTTTCGGATTCATCTGTCTAAACGGCGACGGGACATTGATCGATTTGATTTGGAACAGTTGGCCCAGGTGTGCGATGGCTTTTCAGGAGCCGAAATTGAACAGGCCATTGTGGCAGCGATGTATGAGGCCTTTGCCCAGGGGCGGGAATTTACCCAACTCGACATTATTGCCACCAGCCGCGCCACCCAACCCCTGTCCAAAACCATGCAGGAACAGGTCACGGCCCTCCGAGATTGGGCCCGACAACGAGCGCGACCGGCTGCAGCTTCCGTGGCGGAATATCAACGCCTGGAGTTCTAAAAAGCTTGCTTCTGTTACGTGACGGAAGAAAGACCCCACCGTAAGGGTTTGTCCAACATAAATTACGGTCATTCAGTCCCAATGATGTTTGTCTTGTATTTTTGTCTCAATCTGGAGGAATTTCCCCATGTCTCACTTCAGCACCTTACGCACCAAAATCACCGATGCCGAAATCCTCAAGTCTTCTTTACGGGATTTAGGGATTGCTGTGAAAACTGAAGCCGATGTGCGCGGGTACAACGGTCAACGGGTGCGCTCTGATATCGTGGCTGTCTTGGACGGCGAATACGATCTCGGTTGGTCTCGCAATGCTGATGGTAGCTTTGACTTGATCGCTGATCTTTGGGGTGTGGCTAAAAAGCACAACCAAACTGAGTTGATCAACTCCATCAATCAGAAGTATGCGATCAACAAAACCTTAGCCGAAGTCAAACGGCCTGGCCTGCAAAACGCCAACGTTAAATTGGTCGTTCACGGCTAAATTATCCTTCCTCGTCAAGCGTTTCCCAAATGATGCGGGCTGGCTCTGGTGTTAGGGTCAGTCCTTTTTCATGGCTGCTGGTATAGCGTTACTCATTTAGGGTGAGATGGGGATAAGTCAGAAAATGCTTTGTGGGTTAGGTCTTTTTAAGATTCTGACTCTCTCAGAACAGCCTGTGTAACCCGATGGTCAAAAGTTTATCGTCCCCAGACCAGACACTACAGGCCCGTGGCAGAACGTCCTTGTTTGGGTAAGCGGATAAAGACAAAATAGCCCAGATAGAGGACATAAATCACCAGGGCCACAACGGCAAAGAAGCCGAGGGTTCCCGGTTTAGCCTGGGCATGGAACATGGCTTTGAACATGAGTGGGGGTTGTAACCAGGCCTGGCAGGCAGTGCGCCTAATCGCCCCAGGAATAAAGGCACAATCTAAAAATACAGCTTGCCCCAATGCCGCCAAAATACAGTAGAGGGTTACTCCCCACCGCCAACTATTAAAGACCAGGCCAAGGGTATCCCGGCGATCTGCCACCTCCTCATTTAAGTCCACCCAAAACCATAAACTGAGGGGAATCAAAATTAACGCCGCAAACCCACTCACATAACTGACCGGCCATTGGGCAATCATCAGATAAACCGTAATGGCTAACAAGCTGGCGATCCGCCAATAAATAATCAATAACTGAGTGATGGCCTGGGCATTTTGAATCACGGCCCACAGGAGCAACCCCAAGGGCAACACCACGGTGAACAAGACCGCTAAACGAAAATCCATCCAAACAAGTTTCTGGAGGAGGTCTAAAGTCAGTTCCATAGGTGCAAAAGGGGTAAGGGGACTGGAAGATCTTTAACTGTGGCCATATATCTCAGGGGCTAATTTTAGCAAGGCCTGGGTACAATAGAGCGAACCGATTGGTTAGGGCCGGTGGGCTGATGATGATTGCCCTGCCTCAAACATAGCAACCATGTGTCCTTTTACTAGATTCCAGGCCTGTGCCATTTTCAACCACGCCTCTAGATTCTCTCCATTGCGGCCAATGGTGCAAACTAATTACTGGGGCCAGCTTTCAGGATTTACCGCAAATTCATCATTTAGCCTTGGCCTATAGTCTGGCGGGGGTGGATTGTCTGGATGTGGCAGCAGATCCGGCCGTGATTACAGCGGCCCTTGAAGGGGTTGAATCGGCTCTGACCCATAATCCTGAACTCATCCGACCATTTTTAATGGTGAGCTTGAATGCCGGTGAAGATCCCCATTTCCGCAAAGCCACGTTTGATCCCCAGGCCTGTCCGAGTGATTGTCCCCGTCCCTGTGTGAGTATTTGTCCGGCGGCGGCGATTTCCTTTGATTTAGCTAAGTATCCCGAACTAGGGGTAATTCGGTCGCGCTGTTATGGCTGTGGGCGGTGTTTACCCGTGTGTCCGTTGGGGCATATTCTGACGGATTCCCAACCTGCTGATCCGAGTCTGATCAAACCCTTGATTCGTGCAGGCCAAGTCCAAGCCCTAGAGTTACATACCCGGCCTGGGGAAACGGCGGCATTTTTAGAGCTATGGCAGCAGGTGAAGGAGTTTATTCCCTACTTAAACGTCCTTGCGATTAGTTGCCCGGATGGTGAAGGATTACAAGAGTATTTGGCCTGGATTTTTGAGCTAATTTCCCCCTTACCCTGTGCTTTAATTTGGCAAACCGATGGCCGGCCGATGAGTGGCGATATTGGCGATGGCGCAACTCGGGCCTGTGTCAAGTTGTCAGAAAAAGTCCTAAGCCAACATTTACCGGGATTTGTTCAAGTCGCGGGCGGCACAAATGACCATACCGTTGCTAAACTCAGGGCATCAGGACTGCTGCGATCCCCCAGACCTGGCAATGATCCCCGTTCTGTGGCTGGAATTGCCTACGGTAGCTATGCCCGTTCCCTGTTAGCTGAGTTTCAAAAAGAGGGCCTGGCCTGGTCTGAAGCCCCTGATTTGCTCAATGCTGCCGTCACCGTTGCCCAATCCCTTGTCCATCAAATTAAGTCACCCCCTCACCATGGTTGAACTCGCCCCCGGACAACGCCAAGTTACCGATGACCTGCCCCAACTCCTCGAGATTCTCCCCGGTTATTTACAAGCCACCCTCCGAGACCATGCCCAGCGAGAAGATTTATTGGAAGTGGTTCTCGATCTCGGTCGCCCACCCCAGGCCCGGTTTGTCAAAGGTTCCGAAGATTTAAGTCAAACCCCCGTCTCGCGGGAAGATTTAGAATACTGTGTCCAGCGGGTGGGGCAATTTAGCGGGGATAATCGGGCCGGGATTGAACGCACCTTGCATCGGATTAGTGCTATTCGTAATCGGCAAGGAACGATTATTGGCTTAACCTGTCGGGTCGGGCGGGCGGTCTTTGGCACGATTGGCTTAATTCGAGATTTAGTCGAAAGTGAACAGTCCATTTTGCTCCTCGGCCGGCCGGGTGTCGGCAAAACCACCGCCTTGCGGGAAATGGCCCGGGTCTTAGCGGATGATCTCCATAAGCGGGTCGTGATTATTGATACCTCCAACGAAATTGCCGGTGACGGTGATATTCCCCATCCAGCCCTCGGCCGCGCTCGGAGGATGCAAGTGGCTCGGCCCGAACTCCAGCATCAGATGATGATCGAGGCGGTGGAAAACCATATGCCCCAGGTGATTGTCATTGATGAAATTGGCACGGAATTGGAAGCCTTGGCCGCGCGCACCATTGCCGAACGGGGAGTACAACTGATTGGCACAGCCCACGGAAACCGCCTGGAAAACCTGATTAAAAATCCCACCCTTGCGGATCTAGTCGGGGGAATTCAATCGGTGACATTGGGGGATGATGAAGCCCGGCGGCGGGGTACGCAAAAAAGTGTTTTAGAACGCAAAGCCCCCCCCACGTTTCCGATTGCAGTTGAAATGCTGGAGCGCGAACGCTGGGTCGTCCATGACAATGTTGCCGATACCGTGGATCAACTCCTGCGCGGCCATACCCCCAACCCCCAAACCCGCGCGGTGAATGAAAATGGCGAAGTGGTCATTACCCAGGCCCCGCCGGAAACCAAAAAATTCGAGATTAAATCCGTCCCCTTAGGCAGTCAGTGGCAAGACAGTCATTGGCGCGGCAGTGGTCACATTGTCCCGTTACCCCCAACTCAACCCGCTCGTCCCGAATACGAATTTGCCAGCCTTCTCGAACAATCAGAAACGCTGCCACCTCTGGGGCCCAATGGGGAAGAACTGCCGATCCATATCTATCCCTATGCGGTGAGTCGGCATCATTTAGAGCAGGCTATTAACACCCTCAACTTACCGATTGTGGTGACAAAGGAAATTGATACTGCCGATGTGATTTTAACCTTGCGTTCTCACCTCAAGAGCCAATCCAAACTCCGGCATCTAGCCCATCTCCATCACATCCCCATCCATACGATCAAAGCCAACAGCATGGCGCAAATTGTGCGGGGATTACAGCATTTGCTCGGCCTGGAAGAACCGAGTCCGGCGGATGGGGTGAATTTAGCCCTGTTTGCCCCGACTGGCAATGATGATGAAATTGAAGCCCTAGAAGAAGCGCGTTTGGCGGTGGAAAAAATTGTCATTCCCAAAAAGCAACCCGTAGAATTGTTACCCCGCTCTGCCAGTATTCGTCGCATCCAACATGAACTGATTGAGCATTATCGCTTAACTTCCCAAAGTTTTGGCGAAGAACCCTATCGGCGATTGCGAATTTATCCGGCCTAAGCATTTGGAGTTAGCAGCATATTAGGCGGATCAAGTGATTGTTAGGGCGGTAGCTAAAAGTTATCTATCATGGCGTTACGCAGACTATTCTCAGAGAATAAAAGCTTGATCAGCATTACTGAAAGGCATATCCTGACTTGCCCTCATCAGTGCCTTAAATCTGAAATGCTATAGATGCAAATTTCTCAGGAATTTATTATCAAACTGATGGCAAATTTTAATTTGATGCTGAGGTTGTCAGGCTTAAAATGATACAGAAAAATACAATCCCTAACTGGAACTTGTGATGATTCAGTTGACGACCCCCGACGACAGGGATGCATTACTTGCCTTAGCACAAGCAGTAGGACTTTTCGATTCAGATCAAATTGTAGAACTTACTCAAATGCTGGATCAATATTTCAGCAACGACTCACAAAGCCAAAATCTATGGCTTACCGATTATGATCATGGGCCAGTCGGTGTTGCTTATGCTGGGGCAGAACCTATGACTCATGGGACATGGAATCTTTACCTGATTGCTATTCACCCCAACTACCAAAAACAAGGGCGGGGATCAATGTTATTGAAATATATTGAGAAGGTTCTGGCTGAGCGCGGTGAACGTGTGCTCCTGGTAGAAACCTCTGGAACGGATGAGTTTCAATATGTCCGGGCATTCTACCGCAACAATGGCTACGAAGAGGAAGCAAGAATTCGTGACTTCTATGCAGATGGGGTCGATAAAGTTGTCTTTCGTAAGGTGTTGAGAGGTATTGCCTTATAAAAAACACACTGACCAGTCAACTGGAAATCAAGAGTGAGCAACGGGTGATTGTTCATAATTTGACTTGGGATAAGTATCAACAACTTCTGCAATCACTCCCTCAAACTCGGCATCTTCGCCTTGCCTATGATCGCGGAACCTTAGAAATAACAATACCCTTAGAACCCCATGAATTTACGCGGGAATTAATCAGTCTCTTTATCCGGGTTTTAGTGACAGAAATGGGCCTAAAGCTCAAAACGATGGGATCAACCACATTGTCCCGCCCAGACTTAGAACGCGGGGTCGAACCGGATTGTGCCTATTACATTCAAAACCAGGCCAAGGTTATTGGTCGCACCGTCAATTTAGCCCAAGATCCACCCCCAGATTTAGTTGTTGAGGTTGACTTTAGCCATAGTGATCTAAATAAAAATCAACTTTATGCAGCTTTGGGAGTACCAGAATTTTGGCGATATAACGGTCAGGAATGGCAAATTTTTCAACTGCAAGAAGATCGTTATATTGAATGCGAAACAAGCCCAACCTTTCCCTGGGTCGCCAAATCCTATTTGTATAATTTCTTAGCCCAGGCCCAAGGGGATGAAGCGGCAGCAGAATTGGCCTGGCCAGCATTGGTTCAACACCAGAGCCAAGGGCAAAAATAGAGTTTTGTATCACAGGCTACATGAATAGGGGAGGAGACGGTGATAGATAGGGTATAGGTGAGAATAGTTCCACGCTAGCCGTCCATTGAGGAAAGTCTCTTGAAAAAAGTAGAAGCGATTATTCGTCCCTTTAAGCTTGACGAAGTTAAAATTGCCCTCGTAAATGCTGGAATTGTGGGGATGACCGTCTCGGAAGTGCGGGGATTTGGCCGCCAAAAAGGACAGACCGAGCGGTATCGTGGCTCAGAATATACGGTGGAATTTCTCCAGAAGCTCAAAGTTGAAATTGTTGTTGAAGATGAGCAGGTGGATACCGTAGTTGAAAAAATTATTACGGCAGCCCGCACTGGGGAAATTGGTGATGGCAAAATCTTCATCACTCCCGTGGAGCAGGTGGTTCGGATTCGCACGGGTGAAAAAAATCAAGAAGCCGTTTAAGGGGCCTTAGTTGTTGCCAGGCCCAGAGAGTCTTTAACCATGCCAATTCGGGGCACAACCCAACTCTTAGGGGTGATTGGCTATCCTGTTAAGCATAGTCTTTCCCCTGTGATCCATAATGCTGCTCTAGAGTCCTTGGAGTTGGATTATGTTTACCTCCCCTTCCCCATTGCCCCTGGGGATTTGGCAGCAGCCCTTCCTGGGATGTTGGCCATTGGTGTGCAGGGATTTAACATTACGATTCCCCACAAACAAGGGATCATTCCCTTCCTCAAATCCGTATCTCCTTTGGTGGATCAGGTAGGGGCAGTGAATACCGTCAAGCGAGAAGCCGGGGCCTGGATTGGCACAAATACAGATGTGGCTGGGTTCCTAGCTCCCTTACAGGCCCTAAATCTCAACTGGTCAAATCAAACAGGTCTATTATTGGGCTGTGGAGGGGCAGCGCGGGCTGTGGTGGTGGCCTGTTGGCAGTTGGGCCTGGCAGAATTAATCGTCAGCGGCCGTGATTTGGCTAAGTTACAAGTATTTCAGGCCAGTTGGCAAGATATTCTTCCGCCCAGATTTTTGAAGATTATTCCTTGGGGGGCCTGGGCTGGGGAACTGGCAGCGGTGGCTCTAGTGGTGAACTCAACTCCCTTAGGGATGGCCCCAGAGATTAATCAGTCTCCCTTAACCCCAGCAGATTTAGATCAATTACCGGCCGCAGCCATTCTCTATGACTTGATTTACACGCCAAACCCAACCCAATTACTGGCCTGGGGCCAAGAGCGGGGCTTAAAGACCATTGATGGCCTGGAAATGTTGATTCAGCAAGGGGCCGCGGCTTTTCAATGGTGGTTAGGACAACCGGCCCCAGTGGATGTGATGCGGGCCCAGGCCTGGGCTAGGTTGTTTCCAGAAAAGGTATAGGTTCAAGTTGATCCCTATAAAAATCCCCAAGACGAGTATCATCCTGAGGAGATCAAGGAATTAAAGTTTTCTCGAAAAGTTTATCTTAGTAAAGTTCTTCTTCTTGGTGAGTCAGAATTTTACAATCAGATTTTGGATAGGCAACGCAGGTTAGAACATAGCCTTTTTCGATTTGATCATCATCCAAGAAGGACTGGTCAGACTGATCGACTTCACCTTCGACAATCTTACCCGCACAGGTCGAGCAGGCCCCAGCCCGGCAGGAGAAGGGTAAATCTAGGCCCTGTTCTTCTGCAACATCCAAAATGTATTCGTCATCAGGTACATCAATGGTGGTATTTAGGCCCTGAGCCTCATTGATTAATGTCACCTTATAGGTTGCCATGAAATAGTCCTCTTCTCTTACGGAAACGGCGTTAGAGCAAGTGCTACTCTGCCCTAAATGATTAGGGGGCAAAATGCTCCATCTCTGATACTAGGGGAAAATCTCCATTTTGGTAGAGATGGTCTGGGTTGTTTGCCAATGGTTTTTGCAAAGGGTTCCATTAGATATATTCAATTTACTTATCTATCTGTACAGGGGACTCTCCTAACGGCGGCGGCGGGCAAGACGGCGATTAAATTCATAACTCATCTGCTCAAAAATGTCCCGCTGCACCCAAGGATAGTCACTCACCCACAGACGGTGGCGCGGCAGATAAATATCACTAATTTTCTCAATATCCTCTAGGTTGGCGCGCCGGGAGAGAACAATAACCTCAGCTTGATCCCCAGGCCGGATGACCCGATGTTGGGGACTGAGGCGGGCCTGGAGTTTGGTTTCAAAGCCAGTTTCATCGCCAATTTCTAAATTCAAGCGGCGCTCGCGTTTTTCAACAATCACCAATTCTCCCCGTTGATCCACGGATTCTTCTTTGCCAATTAATTCTTCTGTGACATAAACGGACAAAACTTCCCCTTGCCAAAACCCACTGTAGGGAAAACGGCGATAGACCTGATTGCGGAAACTGGCAGATACTGCTGGCCACCATAACCAATACAAACCGGCCACCAGGCCAGCCACCAGTTGCACCCCATGGCCGACGTAACTCAGAGGGAACCAAACCGCGACCACACCCACCACGGAAAAAATCAATCGCCGCAGCAGGTCGGGAATCTTCCCCCAAACATAGCGATATTGCCGACCCGTGGCCACAGCCGGGATGAGTTGTTCAAATTTTTGGCGGGTGAGGGGTTTGAGCATGAAGCGAGGAAGAGGAAAGGGTCTCCCTAAATCTTAAAATCCCTAGGGGCATTCCATCGGGGCAACAGAACTTTATTTAGAGCCAAGAGGTTGTCGGGGGACTGGGGGAGGGAGAGATTGACGGTTGCGGCCCCGGGCTAGGCGTTGGCGGTGGGGCATCGGGATCAGACCCGGCCTGGAGCTGGGCTTGAACTTGGCGGTGGGAATAAACCCCCTCATAGCCATAGCGATTATAGTTCTGCTGCTCAACCAGGTTTTCCAGATACCGCAACCGCTCTGGGGTGGCCGGGTGGGTTGCAAACCAAGGTACAACCGTATTTTGCCCCCGATATTCCTGGTTAAGGAGATAGGTGAAATTAATCAATCCATCGGCCGCATAGCCACTGCGAGCCAAAATTCTAGTACCAACAATATCCGCTTGACGCTCCATATCTCGACTAAAACTCGTCACCGTCACCCCCGCCACATAGCCCCCCGCCGGAATTAGACGGGCCACATTCAGAGCCGCCGTGCCTTGGGTAGCCAGTTGAAAGCCGTGGGACAGTACCGCATGGGCAATCTCATGGCCAAGCAGTCCGGCGAGTTCGGCTTCAGAGTTGGCTTTGATAATGGCTCCGGAATTGACAAATACTTTTCCGCCAGGCAGAGCAAAGGCATTGAGTTGCGGATCATTAACTACGAAAAATTCATAATCAAATTCGGAACGCCCAGCGAGTCGAGCCAGCTTTTGGCCGAGATTATTGACGTAGCTGACCACCTCGGGCTGTTCCACGAGTTTAAGTTGGCGGGTGAGTTGCTTAACGGCCGCTTCCCCAATGGCAGATTCTCCCTGCATGACCAGCATCATGGTTTGGACAGTACTCAGGGACATCAAGGGGCTACCTGTAACCGCAATGCCCACGGCTCCGGTAATGGCACTAGCGATCAGGCCCTCTTGAATTTTTCCTTGGAGGTTGCGCCGAAATCGCTGCATTCGTTCATCGGCAAGGGTGCTAAACTCTGCGGATTGGGGATGATTAGGGTTAACCACAAGAAATTGGCGGGCGGTGAGGGCCGATTCAAGCCACTCTTTGCGTTGATCGTGGGCCAAAATTAAAGCCCGAGTAATGTCGGCCTGGTCGGGGTAGAGGGTAGCGGCCCGTTCCAAGAGGGCTAGGGCCTGGCGAGGATTCCCTTGGGCTTCTAGATATTCCGCGAGTTTGAGATGGGCCGGAATGAACTGGGGATAGGTTTCGACCAGGAGTTGCAGGGGCACAACTTTGGCACTGTAGAGTTGTCCTTCTGAACCCCCTAGGGCTTCGCGCCAATAGACTTGACCAGCAGGGGGGAGTTGGCCAGGATTTTGAATTGGGGCTGCCAAGGGCGGTGAACTGGCAAAATTACCTTTGGCCTGGCGATAAAGCTGAGTGGCCCCGGAGATGTCCCCCGATAAATACAGCTTATCCCCCGCCGCCAACAGGTCATAACGGGATTGATGATAGGTCTCTGCATCCGAGGTGGCCGCAGCCGGAACCAGATCCTGATCCAAATTAATGGGGCTTGCCGCGGGTGTGGCTGTTGGCGGTTGAGGGGGAGGCGATGGAGATGGTTGGAGATCCTGGGCTGAACCTTGGCGAGGAATCAGGTGGGTTGTGATCAGACCTGCTTGATTCAAAATCTGGATTGGGTTGGCCTGGGTTGTGGCAATGAATAGGCAGGTCGTCAGGCATAGGACTAAGGATCTCACCCAAGCAGACCGTTGGGGCGCAGTCAGGAATTTGGGAAATCGAGTTTGGTAGCGCAATTGAAATACCCTAGCCGATGGCATGACTCCGATTGAAAGGAATAGAGGTTGACCCCCCAATATAGAGCAATATCGTGTTACCAACCCAGACCTAGGGCTGCATCAGAGGAAAGGCCGGCATTTTGACAAAATAAGACCTGGCAATCCCCAGCAAGGAGGGGCGGTGTAACCTTAGATTGCAGCCTAGGCTGGAGGCAAAACTAGCTGATTCTTGGCAAAAGTTCATCTTGACTGCCTCCCTCGTGCCTGGAATAGTCCCTACCGTTGCCGACTGGCTTGGGTGGGTAAGGGAGCGGGTTGCACGGCAATACTCATGCTTTGACCCTGCCGCCGGACATTGAGTTCTAGGGTCGAACCCACAGAGGAATTTTCTACCACCTGTTGAACTTGATCTGCTTTGGTGACGGACTGACCATTGATACTTTGGATCACATCACCGGCCTGGAGACCAGAGCGGGCGGCGGGAGAGTTGGGAATGACTTGGAAAATCAAGACCCCTTTATCATCCTGGACACGCACAGGGCTGTTGGGCGCACTATTGATCTGATCGCGCACTTCAGGGGTGAGACTAGCCATGCGAATGCCTAAGAAGGGATGCTCAACCTTGCCATTAGCAATCAACTGGTTGGCAATGCGCTGGGCTGTTTTAATCGGAATCGCAAATCCCAGGCCCTGCGCGCCCCCAATAATTGCGGTATTCATCCCAATCACTTCCCCCTGTTGATTCAGGAGTGGCCCACCCGAGTTCCCAGGATTGATGGCTGCATCCGTCTGAATAAAGCCAACCCGTTTATCTGGAACACCCACATCCCCACTGCTGCGTCCGGTTGCACTGATAATGCCAGCGGTGACGGTATTGTCCAGGCCCAAGGGATTTCCAATGGCAATGGCCCATTCCCCCGGCCGGAGTTGATCCGAATCCCCAATCCGGGAGATAGGCAGGTTTTCGGCTTCAATTTTTACGACAGCGACATCTGTAACCGTATCTTGCCCGAGGACTTTCCCTTCATAGTTGCGCCCATCCTTAAGCGTGACCGTCACCCGATCCGCGCCATCAATCACATGAGCATTGGTGAGAATCACACCATCGGAGCTAATGATAAACCCAGAACCTGTGCCCCGCTCTACCCGTGTTGGGGGTTGATTTTGGCGAGGTGCCCCAAAGAACTCTTGGAAAAAGGGATCGTTAAAAACGCGGGGAGTACGGGCTTGGACAGTCCGAGAGGAATCAATCCGCACCACAGAGGGGCCAACTTTTTCAACTGCCTGAGCGATAAAGTTAATATCACCAGTCCCGGTTATTGGGGCAGAGAGTTGCGCGACAGAGGGTTGCACCAGGCCACTGCGAGATGGCAAAAATTGTCCCGTGAACAAAGTAGCGGCCGCGCCCAGGGCCATAAAGGAAAGGCAGGTGATGGAGCGATTGAAAACAGGGTGAGTTGCCATAGTTATTCGCAAAGGAAAGGAATAGTTGATCAAATTACTTAAAGACTTGACGCAAAGCTGATGGTGTTGGTTCCCAGCCTAGAGATCTACCCACTCCTATTGATAATTGCTTCCCTAAGACGACTAGAATAAGAATATTATTGCCCTAGACTTATAGATCCGTCAAAAATTGTCTGCTTTTCCTTTATTGATGCCTGCCCTAAAACCAGTGAGTCGCTCAGCTAAAGTTAGACGATTTCCCTGGGGGGCTCTTTGTGCTGTGGTTTTAGCCTATCTGACCCTGGGGTTAAACTTGGCGAATGGCAATCCTGGCTGGAGTTTTTGGGAGCATTGCCTGGCTTCAATTTTGATTGTTATTTTGATCTTGGGCTTAGGGAATATTCTTCATACTTGGGGCCGGGGAAACTTGTTGCGCCTGGTTCAACTTGGGCCCCGTAGTGTTTTTACAATGTTTTATCTGAGTTCAATCGTTACCTTAGCCGTAGTTTCTCCCCTGATTTTTGCCTTGGTAGGGATAATTGGCTCGACAGATACACTCTTACGCTTGGAAATGCGTGCCGCTGGTTATTCCCTTGCCCAAGTGTTTTTTGTTTTAATTCCCCTTGGCCTGGGGGGGATGTTACTGGGGTGGCTTTGTCATTACTTGATATCAACTAATAGTTTGGGACTGTTACTGAATGGCTAAGTGCTTATCCTGGTTTTCTATTAAATTGCCCCCTTCCCAAAGATCAGGTCATGGCCTAGACTGTCAGGCAATGGTTAGGGGTTGTGCTTTGCTTTTGACCAGATTCCGATCAGGAGAAATGCCCTATGTTGCATCGTAAGCTCTACCAACTGTACACAGATGGCCAGGAGATTGGGGTATATCTGCGAGACCAACAACGCCTGATTGATCGGGCCCAGATTGTGGAAATTGAGGGAGATTTAGTCACCCTTCGCTATGAGACAGATGAAGAGGATGAGGTTTGCTCTTGGGAAGAAATGGTGCGCTTAGAAAGTATTGGGGCGATTACCCGCAAGTTAGCCTCTGTACCCCGTGGCTTTTCCGATCCTTTGGTCTCTGAGGATTGCCCAGAAGCCGAGCAACTACCTAAGCCTTCCCCAGAGGTCAATCCCGATTAGGTTCAACTCTGGAGCAAGTTGGTCTCAGATGCTAGGGCGAGCATTTTCAAGGGCTGAAGGGTTTTGTCCCCTTTTCCTTGTAACAAGACTCGCAATCCTCCCAGGCCCAGCGGGTTAATTAACTGTTGCAAGGCAGCCCGGCGGCGGAGGGCGTGATTGATGTCACGGGAGGTTTGGTTATTTTGCCGCAAACGCTCAGCCAACCCCAAGGACATTAACCAAGGGGCCTGATGGGTCAAAATCAGTGATCTTAAGCCCTGTTGCTCTCCCCAGCGTTCTAGGGTTGTGAAATCCACATGGGCGGTTAAATCCTGTTGTCCGAGATGGATATAGGGATTGTTGTGATGTCGGTGTTGGTAATAAGCTTGTAAGGTGCCATCACTGCGGTTCGGGTGATAATAGGTCGCGGCGGGATAGCCATAATCAATGGTCAGGACAAACCCCTGGGCTAATCGCTGGGCAACGGTGGTCAACCAATCTAAGGCAGCTAAGTTTACTTCTGTGCGATACCCGTCTGGATAGGGTGGGGTTGTCAAATTCAAGCCAAGATATTCAAAATAAGCTCCCAGGCCTGGGGTGGAGAGGGGGCCAAGTTCTTCTGTGAGTTGATTTTGGGACTCATTGAGCCGGACATAGATTTCCTGAAGTTCTCCCTGTTGCCAACAAACCCGGTGGACAGGCAAGGCATCTACTAATTCATTGGATAAAAAACAGCCCACCACAGACTCTAGAGGGATCTCCCCCCAATCCCGCCAAATAGCCCGATCAATCTCTGCCCAATTCCTGAGTTGATTTTTTTGGGTTCCCCGTAGCCTCTCGGAGCGTTCAATAATCACATAGCTCAAGGCCTGGTAAAAGTCGGGATACTCAGCCTGACAAAACCGCAAAATATCAGCCGCCAAAACCCCTTGCCCTGCCCCCATTTCCACAACTGTAAATAATGCGGGTTGGGCTAAGGCTTGCCACATCTGAACCAACTGGACGGCCACTAATTCGCCAAAGTCCGGGCTAAGGTGGGGTGATGTCAAGTAATCCCCAGTTTTTCCCATTGGGGCCGAGTCGCGGTTGTAATAGCCAAACGTGGGATCGTAGAGAACCCGCTCCATAAATTCCGCAAAGGTAACCCGTTGGTCTGGGGCAGAGAGCAAGGCCTGGGATAGAAAATCTGGCAGGGGTTTGGAGTTCACTTAAGGAGACAAATGCCCATTGGGGAGAGTGGTGGCTTTCAGGGTGGCCTGGGAAAGGGTGGTTTGAGTGAGGATTGCCCCCCGCAGATTAGCCCGACTCAGGTTGGCACCTCGGAGTTGGACAGTGACTAAACGAGCATTGACTAAATTGGCTTCAATCAGCTTTGCTCCCCCCAGGTTCACGTTGGTCAAGGAAGCATTGCTTAAAGTTGCCCCGCTGAAGTCAATGCCCCTTAAATCCACATCCACAAGGCTGACCCCACTAAGATCAATTCTTTGAAAATCACGTTTTCCCTGGCCATAGGCTTGCACCAAATCAGCGGCTTTCTTCTGATTCAGCACAAAGGGAGCGTAACGCTCTAGGAAGTTGGGTTTAGCGGGGCCTGGGGTAGAACTGGGATTGGACATAAAAAAGCGAAAAAAACAAATTTATGGTTAATTTCCCCCAATTCCTATTCTAGGGACTGATGATGATCATCCTGCTTTTTTACCGTGGACTTTCTAAACGTCTCCTAATTTGCGCCTAACTATCCCATAGGTCAGGCCATACCAACCTTAATCTGGGTGGACAGCTAGGGCCAAGAGTCTTAGGGATGGATTTTGCTTAAAATTGCTTTGAGTCCTTTGCGAACTTGTTGTCCGACAGTTGCCACCAGGGTGGGACCAGGTTCGGGGAGAGGGGGAATTTCTGCCATTAGAGTGTAGTAGTCGTCTAACAGTTGATGCTCTTGGGGAGAAACAACGTCATCGGCAATTAAGAGCGTGCCAATATCCACGAGGAGTTTTTGTCGTTCGGTGGCGGTAGAGTCGGGGAGATAGGTGGCGATCAACTCTTCCGTGATGGCTAGAGGTACAGGGGCAGCTAAGAGTGACTGTAATTCGGAGTCTTCTTGCAGGTGATATTGGCTTAAGAGTTTTTGGAGATAGCTCACTTCTGTGGGTTGAAGACTGCCATCTGCCCAGGCCGCACCAATAATAATGGCGATTATTTGCCGGAGATGGGATTGAGGATAGTTCATAGGAGCGGGTGACTAGAGTGCAGGAGCGCAATGAGGGTGATCACAGGACAACTATTCCTTATGATGGGGGATACGGCGGCCTTGAGGAACATTTGTGAATATTAACTCGCTGTATGTCAGCCCCAGTTTGCGCTTTTGGTTGACCCTAATTTTGGGGGTCTGGGCCTTGGGGGCGTTGGGCCTGGGCTGGCTCGTTAAGTCCTTTGTGATTCTGCTGCTGATCCTGGCCGTGACTCCAATCCTGATCGTGATTGGTTTGCGGTTCTGGTTAAAACAAAACTTAATCCAGGCCCCCTGCCCAGTGTGTGGTTTTGAATTTGCCAGTCTCGTTAATAGTAAAACCCGCTGCCCTAATTGTGGTGAAGCTGTAGAAGTGCAGGATCGTCAATTTGTCAGGCAAACCCCGCCGGGAACTATTGATGTGGCTGCGGTTGAGGTGCAATCCCAGGCCCTAGAGGATTAAACAAACCCCGTCAAGGTGGGAGAGGTCAAACCCAATGCTACATGGATTGTTGTGGTTACCGCTGTTATTGGTCTTCTTTGGCCTGGCTGGCCTGGGGTGGCATGAATGGCAAAAGTTACAGGCCTATGAACGTTGGGCCAAGGATTTTGAGACCGCCAAATATGATGTCCGAGCCGTTTTAGGCCTAAATCAAACCCAATTAACCTGGGGCAACCCCACTCGCAATGGCCCTGTCAACCTACAGACTATTGATCTTAGCCAAATCCAAATAGTGCAAGTCTGGGTTGATCACCAGCCTATTACCCTCACTGATCCACCCGCCCCGGCCCACCAGATTGAGCTAGTTTTAATCCCTCAGGATAGCTCTAACAACGTGGGGCAACCCTACGCGATTCCCTTTACCGACATCACCCTAGCGGTGAACTGGGCAGAACATCTGCAAAAGCGTTTATGGATGGGTACAGACCCTGGCCTGGGAACTCCTCTTTCCCTAAACCCTTCATAACTGGTAGTGCATCCCCGATCCATGCAGACTTTACCCTTACGTTGTGGCTCATCCCTAATGTTCAGATCACTGAAGCGTTTTGCTTGCGGTTTCGGGTTATTGACCACCTTTGGCCTAAGTGGGTTGACCACGACCGCCCAGGCCCAAGTCATTGCTCCTAGTCCGACAACAACCCTTAGCAATAGCCAACTCAGTAGTTATGCCCAGGCCGTACTAGCTATTGAACCGATTCGCCTGAAGTATTATCGCCAGGCCCAGAAAATGTTTTCCGGTCAAGTCCCCCGTAATAGCTGTTTAGCCGAGCCGAAAAATCTCGCTTCCCGCCGCCTAGATCATCTCTGTAGCCAATATTTCAATGAATCCAGGCAAATTCTCAAAAAATATGACCTCACCCCCGAGGAATTTAACAGCATTACCCAACAAATTTACGCTAATCCTGGTCTCTACCAACGTGTTCAATCTGAAATGATGCGCCTGCAAAAGAAATAAGCATCCTCCCAAACTCCCCAGGCCCGAAGCTTTTAAGATTCTCCCCATCATCAGGGGATCCCTAAATCCGTTAGACTAAATTCTGCTAGATTCGGAACAGCATGATCTGGATAATGCCTGGCCCCGTGATCTAGCTTATTGCATGATCCTAAGTCCTTGAGCAGTCTGGTTTTTACAGTTTTATCCCCGCCACTGCCTGTGTTTGCCAGTGAGCCAGTTTTGGGTGACTTGCGCTTTGATGTAGCAGTCTTAGTCTTGATGCTAGTCCTGTCGGCAATTTTTTCTGGCTCGGAAACGGCCATTACAGCCCTCGACAACTTAAAACTACGGGCCTTAATCAAGGAGCAGGGGGATCCAACGGGCCTATTCCGCTTGGTCTTGGAAAATCGGACTCGGTTTGTTTCCACGTTGCTTGTGGGGAATAACTTAGTCAATAATGTATCGGCCATTCTGACGGGGAACGTTTTTGCTGTTTGGCTGGGGAGTGGTTCGATTGGCCTGGCAACCGGGGTGATTACCCTCCTAACTTTAATTTTTGGGGAAATTACACCCAAATCCCTTGCGATTACCAATGCGATGGCAATCTTTAAGGTGGTTGTCCGCCCCATTTATTGGCTATCGGTGATTCTCTGGCCGCTGATATTCATCTTGGAGAAAGTGGTTCAAGCCCTGTTACGCCTGCTCCAACCTAATCCGACCCACCAGGGGGAATCCCTCCAGGATCTACAACTGATGATTGAAATCTTAGGTGGACGCGGACAACTTGATCTCCAAAAACGGCAATTGCTCAATAAAACCCTTGCCCTAGATAAACTCAGTGTCCGCGAGGTGGTTCGGCCGCGCACAGAAATGCAAACCGTTGCCAAAGAGGCCAGCCTCCAAGACCTGATTAGTATTTGCCTCGAAACAGGCTATTCCCGGATTCCTGTCCAAGAGGAGAGCAAAGACACAATTATTGGCGTGATTAATCTCAAACAAGCTCTGAAGGTTTTAGAAGGTCAAGGGAATCAATCTGTCGTCAGTGCGATGGATGCCCCAGTCTTTGTCCCGGAAACAAAACGTCTTGCAGATCTATTGAAGGAAATGCTGGTGCAACAACTCCACTTGGCCATTGTTGTGGATGAATATGGGGGAACCGTTGGCCTGGTCACCCTTGAGGACATTTTGGAAGAGTTGGTGGGGGAAATTTATGACGAAACAGATTTACGGGCCTGGTTACGTCCTCGTAGTCGCCGGATAATCTCTAAACTTTAGGACTGTTCCGGTGACGGAAGCCCTGATGAATTAATGTATAGTCTGTGGACTCAACCGAGGGGCAGCGTGGGCGTGGGTAGAGCCATCGAAGAAGTAGCAGATTTTGGCAGTTCTTTGGCCCCTTCGATGGACTCTTCCGTAGCTAAGGCGTGGCGGAGGGCAGCCACAAACCGACTCACCCGAATCGGATCAACGGGCTGTTCAATTTTGCCTTGCCGTTTCAGAGAACTGGCGACAATGACCCCGTTGGCGAACCGGATCAAGTCCGGAATATTTTCCCAGGTGGCCCCACTGCCAATGAAGACGGGCGTACCTTTGGCTGCATCTAGGGACAGTTCTAGGTCTTCTTGACTAGGCGGGCTGCCCGTGGCCCAACCGGATAAAATCACTCCATCGGCCAGGCCCCGTTGAATCGTATCGGCAACTGCGGTGGTGAGATTGGGGCTTCCTAACGGGCGGGCGTGCTTGACTAAAACATCAGCAAAAATCTTAATATCTTGCCCCAATTCCCGCCGGTAGCGCAGAAGGTGATGGGCTTGACCTTCAATTAAACCTTGATCCGTGGCCATCACCCCTGTCAGCACATTCACTCGGATAAACTGACACCCCGTACAGGCGGCAATGGCCAGGCCACTGTGGGCATCATTTCTCAAAACATTAATTCCCAAAGGGACGGTGACAAGATTTTTCAGCCGCTGGATTACTAAGGTCATCCCACTGACAACGGCTGGATCGACTTGGCTTTTGGTAAAGGGAGCATCAAAGAAGTTTTCGACAATAATGCCATCAACACCCCCGGCGGCTAAAGCCGTTGCTTCCTGTTCGGCTCGGTCAATCACAACCTTAAGACTGCCGCCCCAACGGGGAGATGTGGGTAAAGGCAGGAGATGGACGACTCCAATTACAGGGCAGGCTGAGGCAAAAAGGGGCTGTAAACTCACAACAGCATTTCGATCAAGCTAGGGTGGACGGCGGCCAAGGCAGAAAAAGCAGTCAAAAGAGTTGAGCTAAAAATAGCCTAGGTAATAGTATATCCTGCGGGGGGATTCTCTTTTTATGATGGATTCTGTAATGGCCGTGGTGGGATTGGGGAGTAATTTGGGGGATTCCCTGGGGCTGGCAAACATGGCGGTTGAGAGCATTGCCATGCTACCTGAAGTGCGCCTAATAGCCTGCTCTCGCTGGTATCGAACCCACCCGGTTGGGCCACCACAGCCGGACTATCTCAATGGCTGTCTGCTGCTGGAAACAACATTATCTGCCCCAGGCCTGTTAACTGCTCTCCAAGCTATTGAAACTCAGGCCCAACGTCAGCGGCTGATCCATTGGGGCCCACGGACATTGGATTTAGACTTAATTCTCTATGCTGATTTAATCATTAACAGTCCAACTCTGACCGTTCCTCATCCCCATTTCCATGAGCGGGGGTTTGTCTTAATTCCCTTGGTGGAGATTTATCCCCAGGGGCGAGATCCGCTCACCGGTAAAACGATCGCAGCCTTAGCCCAAGAGATTACTCCTGAGGGAATTTCTCTTTGGCCCGTTGCCGATGCTCCCGAAACCAGGCCTGGAGTTGCGCTCGACAGTCTTCTCCCAGAACCCCCCCGATAACGTCCAAGCGATGAAAGGCTGCCGGACTGGTGGGAATATTGATCACGGTTCCCATCGCGCCTGCTTTGGGATCGGTTGTGCCATAGATCAGGGTTTTGATCCGGGCCTGGAGAATCGCCCCAGTGCACATGGGACAGGGTTCAAGGGTGACATAGAGGGTACAGTCCGTCAGATACCAGGTTCCGCGGATTTGGCCGGCCTGGCGGAGGGCAATGATTTCGGCATGGGCGGTGGGATCATTGTCCCGTTGACGGCGATTTGCCCCGGTGCTGACAACTTGACCCTGGCTATCTAAAATTACAGCCCCGACTGGAACTTCGCCAAATTCTCCCGCCGCTGTCGCAAGAGTCATGGCCTGGGACATCCAGTATTCATGGGGCAGGCCGGGTGGCTCAGGGGTGGCAGGGGACATTATGGCAAATGGCGGGGCTTACTGGCGGCAAATCGCAATCTCACATAATCAGCCGACCATTGCCCGAAAACATCACACAAGATGGGTTTTACGTCTGTGATGACCTCTTCTAGAAAGGTATTTCGCTCAGGTGGCGTAATCAGACCTAGGTAAGGTTGAGCAAAGGTTGTCAGCCAGGCCCGCATATCAGTTGGAAGCTGGGTGGGCCGGGGAATCAGAACAATTTGATTCACTGTAAACCCTATGGCGACTAAGCGAGCCTGATACTCCTCAACAGTGGGAAAATACCAGGGATTGATGGCTGCTGGATTAGCCCCCCGCTTTTCTAAAGTCCTGTTTAAGGCGGTCTGAATTGTGGCAATATTCCCATGACCGCCAAATTCACCAACAAACCTGCCCCCTGGTTTTAGGGCTTGCCAAACCCCAGCAATCACCTGATCCGGTTTTTGCATCCAGTGTAGAGCCGCATTACTAAACACTGCATCAAACTCGGCTTGGAAGTTCAGGGCCTGGGCATCTAGAAGGTGAACTGCTACGCCCATCGCCCTTGCTGTGGCAATCAAGTCAGGGCTGGAGTCAACCCCCACTACTTCACAACCCAAGGCCTGTAATTTTGCAGTTAACACCCCATCCCCACAGCCGAGATCTAAGACTCTTTCTCCGGCTTTTGGGCCTAACCAGGCCACAACGGGTAGCCCAAGATCAGACACAAAGCGGGCATTCTGGGCATAGGTTTGAGAATTCCAGGCCTGGGTCATGGGGAAACCTTCTCGCAACACGGGTGATCCTAAGGGGCTGTCATGGTTGCTCATCCTCTCATTGGTCGCTAAAGTTGCTGTGTGACCACTTCTGCCAGGCCGAGGGGATGTATCTCCAGCATCTTTCACTGCGCTACTTTCGGAATTATGTTGAACAACAGGTTAAGTTCCAGGCCCCCAAAATCATTCTAGTTGGTGAAAACGCCCAGGGTAAATCCAATCTATTAGAAGCGGTGGAGTGGTTGGCCGGCTTAAGTTCTCATCGCACGGGTCGAGATCGGGATTTAATTCAAACCAATCAACCCCAGGCCTTGATTCAGGCAGAGATGGTGCGTGCCAGTGGCTCTCTAGAATTGGGCGCGATTCTCCGGCAAAGTGGGCGGCGGAGTTTATTGGTGAATGGGGAGTTGGTGGCCCGATCGCTGGACTTTTTGGGACATCTCAATGCCGTCCAATTTTCCAGCTTGGATTTAGACCTGGTGCGGGGGGGGCCAACGGAACGACGGGCCTGGTTAGATCGGGTGTTAACCCAATTAGAACCCATTTATGCCCATCTCTGGCAGACTTATCACCAAATCCTGCGCCAACGCAACGCCCTCCTCAAACAAATCCTCAACCAAGCCACCGATGCCAGCCAACTCCCCCTCTGGAATCAGCAACTAGCTACGGCCGGAGTCCGGTTAATGCGCCGCCGCCATCGCCTGATTGAACGGTTAGGCCCCTTGGCCCAGGCCTGGCAGGAAAAAATTAGCGATCATCGAGAAAACCTGGCATTAAATTATGGCGCAAATGTAACGGCCGCAACCCAGGCCCCAGAAGACCTCTGGCAAGCCTTTATGGAAAAAATACAAGCCCGGACGGTGACCGAACAGATACAAGGTACGACCCTAGTGGGCCCCCATCGGGATGATGTCGAGTTACTGATCAATGACAGCCCGGCCCGACAATATGGCTCCCAGGGACAGCAGCGCACCTTGGTTTTGGCTCTAAAACTGGCAGAATTGGAGTTAATTGAGGCTGTCATTGGAGAGTCGCCCTTGTTACTGTTGGATGATGTCTTAGCCGAACTGGATTTACACCGTCAAAATCAACTCCTAGGGACTATCGAAAATCGCTTCCAAACTATCATTACCACCACCCATTTAGGTGCATTTGACCCGGCCTGGTTAAGTTCTGCCCAAGTGATGACAGTGAAGGCCGGCCTGGTCAGTCCAACCCCCCCATGACTTGACCTCAACCCACTACCCTAGAAAAGAGGCTCTCTCCCGATTTATCCCCGCCCCATGCCCTCCGTCCGCACTCGCCAGCACGTTAATCCCCTCAGTCGCCAGTTTCAAACCCCCATTGAAACTCCGGCCTGGGAGACCGTGTTTGCAAATTCAAATCAGCCCTTGCATTTAGATATTGGTTGTGCGCGGGGGCGATTTGTCCTGGAAATGGCAGAAATTTGTCCCAACTGGAACTTTATTGGTTTGGAAATTCGCCAAGTCCTGGTGGATGAAGCCAATAGGATTGCCCAGGCCAGGGGGTTAGGGAATTTATCCTATCTATTTGCCAATGCCAATGTTTCCTTGTCCCAGGTTTTTGCTCCCGCCACTGTGGATTTAGTCACAATTCAGTTTCCGGATCCCTGGTTCAAACGCCGCCACCAGAAACGCCGCCTGGTTCAGCCAGAATTGGTCGCCGCCTTGGCCCAAATCATCAAACCCGGTGGTTTTGTCTTTCTACAATCGGATGTTTTCGAGGTGGCGGTACAAATGCGGGAAACTTTTGCTGAACATTCCCTATTTAAGGTGGGTTGTCCAGATCGATATGGGTTAGGCGAGATATGTAGTGATTTAGAGCAGGGGGCCTGGCTAGGGGAAAATCCTTTACCCGTGAAAACAGAACGAGAAAAGCGGGTTGAGTTCTATCGGCTACCAATTTACCGTTGCGGTTTCTTGCGCCAAGAGGTTGAGAATTGACTGGGCGGCCCGGCGGACGGCTCCCGGTTCTCCAGCCAGGTGCTTGACCCGATCATAGCCCGCTAACATTTGCGCTTTGGTTTGGGGATTTTGGAGAATATCTAAGCTCGTGGCCGCAATTTTATCTGGCGTGGCATTTTCCTGGAGGAGTTCGGGGACAACTGGCTCCATGGCAATTAAGTTAGGGGGGGAAACATAGTCTAGATCAAACTTCAAGAACGTCTGATAAAGCCACAGCCCGAAAGGATTGATCCGATAAACCACCACCTGCGGGACATTCATGAGGGCAATTTCTAGGTTCACGGTTCCCGACTTGGCCAAGGTCAAATCCGCAGCGGCGATCAACAGCAACGGCTCCTCTAAAATCGGAATTTCCAGGCCAAACTCTGCCACCGTGGCCGCAATTTCCGCCCGATACTGAGCTAATGAGAGGGAAAGCCAAAACCGGGCCTGGGGGAGTTGGGCTTGAATAATTTTGACGGCACTTAGAAACAGAGGCAATAGGGACTTAATTTCTTGATACCGGGAGACTGGAAACAGGACAATGGCCAATTCATCGGCTTTAAGCCCTAACTGTTGCCGGGCCTGGTCGCGATTGGGGGCATTTTTGACCCGATCCACGAGGGGATGCCCGACCCAAGTAATGTTTGCGCCGTGTTTTTTGTAGTAGCGTTCTTCTTCGGGAAAGATGGCAATCATCTGATCGCTGATCTCAATCAGCTTTTGAGTTGTTTTGGGGCTATGAGACCAGATCCATTCCTGGGGGGCGATGTAATAGACGGTGGGCACTGGGAGATGTTGGCGAATGTAGTTCCCCAAGGTCAGATTGGCGGCAATGTAATCAATGAAAATAACTAAATCGGGCGGATTGTTCTGGAGTTGCTTTTTGGCCAGAGCCTGAAACTTGATTGTGGGAGCCACATAGCGCAGGGCCTCCACAAAGCCAATGGAACTAATGCGGCGGGTGTCGTAAATAATTTTCGCTCCAGCGGCTGCCATCCGTTGTCCCCCCAGGCCGGTGATCTCCAACTCCCACCCCCGAGCTTCGGCCTGGTCAAAGAGGGCTGCGACTAAGAGACCCCCTTGCAAATCACCAGAAATTTCACCAGTGCTAATGAAAATCTTGAAGTTTTTTGTCATACCCAGCCTGACCTTAAGTGGAATCGCGAGACTCAGAGGGGGTGTTTCTATTCCCTGGAGTTAAGCCGCGCCGACCGGGGGTCTGGGCCTGGTTCAGAAAGCGATTCAGATGACCGAGGGATTCACAGGGGTCTAAGGTCTCTAAACTATTTAAGGCTTTTTCTAAGGGTAAGTCATCGCGATAGATGCGCCGAAAGGCTTGCTTGAGGATGGCCATTTCCCGATCATCCAAGCCAGATCGTCTTAAGCCCACCTGATTTAAGGCACGAATCCGGGCCGGATGTCCTTCAGCCAACATAAATGGCGGCACATCCCGATCCACCCGGGCCATCGCCCCAATCATGGCCAACCGCCCAATCCGGACAAATTGATGAATGCCTACCATGCCGCCAATCCGCGCCTTCGATTCAATCCAAACATGACCCGCAATGGAACTGGCATTGGTAATCACAACTTGATCTTCAATCACACAGTCATGGGCAATGTGAACGTAGGCCAAAAGCCAATTCCCGTTACCAATTTGAGTCACTTCCCCCGGCCCATTGGCACAGTTAATCGTCACATATTCCCGAATGCAGTTATCATCCCCAATCCTGACCCCACTGTCGGCCCCGGCATACTTTTGATCCTGGGAAATGGTGCCAATCACCGCTCCTGGAAAGATTTGATTGCGTTGTCCAATTTCTGTCCGCCCCGCCAGGACCACATGGGCCCCAATTTGGGTATCCGCCCCCACTTTTACACCCGCGCCAATCACCGCGTAGGGGCCAACCTGGACAGTTGGGTCAACCTCTGCATCAGGATGAATGACAGCCGTGGGGTGAATCAGGGTTTGCATGGGTATCCTAAATTCCCGCAGTGGGGGGGGACTTGCTCAGGGGGGAAGGGGGCAATACTCAATCCACTAAGGAAAACATCATCTCTCCTTCACAGGCCAGTTGTCCGTTCACCTCTGCCTTCCCTTGCATTTTGCCAAATCGCTGTTGTTTAATGCAGATCAATTCCGCTGTTAAAATTAATTGATCCCCAGGGGTGACGGGACGGCGAAACCTCACCTTGTCAATGCCAGCAAACATGGATAATTTCCCCTTGAGATCCCCCATTTGCATCAGAATTACCCCACCCACTTGGGCCATGGCTTCGACAATCAACACCCCCGGCATGATCGGCCGCCCCGGAAAGTGGCCTTGGAAGAAGGGTTCATTCACCGTGACATTTTTCAGGCCCACAGCCCGCGACCCTGGAACATAGTCAATGATGCGATCCACCAATAAAAATGGGTAGCGATGGGGGAGGAGGGCTTGAATTTCAATCACCGATAAAACCGAGTGATTAGGGTCGGGGTGGGTCGAGGCCTGGGCCGCAGGGGAGGTCAAGGTGGGCATGGTTTAGGGGGACGGGGTAGAAGAGGGAGTAGCGGCAATGGTCTGGGCTAAACGGGTGTGGAGGGTATGACTCGCTTTGTACGCTACATAATGGGCGACAGGGGGTGTTCCCAACAGGGCTAAATCTCCCCAAAAGTCCAAGATCTTGTGACGGACTGGCTCATTGATAAAGCGCAAGGGAGGATTCACCCAACCAGAATGGCTACAAACCAAAGCATTTTCTAGGCTACCACCTTTGATCAATCCCGCTGCTTGCAGTTGCGCAACTTGTTCGGCCAGGCCAAAGGTACGGGCGGGGGCAATTTCACCGGCCAAATCCCTCACCAGGCAGCTAAACCACTGTTGGCCAATCGCTGCATAGTCGGAAAAATCAATCCCATAGGTCAGGCGGGTTTCAGGGGCCGGTAACGCCAGGGCAAAACTATCTCCGGCCTGGACATAGACTGGCTCACTCAGGAAGGATTGGGCCTTAGGGGCATTTTGTTGGATCAGACCTACTGAGCTTAGGGCCGTTAACCAGGCCTGGGCCGAGCCATCCAAGAGGGGGACTTCTGGGCCATCCAAGGCAATAACGAGATTATCCACGCCAGCAATGAGCAACGCCGCTAATAAATGCTCAATCGTGCGGACAGAACCCTGCTCAGTAGCTAATTCTGTAGAAAGTTGGGTGGCTCTCACAAATTTTATCTGAGCGGGAATCATGGGGCCATCCCCTAAGTCTATCCGCCTGAATTGTCGCCCTTGATCGACCGCAGCGGGTTGCAATTCCACCCTAACCTCCAGGCCGGAATGGAGTCCTACGCCCGCAATCGTGATGGCCTGGGCCAGGGTTTTTTGGGCTGGAAACATTTGTCCGTGAGCAGGAGTCGCAAACGTAATCTCCGGTAAAGAAGTTTCAGGCATTGGTTTTAGAAACGCTCCCCAATTCCAAAGCTGATGGCACTCCCACCTTGGTTATTAAAGCCAAAATCAATCCGAATATTACCGAGGGGGGTATTCACCCGTACCCCTGCCCCATAGCCCAGGCCTTCCCCTGGTTTGCCGCGGACGACCCCTGGAATCCCAAATACGGCACTTTGCGAGTCAAGGGTTGTAGCTGCATCAACAAAGAGCGCGCCGCCAACAATACTGACAATTGGGAAACGATACTCCAAAGTCCCTTGGATAAAACTACGCCCACTGCCCAATTCTCCCTCACCCCAACCCCGGACCGAGTTGACACCCCCCAAGGTAAAGGACTCATAGGGCGGTAAATCCCCCACCACCGTCCCGGCCTGGAGGTTAATGGCAATGGTTTGGGGGCCATCAAAACGGAGGAATTTCACCGGAATGAAATAGCTGTAACTGCCCCGAAACTTACTCATAAAAATACTGCCGGAGCCAACTGGAATGGATTGTTCCAGGCCAACTCGGATCACTGAGCCACTGGTTGGCCGCAGAGGATCATCCCGCAAATCCCGGAGAATCGCCGCCTGGACTGTCAATAGGTCATCTACCCCTGTACAACTAAAGGTCAAGCAGTCCCCTAGCTCATCGGTGGAAACAATGGCCAATGAGGCATCCCGTGACGAGACATTTTGATACTGCAAGCCCAGAGAACCCGTCCAGGCCTTGGGCATCAGATCGGGGTCTGTGGTAAACGGCCGGGTAAAGAAGATACTGGCCCCCAAGCGGTTAATCCGCACCCAATCTCCATTGGCTAAGGTGACTTCCGTCGGCCCACCCGTAAACACATAGGGCACGGTCAGGCGGTTAAAGATGTTTGCTGTGTAGGAAGTCCGGTAGGGATCGCCTTTGATCCAAGGATCCGTAAAACCAATGTCAAAGAGGATGTCCCCTTGCGTCCCGGCCTGGATTTCCGAATTAAACTTATAGTTACGTCCAAAAAGATTATTTTGCTGGAAACTGATTGTCCCAAACAAACCCGCCGCAGAACTATACCCAGCTCCAGCGGAAATACTGCCTGTGTTTCGCTCTTTGATGTTTAGGACCATGACCACCTTACGGGGATCTTCCCCAGGATCCAGGCTAACCTTGACATCCTCAAACAGGTTTAAGTCAAAGAGGCTCTTCAGATCTTTTTGAACCGTATCTTGATTCAGAACACTGCCAGGTTGGGTGCGTAGTTCCCGGAGAATGACAAAGTCTTGGGTATTTTGCTTGGTAGGTTCGTCTTCTTTGTTGAGGAACTTGAGACTAATTTTCTCGACTACCCCTTCCGCCACTTGCAACGTCACCACCCCATCCGGATCCACCTGCGGCGTACCCACGACTTGGCCAAGGATATAGCCGTTATCTTGGTAGAACTTGTTGATTTGCTCAATGCCTTCTTGAATTTGGCGCAGGTTAATATTCTTGCCCACTTGGGGAGCAAAGATTTCCGTTACTTTTTCCTGCTTAAGAATTTGATTGCCAGCCACTTGCACACCCCGTAGGACTGGATAGGGCTGGACTACAAAGGTGACTCGCACCCCCAAGGGTGTATCTGAGGGATCGACTTTGACATCGGCAAAAAAGCCCGTACTAAAGATGGCGTTGGCATCCTGTTGCAGTTGCGTCCGGGTTGCTGTTCCCCCCGGCCGGGTTGAAATCACTTGATAGACTAATTGCTCAAGTTCCGGCGTTTTCGCCCCTTGGACAACCACCTCCGCAATTAAAACCCGCGGTTCATCAGGGGCAGGAGGTTGGGTTGTGGTTGGGGGGGGTGGAGCAGGCGGTTGGGGTGTAGTTGGTTCAGGTGGAGTGGCATCCGGCGGAGTTGGGACTGCTGGGGATGAGGCAGCCGGGGGGGATGGTGGGACTGGGGGTTCTGTAGTGGTGGGGGCGGGCGGCGGGGCTGGGGTCTGGGCGATGGGGAATCTGTCTGGGGGTGTCGGTAAAAGGGTCTCAAATTGAGTTTCTGCCGAACCAGGCCGGGCCGGGGTCATCCCTGGGGAAGGAATAGACCGATCATCCCCAACCTGTCCAAACTCAAGCGGATTGGCGACAAGAGCAGAGTTAAGAGGGGTAATATCCGGTTGTTCTTGGGCCGATAACGCTGGAGTCAGCCAACCCCAGGCCAAGACTGTTGGGAGAGCCAAAAGTCCCGAGAAGCCAGACGCACGGCTGAGGAGTAAAAATAGTTTTTCTGTCACGCGGCACACCACACACTAAGAGGTAATAATACCCAGCCATCGGGACGTATTTTACCGCATCCCAGTTCCATGACAAGGAAAGTAACTTGATTAAGATAGGTTTTTAACTTACCCCCAATCGTCCCACAAGTCGAATTTATCTGCCGATAATCACCACCATGAGCCTCTGTGACCCTGACTCGGCCGCCAAAAATGGGGCAGAATGTGAGGAAGTTGCGGGGTCAGATCAGGTATCTTTACCTTGAGGCTTACGTCTGGACAGCGGCCCCTATGCACTGATTTTTGATTCCTTCTCCAGCACTAGCTTGTTGATCTCATGGCCCGCCCATGTTCTCAGCCCCCCATCGGGTTTAAACCTGCCCTATGCCCCGTTTTCTCCATCTGGCCGATGTTCATCTGGGATTTGACAAGTACAACAATCCAGAGCGGACGTTAGATTTTTTCTTTGCCTTTCAGGATGCGGTGATTCGTTATGGCCTGGAGGCGCAGGTGGACTTTGTCGTGATTGCCGGGGATTTGTTTGAACAACGGCAAATTCTTCCCGCCACCTTAAACCAGGCCCAAGTGGTTCTCAATCAACTCAAAGCAGCTAATATTCCCGTGCTGGCCATTGAGGGCAACCATGATTACCGCCCCTATGGGACAAAAACCAGTTGGCTGAAATATCTCTCGGATTTGGGATTACTCTATTTGCTGGAGCCAGATGAGCATGAAATCCTTCAGGCCTGGGATGAATCGGCAGGAACGGGCGGGTATCTGGATCTGGCCTGCGGGGTGCGGGTGATTGGCTCCCGGTGGTATGGCTCTGCGGCCGTGACGGCGATCAAAAACTTAGCAGCCCAAATTGACCAACTTCCCTCCGGCCCCACGACTACAGTGATGTTGTTTCATCAGGGCTTGGAAGGACAAATTGCTCGCTATGCTGGAGCCTTACGCTATCAAGATCTGCTGCCCCTGAAAGATGCGGGTGTGGATTACTTGGCCCTTGGGCATATTCACCGCAACTACAGCTACGAGAATTGGATTTTCAATCCGGGTTCTGTAGAAGCTAACTCCATTGCCGAAAGCCAAGCTCAAACCCCACGGGGAGTATATCTAGTTGAATTGAAGCGGGGCAAAATTAAGGCCCAACTCCAACGAGACTACCAGCAACGGCCCATCCTGCGGCTGCACTTGGAGATCAGGCCAGAACAACTACCTAACCAGATTGAAGCAGCCGCCCAAGCTTTAGTGCAGTCCCACTGGTCGGAAACGCCTGAAGCCATAGTTGAACTCCGCATCACCGGCCAAATTGGTTTTGAGCGGTCTGAACTCCATGTCCGTCAATTGCGGGATCAGTTGCACCGCCAAAGTCAAGCTTTGATTTTTCTACTAAAATATGATGTAACCACCACCGCCTACGAAACCGCCTTTTCCGGCCCAGAGTTACCCAGTCGCCTTGAGATTGAACAGACGGTCTTCACCGATCTCCTCGCTGCCCAGGCCCCCTATCGAGACGTGGCGACAACCTTGGCTAGCGGATTATCCGATTTAAAAGCGCGGGTTTTACAGCAGGATGCCCCCGAAGAGCAGTATGACTATGTTGCGGCTCTGCTAGCAGGGGTAGGCTTGCTTGGGGACACTGGGAGCACGTTCTAAACTATGGCTGCGGGTAAACCTCCTAAACAACGCTTAGACCTGCTGATCGTCCAGCGTCAACTGAGTCTAGACCCTAGCGGCCCCCTCTCCCGTCAACAGGCCCAGCGGCTGATCCAGGCCGGTCAGGTCAGAGTCAACCAGCAAATCATTGATAAGCCGGGTACACTGATTTCTCCCCAGGCCGCGATTGAAATCAAACAACGCCCCCCCTATGTGTCCCGCGGTGGCGAAAAACTGGCCGGAGCCTTGGCCAAATTCCCGATTGGACTGGAAGGGCGGATCTGTTTAGATGCGGGTATTTCGACGGGGGGATTTACGGATTGTCTCTTGCAGGCCGGAGCTAGGCGCGTCTATGGCATTGACGTGGGCTATGGGCAGGTGGATTGGGGACTGCGGCAAAACCCCCGTCTGATTCTCAAAGAGCGAACCAATATCCGTTACTTACAGCCCAGGGATCTGTATCAACCCGATGATCCCTGGCCCAACTTGGCCGTGGCAGATGTCTCGTTTATTTCCTTAACTAAAATTTTGCCAGCCCTAGTCAATCTCTTAATTGCCCCCAAAGAACTGCTCCTCCTCGTCAAGCCCCAATTTGAGGTAGGCCGAGAACTGGTGGGTAAAAGCGGGGTGGTCAAGGATGTTCAAGCCCAGGCCACGGCGATTCAAAAAGTCCTAGAGGCATCTGAACATCTTGGCTGGTTGGCCCAAGGCTTAACCCCTTCTCCCTTACTTGGCCCGGCCGGTAATCGAGAGTTTTTTCTGTGGCTCAATACTCATTCCTCTACACAAACCCCGGCCCCCATCCAGATTGAACAGATTTGCCAGCAAACCGCTTCAGGAGAGTTGTTTAGTAGCCGGTGGCAGTAGCATCAACCTGCGTCGAAAAATCAACTCGCGTCACTTTCGTTTCCCAGGCCCCATCGGGATATAACCAGACCTGCCGAAATCCTGGCCCCACTGGCTCTAACCCAAATTCCTGGCTTGCGGGTAAAAACTGAATGCAGGTCGAAGGTGTACCAAGATAGGTGATCCCTTGTCGCTCCTGCTGAAACTCCTGATGAATATGCCCAAACAGAACTAACTTAACTTGGGGGAACAACGCCAAAACCGCGAACAGGTCTTCAGGATTATCTAAGCGACTGCCATCTAGCCATTGGGAACCGACTAAAAAAGGGGGGTGATGGAGGGCAACAAGGGTGGGACGATCGGAGGCTTGTTGGAGTTGGGTGCTTAAGTCTGTCAACGTTTCCTGGCTCAAGTGACCATGAACATGACCCGGCAAATGGGAACTTAATAAGATAAATTGCCACCCCCCGGCCTGGAACGCTTTGATCCCATTGAAGGGGGGATGACTGAGTTCTTGCACCATCAACTCGGGTTGATCATGATTCCCTGCCAACCAATAGATTGGCGTAGTCAGTGAGGCCATGAGGGTACGCAAATATTGATAGGTTTTAGCTTGATGGTCTTGGGCTAAATCCCCCGTCAGTATTAAAAGATCAGGGGCTGGTGCTAGGGCCTGGACGGTACTTAAGACCGATTGAAAGGAATCAGCCGTGACCAGTCCCAAAAGCTTTCCTGTCGGTTCGGCAAACAAATGGGTGTCACTGACTTGGACTAGATGCAGGGCGCGAACCATCTCCAGTCCGGCCTCACTTGACCCCTAAGAGTTCCACATCAAACACCAAGGTCGAGTTGGCCGGAATCACACCACCCACAGCCCGAGAGCCATAGGCTAAGTTGGCCGGAATCACTAATTCACGCCGGCCGCCAACGCGCATGGTGCCGACCCCTTCATCCCAGCCTTTAATCACTTGCCCGACACCAATGGTGAACTGAAACGGCTGTCCCCGATCCCGCGAGCTATCAAAGGTTTTGCCATTGGTCAGAGTGCCGGTATAGTCCACCACGACAACCTGCCCTTTTTTCGGTTCAACCCCGGTGCCGACCTTCAGATCGCGATATTTCAGGCCTGAGGGGGTGGTCGTGTAATCAGCATCAGAAGATTGGGTCATAGGTTGAGTTGGGAGAGGAGGAGTTTGGGCCAGGAGCGGAGTCGGATCGGTAGAGATGGTTGTCCTGGTGGGTTGTCCCTGATCCAGGGGATCCGCATTCACCGGCCCCGTGGGTGTCACCAGTTGAGCAATGACAATAACTAGGGCACAAACAACGACGACCGCTAGACTGATTATAATATTTTGCACAGAAAACTCCCCGACAGTTTTGCAAATGATTCGATTGAATTGATCCTAGCCTGTCAATTGGGGCCCTTTACTGCCAGAGGCGATTTTCTAAATCCCGTAACCGTCGCTCTAAGCGATCAATCCGTCCCCGTAGTTCATCCATTTCCGTTTGTTGGGGCACGCCTAATTCTTCTAAAAACTGCTGAAATTGCCGCTGCAAGCCCCCTTCTATTCCTGAGGCATCGGCTTTGAGGTGGTTGACAATCTCATCAATCATCGCCTTGGCCTGGTCGGGATTGAGGCGGCCTTCCTGGACCCACTGATCCGTCATCCCCCGGACTTTTTCCGTAATTAAAGACGTTGTTCCGACCCCAATCAGGAGGAGTTGCTGAAGCAGATTACTGTTGTCCATCGCAGCTTGGCCAGTTAGGTATCTCCATTGTGCCAGGAATCTCTAGCTTGGGATGGGCCTTACACCTCAATGAGCTAGGGACGTTCCAAGAATCCCCAGGCGTGCCAGCTAGAGATGATGCATTCCATCCCTTAAACTAGAAAACACGCCAAACCCTCGTTTTACCATCGGACGCACCGCTTTGACCTCGACGTTAACCTTACCCACCGCCCAGGCCTGGCAGGGACTGATCCACGCTTATCGGAGCTACTTACCCGTTTCCGAGACTACGCCCATTATTACCCTCCACGAAGGCAACACTCCCCTGATTCCCGTGCCGCGGATTGCCGCCGCCATTGGTCGGGGGGTCAAAGTCTATGTCAAATACGATGGTCTTAATCCCACGGGCAGCTTCAAGGATCGGGGCATGACCATGGCCATCTCCAAAGCCAAAGAAGCCGGGGCCAAGGCGGTGATCTGTGCCAGTACAGGGAACACCTCGGCGGCAGCGGCGGCCTATGCCAGACGGGGAGGCTTACGGGCCTATGTCCTGATTCCCGAAGGCTATGTAGCCCAAGGTAAACTAGCCCAGGCCCTGCTTTATGGGGCGGAAGTCTTGGCGATTCAGGGGAACTTTGACCGGGCCTTAGAAATTGTTCGAGAAATGGCCGAAACCTACCCGATTACCCTGGTTAATTCTGTCAATCCCTATCGTTTAGAAGGGCAAAAAACGGCGGCTTTTGAAGTGGTGGATGCCTTGGGTGATGCCCCGGATTGGTTGTGTATTCCCATGGGGAACGCGGGCAATATTACGGCCTATTGGATGGGCTTTTGCCAATATCACGAGCAAAATAAAGGCACACGCTTACCCCGAATGATGGGTTTTCAAGCGGCGGGTTCGGCTCCCCTAGTTACCGGAGAAATTTGTCAACATCCCGAAACCATTGCAACGGCGATTCGGATTGGGAATCCAGCCAATTGGCAACGGGCCTTAGCCGTACGCGCCGCCAGTCAAGGGGACTTTCAGGCCGTCACCGATAGCGAGATTTTGGTGGCCTATCGTATGTTGGCGGGCGAAGAGGGAATTTTCTGTGAACCGGCCAGCGCGGCTTCGGTGGCGGGACTCCTGAAAAATCAGGCCCAAATCCCTAGTGGGGCCACGATTGTTTGCGTCCTCACCGGCAATGGCCTCAAGGATCCCGATACGGCTTTGCAACAGGAGACGACCCAGTTTCATCGTAATGTTGTCCCTGAATTGGCCAATGTGGCTGAAATTATGGGGTTTTAGGGGGTTGGTTCCGTAAACGGGTCAGGTTTTCAATCGCATCAGCGAGGGCATTGGTCAGGTTTTGGCGAGTTTTGGCATGATTGGCCTGTTCTTGGGCGAGGGCCGCAGTGAGTTGGGCAATTTGGGACTGGGCCTGGGCCAGTTGTCCTTGTAGCTCCGTGACATCTGTAACTTGGCGGATTTCGGCTGGGATGGTCTGAGTCCTGTCTGGTTGGCTAGAGGGTGGTTCTGAGGCTGTGGAAGGATGATGAGAGACACGGCTAGAAGACCTTTGGGCCTGGGACTCATACCGTTGTTGCCACTGGGCGGCTTGCTCCAAGGCGGTCTGGAGTTGTTGGCGAATTTGTTGAACGTCAGCAGGAAGGTCAGACACAAGAAAATTTCGGCTTTGGGTTAGGAGAAGGTTAATCTGGGCGATTTTCAGGTCATCTTTGCCGGATATTAACCTATATTCTTCAGCTTGGGTAGCACTCCAGGGGATCATCTGCTGCAACGATGCTCCAGGCCTGGGATCAGCCTCTTGTTGATCATTTTTAACAAACCCCTTCCCTATTTTTGAAAAACCATGTTAGTTTGTAGAAGTTCAAATCATTCTTGAGTCCGTACAGGGAAATGGAGGTGATGCCCATGTCAGATAGTAGTAAACAATTGGGTCATCGTTTTGGGGCTAATCGGCTGTAGGCCGGAGTTGTGCTTTGACCCCATGTCGGAGTTCCTTCCGGCAGTCTGATCCAAACAATTGATGACCGCTAGACCGCCTCTGGATTAACTTCTGGGGGCGGATAGTTTTTGGGGGAATTAACAGGCATTGATGGCCTTCCCTATCGCAGCAGGTGAATTTTGGCCTGGGCAGCGATTATGGCAAGGTTCGACAAAATTGAGATGAAGGCAACCCCAGATGGACATTAGCCCAGTTCATCCAAATACCCTTGAATATCCTCTAGCATTCGGGTCAGTTCGGCCTCAGTGGTGAGACGCATCCGCTCGTCACGAACGGTAATCAACACCTTGGCGGCAAAGGGGGTGGGCCAAATGTTTGGGTTGCAAAAGACTTCTAAGAAAACCTCGCCAGTATATTGATATTCCAAGACCGGCCAGGGTTTTTGGGTCCCGGGTTTAGTGTTGGCGGCCTGTTTGAGATGGTGGACAAGTTCCCGTAAAGCCTCTTGTAAATCTTGGGCGGCCTGGGGAGTAAAGCTAAAACTGACGGCTCCTTCAATTAAGTTCAAGCGCATTGGGGCCATAGGATTCCTTTGGAGTCATCTACTTTTGATTTTTCAGACTGTTTTTAGTCTGCCTTGATTTGGGGAGTGGGAGCGGAAACCGTTGCAAAACTTGGAATTGTAAACTTTGTTACCCGAAAATTTGCAAATTGTAAGGATTTCTTTTCTCCTGTAAATCGCCTCTCCTAGACTTGGGATTACGCCTCGGTAAAGGTGTGGTTAAGTCTTGCGTTCCATTGCAGTTTGAGTTTGGGAGTGTGACCGTATGCAGGCCTGGCATCATCTAATTTTGGGAGCTTCGGCTCTAGCCTCAGTGATTGGATTGGTGATTTTAGTGCGAACTGAAGCCACTCCCAGAGTGATGAAGTTGGTTGGACAAGGGGCAGAATTAGATGAGTTTACGGCTCACAGTGAAACCCTGCTCCGGATGATTTTTGTCTATTGGCTGCTGTTTTGTATTAGCTCTACCTTACAAAAACTGACCTGTTTGGCCGGAACAGACCTCCAGGCCATGTGTCAAATTACCCAAGTCATTACCTATTTGCTCACCTTTTCATCCCTATTGTGCTACCCGATGCATCTATTCCAGGCCCGCCAGACCCGGCAACAGGTTAAATCCTGAGGTTCTGAGTCTAGATTTCTCCCGATTGCTAAGGGCATAGAAGCCTAAAACCCAGCGCGGATTTAGCCCATCTTGAGCGACTCCTCTGGAATGAATTGCCTTTCAGACAACTGAGGTCGGGCGATAGTGTTTTGTGGGTAAAGGGATAACATTAAACTTGTTTCTCCTTCAGTCCGATACCTATGATTGACGCGACCGCACTCTTACGGCAACTCCTTGCGGGTGAATCCCTCAGCCGTAGCCAAGCCAAAGATCTGATGCAGGGGTGGTTAGGGTCTGTGATTCCACCGGTATTGTCGGGGGCAATTTTAGCGGCAATCCAGGCCAAGGGTGTGAGAGCCGATGAGCTGGCAGGGATGGCAGAAACTCTCCTAGAACAGTCACCGGGCCAGGCCTGGGATTTGGGTGTGCCCCTAGTGGATACCTGTGGGACAGGGGGAGATGGCAGTGGGACGTTCAATATTTCTACGGCAGTGGCGTTTGTGGTGGCGGCGGCAGGGGTTAAGGTGGCCAAACATGGGAATCGTTCTATTTCCAGTCGGGTTGGTTCAGCAGATGTTTTAGAGGCCTTGGGCATTAATCTCCAAACCGATACGGCCCGGGTCAAAGCCGCCCTAAACGAGGTTGGAATTACCTTTCTATTTGCACCGGGTTGGCACCCAGCGATGAAAGCCGTGGCGGAAATTCGCAAAACGTTGGGAGTAAGAACCGTGTTTAACCTCCTCGGCCCCTTGGTGAATCCCTTTCGACCCACAGGCCAGGTGATTGGAGTGTACAGTCCCGCCTATTTAGAACCCATGGCCACCGCCTTACAACAATTGGGAACCCGCCGGGCGATTGTCCTCCATGGGCGCGAGGGAGTCGATGAGGCCGGGCTAGGAGGACTTACAGATTTAGCCGTGATCAACCCCACAACCCAAGCCATTGAAACTCAGGTACTAGAACCAGAAGCCCTAGGTTTAACTCCGGCACCAATTACTGCAATTCATGGAGGAAGCTTAACGGAAAATGTGACAATTCTCACCCAAGTCCTTCAAGGCAAAGGCACCCAAGCCCAAATGGATGTTGTGGCCTTAAACGCGGGCCTAGTGTTGCAAGTGGGGGAAGCCGTGGTAGATTTACCCGCCGGCATTAAAGTTGCCCGGACTGTTTTAGACAGTGGCGGGGCTTGGGATATACTCACGGCCTTGGTTAAGTTCACCCAGAGCTAGAAAATCCTCTTTCCTGGCCTTGTGCTTGAGTCATCTCCATCAAGGTCACAACTGCCAGGCCGGGGATGCCTATTAACGTTGGTAAAACCTGCTGAGCTTCATAGATCAGGGGCAATGACTCCCCTTGCCAGGCCCAGACCTGTTGTTTTTGCAAATCAATTAACCAGGCCAGTTGGGTTCCCTGGGATAGGCAATGGACAATCTTGGCTTGTAAGTCCAAGGTATTTTGGTCAGGTGAGCGAATTTCAATCAACCAATCGGGGGCACCTATGAACGGCCCATCAGACTCAGGTAAGCGGCTTAGGGCAATGACAGAAATATCGGGCACAGGAGAAAACGGGGGGACAAGGCAACGAAGTTCTTGGATTGCTTCATAATCTCTAGGATGTTGGTTAATCCAGTTCACCAAATTTCGCTGTAACCGAGAATGATAGAGGGTTGGCATTGGCTTTTGGTAGGTTTGCCCATTGATGAACTCCCAGGCCGGGGATGCCTCAATATTAGGTTGCCTCAGGAAGGTATCCAGAGCCGTGATTGTTGGGGCTAAGTTGGCCATAAACTGATGTACCTAATGATGAGAGTTAACGCAACCTCTTACCCTAATTGATAACAGGCAAAGGAAACCGTAAAACGGCTCTAAAACTGGAATTGCTCATATCAAAGACCTATAGGAAAATCTTAACTAATGAAACCTGATGCTAACTGGGATCGGATGCTCTCAGAATATTGATCAGTTACAGTGCTAAGGATGGCCAGATGCCATCTTGCTTTTACAAGGCTATACCTCGTTGCGGCTGAAATCGGGAAACTAGTGCCCCCGAAAAACCGAAGAACCGAGCTATTTGATCAGCATGAACGTTGCCCTCCCCCCTAAAATTCTGCTACCTATTTATGCCTTATCCCTGGGACTGAGTGCGCTGCTGCTGTTTTGGGTCCAGTTAATGGTGGCAAAAATGCTGTTGCCCTTGTTGGGTGGCGCGCCGGCAGTTTGGAATACCTGTTTGTTCTTTTTCCAGGCCCTCTTGCTCTTGGGATATGGCTACAGTGATTGGATCACCCAACGATTTTGCCTGAAAAATCAAGTTTGGTTACAAGGCCTGGTGTTGCTAATTCCTCTGGCGGTGCTGCCCTTAAAAATTGCCGGCGATGGGTTGCCCCCTGTGGATGCCAATCCGATTCCCTGGGTATTGGCCGTACTGCTGTTGGGGGTTGGTTTACCGTTTTTTGCCCTCTCTACTCTGGCTCCTCTGCTCCAGGCCTGGTTTAGCTCCACTGCCCATCCCCAAGCCCAGGATCCCTATTTTCTCTATGGAGCTAGCAACTTTGGTAGCTTAATGGGCCTGTTGGGCTATCCCCTCCTCTTGGAACCGCAGTTAACTTTGACCCATCAAAACCAACTTTGGGCCGGGTTGTATGGTTGTTTAGTCCTGTTGGTTGGTCTCTGTGCCAGTGGGGTGCAAGGAAAGGAGTTAGGAGAAATCAGGAATCGGCCCAGAGATATCACAAAAAGGGCAGAACAATTCAATCATCCCGATGCACCAGTCGCGCCAGATCAATCCTTTGCTGCCCCCGCCCCCACGCCCCGGCTCCAACTCCGCTGGGTGATGCTGGCCTTTATTCCGGCCAGTTGGCTCTTAAGTGTGACAACCTATATCACCACCGATATTGCCGCGATCCCCTTGTTTTGGGCCATTCCCCTCAGTTTGTACTTAATAACATTTATTGTGAGTTTTGCCCGCCCCCAAGCCACCTTACCCAAGCTGATAACTGGAGCCTTGCCCCTGGCTGGTGTGGTTTTGGTGATGCTCTTACTGTTGAAAATTACCCAGCCCTTGGGATTTATTTTACCTTTGCATTTAATTGTGTTTACAATTGCCGCCTATCTCTTTCATCAAAAACTGGCGCAATCTCGACCTAATCCCGCCTATTTAACACGGTTTTATTTGGCGATTGCCTTGGGCGGGATGTTGGGGGGCCTGGTCAACAGTTTAATTGCGCCTCTCGTCTTGACAACGGTTTTGGAATATCCCTGGATTATTGTTGTCAGTTTATTGCTACTTCCGGATCTGGAATTGGGAACGGGTTTACGCCTCACCTGGCCCTTAAGTATGGGTTTGTTACTCGGTTGCTTATTAATTGGGTTAAATTTGACCATTGCCCAACAGTCGGCCTGGGGATTCCTGATGGCCTTTGGGTTATTGATTGGCCTGGCCTGGATTTGGGGCTTAAGGAAATGGCGCATTGGCTTAGGTCTGGTTTTAGTGGGCTTATTAGGGCAGTTTTCCTTGAGTTCGTTGGGAAATGTTTTGGCCACAGAACGGAGTTTTTTTGGAGTCTATCAAGTGCTTGCGGATTCAGAGACCGGATTTCACAGCTTAATTCATGGCACAACTGTCCACGGCCGCCAAAATATGACCCCTGGCCAAACCCAAGTGCCGCTGACCTACTTCACCCCCACTGGCCCTATTGGTCAGGTTTTTACAGCTATGGGAGATCGCTTCCAGAATGTGGCCATTTTGGGATTGGGAATCGGCACATTAATCAGTTATGCCCAACCCGGCCAGGCCTGGAGTTTTTATGAAATTGATCCCCTTGTCGTTAACCTGGCCCAAAACCCAAAATACTTTACCTATCTAACCAGTGCTACGACAAAACCCCAAATTACCTTAGGGGATGGTCGCTTAGGTTTGGCCCAGGCCCCGGATCACCGTCTTGACTTATTAGTAATGGATGCCTTTAGCTCCGATGCGATTCCAATTCACTTGATAACCCAAGAAGCCCTAGAACTTTATTTCACCAAATTGAAGCCCACTGGCCTGGTGGCTATTAACATCACCAATCGCTTTTTAGACCTTGAACCGGTTATTGCTGCCCTAAGTGAGCGGTTAAACTTGTTTTCGATCATTCAATCGGATCAACAGGTTTCTGAAGCGGAACTTCGAGCCGGAAAAACACCCTCACGTTGGGTCTTACTGACTAAAGATGCGGAAAATTTAGCCGACTTAAGGACTGATCCCCGCTGGCGAAAATTGGTCGGGACTGTTCAGATCTCGGCCTGGACTGATGACTTTTCCCAGTTATTGCCTTTGATTCGCCCCTTACGATAGGATCTGGCGATGACTCAATCCATTCGCCAGCAACAACATCCCCTGATTGGTCGCCTTGCAGATCACATTGAACAAATCTGGGCAGAAACCTTAGACCTATCTCCCTATCAACTCCCAGAGGATTTAGGCTATGTGGAAGGGAAACTGGAAGGGGAAAAACTCACCATTGAAAACCGTTGCTACCAAACTGGCCAATTTCGCAAACTCCATTTAGAACTCGCCCGGGTCGGCACCATTTTAGATATTTTGCACTGTGTGATGTTTCCGCGGCCCAATTATGCTTTACCCATGTTTGGCACGGATTTGGTCGGGGGCCGGGGGCAAATTTCCGCTGCAATTGTAGATTTATCTCCCGTGGAAACAGATCTCCCTACCGTATATCATGCCCCCCTCAGTCATCTCCCTAAGCGTCAGTTCACTCAACAGCGAGATTTACCGGAATGGGGGAGTATTTTTTCCCAGTTTTGTCTTTTTATCCGGCCCGCTGATGCTGGGGAGGAAGATTTATTTCTGGAGCGGGTTGGGGATTACCTCAAGATTCACTGCCACCAGGCCCAGCAGGCAACTCCCTTAAACCCAGAACAAGCCGAAAAAATCCTTGCCGGTCAGCAACGTTACTGCCTGCAACAACAACAAAACGACAAAACTCGGCGGGTGCTGGAAAAAGCTTTTGGCCAGGCCTGGGCAGACCGCTATATGACGACTGTTCTGTTTGATTTACCCCCGGCATAGGACTCTCTATACCAAATATTCCCAGGTTTGTGGGGGGATCAGTGGGAAAAAGCAGGCCGACGCGGCAGGAGGGGGAGATGATATTTAGGCTCGGCCAGGCCTGGGGCATAGGCTTCAATGACACGACCACTATCGAGGCACTGCACCATTAAATAGTCACAGCTTGGGCATTGGGTTCGGCTAATGCGATCCAAGTGGAGAAAATGTCGCTCGGCGGGGCGGCCACAGTTGGGGCAGTGAATGGTGTGGAAGGTTTGCATCTTAAATCATCCTTAAATTCTTGGTTTTTTCAACAATCTGCTATTACTTAAGCCACCCCTCACCTATGCAACAAATTATCAAGAAATTAGACATTAATTAGACATTTATTAAATATAAAGTTATTGAATGATAAATTTTTGATGACTGAGGAACTGTCCTTATTATGGACAATAAAACTAGAAGTGACAACGATCCCAAAGCAAATCTCCGTTAAAAATTGCGACAAACCAGCGGGGATCAAGAACAATCAGGAGGTGCTCATTGGGAATTCTGTTACTTTGAATACCATTTTCTTAGGAAGATGCTAGAAATTAATCATGTCTTAATGTTTGGCTTTGCAAATTTTTGTAAGGTAACTAACATGAGTCATAAAATTTTTTGATTAATCAACTGGAAGCCCTGACCCCGGAGAATCTCACCTTAAGAGCCCTGCTTCTGCCACTGTCTTAGACGGGATTTGTTGGTTTTGGTTCACTGTTGTCGGGATTAGCCCAGGTTGATAGATCAATCAGGGACGGCCCGGTCGGCCAAAAAATCAGCCTGACTCTGGCAGCAGCCAAAAATAAAGTTATCCTGATCCTTGAGAGGTCAGCCAAAATACCTAAGCTCCTCAAGCGGTTGGATGCTGGGCCTGGTCGAGTTCTCCCTCAATAACGCCCCTAGTATTGGCATGATTGGTAAAACCTTTGGTGGTCGGTATCGGATTCTCAGTGTTCTGGGTGCAGGTAACTTCGGACAAACGTTTCTAGCTGAGGATACCCACCGGCCTGGGCGGGTCAAGTGTGTGGTTAAATATCTGCGCCCAGCCCGCACCGATGGCAACTTCCTTCCCCTGGCACGGGATTTATTTTTTCGGGAAGCTCAAGTCCTAGAAAAACTCGGCCATCATGATCAAATTCCTCGGCTCCTGGCCTATTTTGCCGAGGGTGAAGAGTTTTATCTGGTGCAGGATTTCATTGAAGGTCATGTTCTACGCACAGAGTTACCCCTTGGTTGCTGTTGGAGTGAAGCCCAAGTGATCCAAATGCTGACGGATGTTTTGCAGATTCTCAGTTTTGTCCATCGCTGTGGGGTCATCCATCGGGACATTAAGCCGGATAATCTGATGCGACGAGTGAGTGATCAAAAGCTGGTCTTAATTGATTTTGGAGCCGTTAAACAAATGGGGCTGTCCATTGGCGGCGGGACACTGATGGGGGCGGCGGCAGCTCAAACCATTGCCATTGGGACTCCGGGTTATATGCCTCCCGAACAGGCCCAAGGGCGGCCACGCGCCAATAGTGATCTCTATGCTCTGGGGATGATCGGCGTTCAGGCTCTCAGTGGTCAGAATCCTCTCCAACTGCCCCAAGATAAATTGGGAAACTGGCAATGGCAAGCCCAAATGGCGGTGAGCGGGGGCCTGGTGGAAATCCTCTCGCGGATGATCCGGCCGGGGGTCTATGAACGCTATAACTCGGCGGATGAAGTGCTCCAGGCCCTGCAAAATCTTGACAGCGCGCCCCCGGTTTGGAAACGTCTAGGTAATTTTCTCCGCACCCCAGTTCAGGATCTGCTGCGGCCTCATTCCCCGCCGCCAGGCCCTGCCATTGTTGCCAATCCGCCCCCAACCCGACAACCAACTCCTGCCTCAGACATAGACTTCCCCCCCCTCAAAGCCTATGGCCAGGGCCGGAATGTTTTTATTAGTCACTCCAATGGCAGCGAAGAACAGGAACTCGCGGAGGAATTTTTTGCAGCCTTGGTGGCGGCCGGTCATCAGCCGTTTATGGCCAGTCAAAGTATCCAAATGGGGGAAGGTTGGGCCCAGCGCATTGACCAGGAATTGCAACTGTGTGACTTTTTTCTGCTGTTGCTTTCAAGCCAATCTGCCCAAAGTGAGATGGTTTTAGAGGAAGTTCGCACGGTGCGGAATCTCCAGGCCCAGCGACCGGAACGGCGACCCTTTATTTTGCCAATTCGGGTTAATTTTCCCTTGGATTTACCCCTCAACTACGAATTGCGCGGTTACTTACACCGTCTTCAGCAGCGGTTTTGGCACAGTTCCACCGATACCCCAGCCCTGCTGCAAGAAGTTTTAAGCCTAGTGAATGCCACGAGCGAACCGACCCAAGCCCCGGAGATGCCTTCTGGTTCTGGTGCTAGTCTCCTCCCCCCCCCGCCCACAATTGCCGAAGATGCACCGCCGTTGCCTGTGGCCGAACCAGAACTCCCGGAAGGACAGGTGGAAGTAGCCTCAGCCTTTTATATGGAACGGCCCCCCATTGAAAGCCGCTGTCGGGAAACTCTGCTCCAACCCGGTGCTTTAATTCGGATCAAAGCCCCGCGCCAGATGGGTAAAACCTCTCTGATGGCCCGCTTACTCTATCGCGCTACGGAAGAAAACTATGCCACGGTTCCCCTCAGTTTTCAGTTGGCCGATGCCGATGTCTTTAGTAACTTGGATAAACTGTTGCGCTGGTTTTGTGCCGGAGTTGGGCGGCGGTTGGGCCTGGAAAATAAACTCCAGGACTATTGGGACGATATTTTTGGGAGTAAATACAATTGCACGGCCTATTTTGAAGAATATTTATTGCCCCACTGTGATCGCCCCTTAACCCTGGGCCTGGATGAGGTGGATCGGGTGTTTGAATATCCGGCCATTGCCAGTGACTTTTTTGGCTTACTGCGGGCCTGGCATGAAGAAGCAAAAAACCGAGATGTCTGGCGGAACTTACGCTTGATTGTGGTGCATGGGACAGAGGTTTACATTCCCCTCGATATTAATCAATCGCCTTTTAACGTTGGCCTGGCTGTTGACTTGCCGGAATTTACCCAGGCCCAAATTTTGGAACTCAGCCAGTTACATGGCCTGGACTTCAGTCAAAATCAACTGACCGAATTGCAGCAGTTAATTGGCGGTCATGCCTATTTGGTTCGCTTGACCCTTTACCATTTGGCGAAACAGGACTTAAGTTGGCAAGAATTAATCACCCAGGCCGCGACGGAAACTGGACTCTATCGGGATCATCTCCGGGGGCAGTGGTGGCATCTCCATCAACGGGCTGAATTAGTTCCCGCCTTTAAGGAAGTGGTGCAAAGTTCTGAGGCGGTGGTCTTAGATTCAACCATTGGCTTTAAGCTCCATAGCCTTGGCCTGGTGCATTTGGCAGGGAATGCGGCCTGTGTGCGCTGTGATTTGTACCGACAATACTTCAGTCGCCAGCTTGGTGTTACCTGACTGGGGTTTCGTCCTGGTTAAGGATCATGCTGCTTAAGCTACAGTAAACCCGCCATGTGCAAGGGGCCTTGACCACTAATTAACTCTAAGAGCAAAGCAATAAAGCCAATCATTGCCAACCGCCCATTCCAGACCTCCGCGGCCGATGTCATGCCCCATTCCCACCGTTCTTGGGGATAGAGCTTGAATTGCTTGCGGGGATGGGTCACTTGGGCAAAGGTATAGGGAGGGGCTTCTAGGGCGGTAGTGACTAAATCCCTGAGACCGGCAATAAATTCCGGGTGGGTGTTCAGGGCTGGGACGCGCCGAAAGGTATGAATTCCCGACTCCTCCGCCAACTCTCGATATTCCATGTCAATTTCTTGGAGGGTTTCAATATGTTCAGAAATAAAACTAATTGGAACCACCACCAGTTCTTTTACTCCACTCGCTGCCAATTCTGGAATCACATCTTCCGTATAGGGCTTGAGCCACTCTACGGGGCCAACCCGACTCTGATAGGCCAACACATGGGGGTTTGAGCGTCCGAGGGTCTGCATAATCAAATGGACGCAAGCCTCAATCTCGGCCTGGTAGGGATCCCCTTCCTCGGTGACATAGCTGATGGGTACGCCGTGGGCACTAAAGAAAATGGTGGCTTTTTCTGGTTCTGGCAGTTGATCGAGTTCTTGGCGAAGTAAGGCTACCATGGCCTGGATATAGCCGCGATTGTTAAACCAGGAGGGAATAATCGTATATTTAATCTTCTGAAGAGCGGAATCTTCCTGCCAAAGACTTTCTATGAGTCGAAAGCTGGAACCACTGGTACTAATAGAAAATTGTGGATACAAAGGCAGAATGACTAACTCTTCAATCCCATCCGCTTTAATTTGGGCCAAGGCTGCCTCGGTGAAGGGATGCCAATACCGCATCCCAATATAAATCTTTGCGGTGACTCCCTCCTGGGCTAAGGATTCCTGTAAGGCCTGGGCCTGCTGTTCGGTAATCTCACGCAGGGGCGACCCCCCCCCAATTTGGGCATAATTTGCTTCTGATGTCTTGGCGCGACGAGTGGCGATCAACCAGGCCAGGGGCTTCTGTAACCACCGAAAGGGCAGGCGAATAATTTCAGGATCGGAAAATAAGTTGTAGAGAAAGGGACGGACATCGGCAAGGCTATCTGGGCCCCCCAAATTGAGTAGTAATACACCAGTACGCCCCATAGTCCTAAATATCCCAAATTTTCATCTTTGTTACCGATTTTAACAATATAGCGACTAGACCAAGACAATCCGGCATTGCCCATTACAGTTCTTAACAAATATTTAGCCAGATGGTGTTTGGAGTTTTTTAAGGCGGAGAAGGGGATGCTGAAGGCGTTGGAGTGGGTTGGGCTTTCCAGGCCTGTAAGGGTTTGTTGATAGCATCTAAGAATTGCAACGGGACAACAATAATGGTCAGTGGATCTGTGGGGATTATGGGCGGGTCGGCCTGGGCGTAAAGTTGATTCCGATCAAAGGTGAGGCCCCCCAAAACTAACCGATGGGTTCCCTGAGCCAGTGTTGAGATTTCAATCGTGGCTATAGGTTCGGCCAGGCCAAATTCATCGGCAGTCTGCAGGGGCACGGTAAGACTCTTTTCAGTTTTCGCTGTGGCAATTAAATTTAATAAAAAAACAACAGTTCCAGTTTCTGCCCTAGCGGCAACAGGTTCTAAAATCTGCCAGTCCCCCTGATCATCCCGCTCCAGCTTGAGGGCTTGCTCTCCCTGCTTAAGAACTAGGCCAGTAATTTGAGATTCTTGTAAATTAAAAACGGGCTTTGCGGAGGTGACGGCCTGTTCACTGGCAGGGGGGGGAAGCTTTTGTTGAAATAGGTATAAACTGCCACCGAGAATTGCCGCAGTTGCCACTAAGATTAAGGTTTTAGTCTGAATCCCCGTCCCCATAATCCTTAGAATACCCTGCGCTAGGAATCTTAAAAAGCTTTTTTGGAACGGTGTGGCAACAGATTAGTTCTCCATCGGCATGGGCAGAGCATAGGGATCGGGCCCCCGCCCCACGGCAAATCGGTAGGAGTCGGCCACTTTCAAACCACTGCCACTAAAAAATAGGCCCAAGGCTAAGATCGTAAAACCACCTCCACAGGCAAATAATGTCCTTAAGCCCCAATCTGCCGCCAAGGCCCCAATGATCGGCCCGGCAATGGCAATCCCAAAGTCAAAGCCCCCCATGGTTAAACTCAAAACTCGCCCCCGTTCATCGGGTTGAGACCGATCCGCCATCAAGGCCGACATCATCGGAATCAAAACACCGCCCCCAAACCCCTCTAAAAATCCAGCCACCAGTAAATCTGCCCCGGTCTGGGCCTGGGCCAATCCCACCATGGAAGCGGTATAGAACAGTAAACTTAGGCTAATAAAAACTCCCCGGCCCCACCGATCTGAAGCACTGCCGGTTGCCACCCGCCCAATAAAACTGGACAAAGCTGCTGCAGAGTAAAACAGGCCTGGGCTAAAGTCAATATTTTCTGCCTTGATAAACAGCGGGACAAAGGTGGAAAGAGTCCCAAAGGCTAACCCAACCAGTAACATTACTAGGGTGGGAATTCGTAACCGCGCCGCCCCTAATAGTCGCCAGAATAGGCCTGAGTTTTCAGCTTGGGCGGAGGATGGAGGGCATTCTCGAACATAGAGGATACAGACCAGGCCAGCCAGGCCAAATAACGTTGCGGCTAAAAAGACCCAACCATGGCCCGCCTCTGCTTCTAGCCAACTCCCTAAACTTGGGCCCAAAGCAACTCCCATGGGATGCACTAAACTTGTGTAGCCTAAAATCTGTCCCCGATGTTCCGGTGGGGCAATATCCACAATCAGGGCCACATACCCCGTGGTAAAAGCCGCAATACTAATGCCATGGATACCGCGCAGCGCAAACATGAGGGGCAAGGAATGAAAAAAGAAGAAATCCAGGAGATAGGTCAGGGGAGCCAACACCGCAACCCCCAAGCCAATCAACAGGACTCGCTTCCGGCCGTTGCGATCCGCCAACTTCCCCAACCAGGCCCGGGAGGCAATCAAACCAATGGCAAATCCACCCATGACAATTCCCACCTGATGAGGTGTTCCGCCCAAACTTTGGATGTAAAGGGGCAGTGTCGGCAGCGTGATCGCCAAACCTGACCAAAAGCAAAACCCAGCAACTAAAAGAATCCAGAGGGTTTTTTGTGATTTCATGAAGACCCGGATAAAACAGCAGAAGCAGCAATAAACAAGCGATTCTTAATAAAAGTTAACTACTTCCAGAGTAACGGGTCTGAAATATCTTGGCTAACCGTATCTTAAATAACAGCTAAATTCTGAAAACTTCTTACTCTCTGCAACTTTCCGAATGAATTTTGCCCTTGATTGGCGAACTTGGGGGTGTAATTTGCCCATCCTCCACATAAACCACCCGATCCGCAATATCCACAATGCGGGGATCGTGAGTCACCATCACCACCGTACACCCATCCTGTTTGGCCAGTTGTCCCAGAATTTCAATCACGCGCCGTCCACTTTGGGAGTCTAAGGCCGCAGTCGGTTCATCGGCCAAAATCAGCTTGGGATGGCCGGCTAAAGCTCTGGCAATGGCTACCCGTTGCTTTTGTCCCCCTGATAAGTCCTCAGGTAAATGATCCGCCCGTTCTGCCAGTCCCACCCGCTCAAGCAATTCCATAACCTGTGTTTTAGCCTGTTTACTGGGAACTCCCTTAAGCTGGAGTGCGACCCCAATATTCTCGGCAGCAGTCAGGGCCGGAAATAAATTAAAACCTTGAAAGATGAAACCAATATTTTGGAGCCGAAATTGGGCCAATTGCCGTTTGGGAAGACTGGTAATATCTTGGCCAAACAAGCGCACATGGCCGGCTGTGGGGGTCAGGATACCGGCCATAATCGAGAGAAGAGTGGTTTTGCCGGAACCGGAAGGCCCCATGAGCAGTTCAATATCCCCCGCTTTCACATCCAGATCGATGCCCTTAAGGACTGGGGTTGCCTGGTGGCCAGCATAGTAGGTCATCTCCAGACCCCGCACCGACAAAATAACATTCTGATGCACTGCTTCATGGTGGGGCGAGGGAAAGGCGATGGATTGCATAAAGGCCTGGTTCAGGATGGCAAAAAAAGGAAATAATGATGAGATCTGGCCTAAATTTAGCATCCTTCTTCAATCTCAAGACAATCCAATCATGGCTTTGAGGGGAATTGCACGACTTGGAACCTAGGTCAATTGGCTGAGAACCTCCTTGGCGGCGGCTAAGGTTTGGCTGACTTCGGCCTGGGAATGGGACAGGGAAGTAAACCCGGCTTCAAATTGAGAGGGGGCTAGATAAATACCCCGCTCTAACATCCCCCGATGAAAAGCACTGAATTTGGTCAGATCAGATTTTTTGGCCTCTTCATAGTTGTGTACTGGGCCATCCGTAAAGAACATCCCAAACATCCCACTAATATGCCCCCCACAGGCCGCGTGGCCACACTCTTGAGCTACCTGCACCAAGCCCCGAGCCAACTCACCAGTCACCTGATCCAAATACTCATAGGTTCCAGGGCGGCGGAGAATTTCCAGGGTTTTAATCCCAGCCGTCATGGCCAACGGATTCCCCGACAATGTCCCAGCTTGATAGACCGGCCCAGCAGGAGCAACCATGGACATAATCTCTTTGCGTCCCCCATAGGCTCCCACGGGTAACCCACCCCCAATCACCTTGCCGAGAGTTGTTAAATCTGGGGTAATCCCAAACTTCTCCTGCGCTCCCCCATAGGCAATCCGAAACCCCGTCATCACCTCATCAAAGACCAGCAAGGCCCCTGACTGTTGAGTAATTTCCCGCAAACCCGCTAAGAACCCGGCCTCAGGGACAATAAACCCCGCATTTCCAACCACAGGTTCTAAAATAACTCCAGCAATTTCCCCCGGATTTTGGACAAAGAGAGCCTTAACCGCTTCGAGATCGTTATAGGGGGCAGTGAGTGTAGCGGCAGTTGTGGCTTTGGGGACTCCAGGCGAATCAGGCAATCCGAGGGTGGCCACCCCAGAACCAGCTTTGACCAAAAACATATCGGCGTGGCCGTGGTAGCAGCCTTCAAACTTGATGATTTTTTCTCGCCCCGTAAACGCCCGCATCACCCGCAACACCGCCATACAGGCCTCGGTGCCAGAATTGACAAACCGCACCATTTCAATACTGGGAACGGCGGCAATCACCATCTCTGCCAAGATGTTTTCTAGAACACAGGGCGCGCCAAAACTGGTTCCTTTTTCTAAGGCTGCGTGGAGGGCCGTAATCACCTCGGGGTGGGCGTGACCAACAATGGCTGGGCCCCAGGTTCCCACATAGTCAATGTATTGGTTGCCATCCACATCCCAGATGTACGCGCCCTTTACATGATCAAAAACAATCGGCTGCCCCCCCACAGACTTAAAGGCCCGCACCGGAGAATTAACTCCTCCTGGCATCAGGTTTTGAGCAGCAGCAAAAATTTCGGCTGATTTAGTTGTGGTGTAAAGGGTACTAACCAAAATAAACTCCTTATCGCAAACACCATGATCTCAAACGGTTTAGCTCCCAGGCCCCGAGCAGTGATTCTTAGTGCTCAAACCTGACCGGGGAGACCTTTTATGAACGGACTAATGTTCTTATTCTGACATTCTCGGCCCCCTTGGCGGTATGACGACCAGCAGGCTCCCACATCATCTGCATGATTTCTAGGGTTGAACGTATTTTTATATATTCAGTCCAAAATTACTGGGACAGGATCATCGGCAGCTTTTCGGCCATGGGACTAGAGGAGATGCTGGCCGGTCGTGACTCAGGGTTAGGTTGGCCAGATTATTGTTCAGGCCAGGCAGGAAACTTTTTGGGCCTCAGGAGCGTTTAGGGGGCTGTGGTGAGGGGAGTGAGATGGGGCGATTAGTGCAAGCAATTCTTGGTTTCACTTGCCTGGGACTAAGTGGGTTAATTCCCCGCCCGGCCTGGGGCAATCAACTAGATTATTGGCGATTTAATGCCCCCATGAGTCGCCTCGAGATTGTGGCAGAGGGAACCACGCGCCCCCAAGTCCAGTTACTCAGTTATCCAACCCGCTTAGTCGTCGATCTGCCAGGAACCCGCTTTGGCCGACCCCTTGTCCAGCGAGCCATTGGTAACTTTGTCAAAGAAGTCCGGGTTGGGCAGTTTAACCCTAAAACAACGCGGCTGGTGATTGAATTGGGGCCAACCTATACCATGCGCCCCCAAGATATTAAAGTCCGTGGCCTGGCTCCCAATCGTTGGTTTGTCCAGTTACCCAAGTTTTTAGCCCTCGGTGAAGCTGCCGCTAGTCCAAACCCCGTCGCTATTCCTGTCCCAGATCCACCCCCCTATCCTCGGGCGCGGGTGGTGATTGCGGTGGATCCAGGCCATGGTGGGGGCGATCCAGGGGCAATTGGCATCAATGGTCTTCAGGAAAAAGTTGTCACCTTGGATATTTCCCAACGCTTAGCCCAGTCTCTCCAAAAACGGGGTGTCCAGGCCATCTTGACCCGGGCCAATGACCAAGAGCTAGACTTGGCCCCACGCGTCCTACGTGCCGAGCAAATCAAAGCTAGGGCCTTTGTCAGTATTCACGCCAATTCCCTCAGCTTGGCTCATCCAGAAGTCAATGGCCTGGAGACCTATTATTTTGCCAGTGGACTACCCTTGGCCCAAGCCATTCATCGGAGCATTCTCAGCCAAATTCAAATTCGCGACCGGGGGGTCAGACAGGCTCGTTTTTATGTTCTCCGTAAAACCTCAATGCCCGCTGTTTTGGTGGAAGTTGGGTTCTTAACCGGGCGGGAAGATGGAATTCGTTTAGCCCAATCCAACTATCGCCAAGCCATGGCCAATGCAATTGCTACAGGAATTATGCGCTATTTTCGCCTCTAGCTAAGTCGGCCCGTAAGACTAAGCTAAGGTAAATATAAGCTCTCCTACACAATTTTTAACTGTGGCTTTATGTTGACGCAAGTAACCCCTTGGCAAGCCATTACAACCGCCTTAACTGAAATTGTCGGGGCAGAGGGAATTGTCACCCGGTCTGAAGAGCTATTCGTCTATGAATGCGATGGCCTGGCCAGCTATCGTCAACAGCCAAAAATTGTGGTTTTACCCACCTCCACAGAGCAGGTAGCCGAGGTGGTCAAAGTCTGTGATCACTACCGGATTCCCTTTGTGGCCCGAGGCTCAGGCACTGGCTTATCGGGAGGAGCTTTACCTCATCTGGAGGGGGTGCTGATTGTCACTTCGCGGATGAATCAGGTTTTGGAAGTGGATCTGGAAAATCAGCGGGTTGTGGTCCAGCCTGGGGTGATTAATACTTGGGTGACGCAAGCGGTTACCAATCAGGGGTTGTTTTATGCCCCCGATCCCTCCAGTCAAATTATTTGTTCCGTGGGCGGCAATGTGGCCGAAAACTCGGGGGGAGTCCATTGTCTCAAATATGGAGTTACGACTAATCATGTCTTGGGCTTAACGGTGGTGTTGCCATCAGGGGATGTAATTCAGATCGGCAGTGCTTTACCAGAGGGGCCGGGTTATGACTTGACCGGGGTTTTTGTCGGTTCGGAAGGCACCCTGGGCATCGCCACGGAAATTACCTTACGGGTTTTACCCACCCCAGAAATGATTCAAGTTCTCTTGGCTGATTTCACGACCATTGACGCGGCGGCGGTGACGGTTTCCGACATTATTAAAGCTGGGATTATTCCGGCCGGTATGGAAATTATGGATAACTTGAGTATCAATGCGGTGGAAGATGTGGTTGCCACCCAATGTTATCCCCGCGATGCTGGAGCCGTTCTCTTAATTGAGGTGGATGGCCTGGCCGCAGAAGTGCCCTATCTCAGCCAGCGGGTGATGGAAATTTGTTCTCAAAATGGGGCGCGCCAGGTTCGGATTGCCGAGGATGTGACGGAACGACTGAAAATGTGGCAGGGCAGAAAAGCAGCGTTTGCGGCGGCTGGGCGACTCAGTCCTAATTATTTTGTCCAAGATGGAGTGATTCCCCGTACCCAACTGCCTTACGTCTTGCAGGAAATTAATGCTCTCAGTGAACAGTATGGCTATAAAATCGCTAACGTTTTTCATGCCGGTGATGGGAATCTCCATCCCTTGATTTTGTATAACGAAGCAATTCCGGGGCAACTGGAGGCTGTTGAAGAGTTAGGGGGGGAAATCCTCAAGCTTTGTGTGCGGGTGGGGGGAAGCATTTCTGGAGAACATGGCATTGGCTCTGATAAAAAATGTTTTATGCCAGAGATGTTTAGTCCGGCTGATCTAGAAATGATGGCCAGTTTACGGCGAGCCTTTGATCCCAAATTAATTGCCAACCCTGACAAGGTATTTCCCACTCCCAAAACCTGTGGGGAAGCGGCTCATAGTCAACGGTTTTTGGCCCAGGCCGGGGTAGAACTCTTTTGAAGTCTTGTACCTGGGAGCCGATCTAGGACAGCCAGAGCGGGAAGCCAATATCTATCCAGGGTTCTGAAGAATTTCCAGGATTTGAGTCCAGAGATGCTTGGCCTGGCGGTAGTGGCTATCGGGTGACAAACTGCTCTGAGAGCGTAGAAATATTAAAACACTGCCCATCAAGCGATTTTAGACTTGTCCCTGTCTCAGCCTAAATGAGTCATGCCATGGATGATGATGGTGCTTTTCTCGTCCCGCAGTTTTGATTTGAATCATAAGTAAAACTTATCTTTTTGTCCCCAGAGAGGCATAAGTTGACCATATAGATTGAATTACTAAATTGATTGATAACTTTCCATATTTAGTATTGTCTTTGTAACTGAACTAATCTATAAACAATACTATGGGTTTTTGTTCACTGTTTAGACCTGAATCGAGTCAGCGCGAATTTTGTCTAGACACAAACTAAGGAGTGTTGCCTGAGTCATTTTCTTGGCCTGGGCTAAATCAGCTTATCTTCTTTCTTTTATAAGGGTGACTTATGAATAGAGTCTCGCGTCGTAATTTTCTAGTGACCGCTACTTCCACAGCCGTTGGAGCCTTGGTTTTGAAGGGATGCACCACCGCCCCAGAAACTACCACTGCCTCTCCGAGTCCAACTGCGACAGGGGTTGAGGTGGACACCATTAAGCTGGGTTACTTACCCATTGTCGAGTCGGCCCCGCTCATCATTGCCAAGGAAAAAGGCTTTTTTGCCAAACATGGCTTACCCAATGCCGAGGTCTCCAAGCAAGCCAACTGGGCCAGTGCTCGGGATAATGTCGTGATTGGGGCAGCCGCCGGGGGAACAGATGGGGGCCAATGGCAAATGCCGATGCCTTACTTGCTCAATGAAGGCGCGATTACAACTAACAATCAAAAAGTGCCGATGGCGTTGCTGCTCAAGCTCAATACTCAGGGGAATGGGATTGCAATTTCTGGTGCCCAAAAAGGAAAAGGAGTTCACCTTAACATCAAAGACCCAAATTACATTAAAACTGGCCTGGGGCGGAAATTTAAGGCAGCGTTCACCTTTCCCAAGGCCAATCAGGATTTCTGGATTCGTTACTGGTTGGCAGCCAATGGGATTGATCCCGACAAAGATATTGAATTGCTAACGGTTCCCCCGGCTGAGACTGTCAAGGGGATGCAGAATGGGACAATGGATGCCTTTAGTACCGGGGATCCCTGGCCCTACCGGATTGTTAAGGAAGATATTGGCTTTATTGGGGCCTTGACGGCGCAGGTTTGGCCCTATCACCCAGAAGAATATCTGGCGATTCGGTCTGACTGGGTGGAGAAAAATCCTAATGCCACCAAGGCCCTTTTAAAAGCGGTTATGGAAGCTCAACAGTGGTGTGACGATTTCGCCAATCGGGATGAATTGGTCAAAATTGTTTCTCAGCGGCAATACTTTAATGCGCCTGTGGATGTGTTGTTGGCTCCTTATAAAGGGCAGTACGATATGGGCGATGGCCAGCCGAAAATCAATGATCCCAAAATGGCGGTGATGTACTGGAAAGACCCCAATGGCAACAGCATTTCCTTCCCCTACAAGAGCCATGATCTTTGGTTCCTGACTGAAAGCATTCGCTGGGGTTTCCATAAAGAGACGATTAAAGACTTAACCACGGCCCAAGCCCTGATTGATAAGGTGAATCGTTCGGATCTATGGCGAGAAGCGGCAAAAGAGTTAGGGGTTCCGGCCACTGATATTCCGACTACGGATTCCCGTGGGGTGGAGAAGTTCTTTGATGGGGTAGAGTTTGATCCTGCGAATCCCCAAAAATATCTTGACAGCCTCAAGATTAAGGCAGCTTAACCCCTCTTTTCACTTCTTTTAGATGTCTCCCAACTACAACTGTTTGCTCATCACTCCTCACTTTATTTCTTGATTTTATGACTCAACCTAAAATGAAAGGTATGTATTTATGGCAGTTAGTTTAGAACGCTCGAAGACTTCTTCAGGATTATCCAAGGGGTTGGCCAAGTTTTGGCAAAAGCAGGGCGGTAATATTGGTTTACCATTATTGGGATTATTTGGATTTCTACTAGCTTGGCAGGTTCTTTCTTGGACAAAGATACTGGCTTTGCCCGGCCCCATTGAGGTGTTGGCCAATGAGCGCAGTCGGTATTTAATTTTTCATCCTTTTTACTACAACAGTGATCTGGATCAAGGCCTGGCGCGGCAAACCTTTATTAGTCTGACTCGGGTGGCCCAAGGCTATTTCTTGGCCGCGATTGTTGGCATTACCTTGGGTATTGTTGTTGGCACAAGTCCAAATGTTAATAAAGCTCTTGATCCAATTTTCCAGTTTTTACGGATGGTCGCGCCCTTGGCCTGGGTACCAATTGCGTTGGCGGCTTTACGTCAAAATGAACCAGCAGCGATCTTCGTGATTTTCATTACCTCGATTTGGCCAATTTTAATTAATACAGCCGTGGGGGTGCGCGAAATTCCCCAAGATTATAAAAATGTGGCTCGTGTCCTCAAGATTTCCAAGCAAAAATTCTTTCTAAAAATTCTTATCCCCTCAGCCTTGCCCTATATTTTCACTGGATTACGGATTGCCATTGGCCTGGCCTGGTTAGCGATTATTGCGGCAGAAATTGTCATGTCCGGTGTGGCCGGAATTGGCTTCTTTATTTGGGATGCTTATCAACAAAACTATGTCACGGAAATTATTGTCGCTGTGGTCTATATCGGGGCAGTTGGTTTGGCCTTGGATCGCTTAGTGGCCTTTATTCAAACCAAAATTGCGCCTGGGAACTAAGGGACTTTAACCAGCGATTCTCAAGTAATTTCTAACAGGTGATGGTAATACTATGGGTGTTTTTGTTGCAGTTGATCAAGTCGAAAAGGTTTTTAATCTTACCAATGGCGGGCAATATCTGGCTCTCAAAGGAATTGATCTCCAAATTAAAAAGGGTGAGTTTATTTCCCTGATTGGGCATTCTGGTTGTGGTAAGTCAACGTTGCTGAATATGATTGCCGGCCTGGATTTACCCAGCGATGGGGTCGTTACCTTAGAAGGCCAGCGAATCAATCAACCTGGCCCCGACCGGATGGTAGTGTTTCAGAATTATTCACTGCTGCCTTGGTTAACAGTGCGGGAAAATATTGCCTTAGCGGTCGAGGAAGTCTTACCCCACATCCCCAAGGGTGAGCGGCGGCAAATCATTGAAACCAACATTGACTTGGTGGGCCTCCGCCACGCGGCCGATAAACCCCCAGGCCAGTTGTCCGGTGGCATGAAACAACGGGTGGCCATTGCGAGGGCCTTGGCAATCCGACCGAAATTGTTGCTGTTGGATGAACCCTTTGGGGCACTCGATGCCTTAACTCGGGGGAATTTGCAGGAACAACTGATGAAAATCTGCGAGGCCAACCACGTTACGGCCGTTATGGTCACCCATGATGTGGATGAGGCGGTGTTGCTTTCGGATCGGATTGTCATGCTCACCAACGGGCCGGGTTCCAAGATTGGCGGCATTTTAGAGGTGGATATCCCCAGGCCCCGCAAACGACTGGAGGTGGTGGATCATCCCAGTTACTACAGCCTTCGCAGTGAAGTCATCTATTTCCTTAACCAACAAAAACGGGTCAAGCAACTCCAGGCCCGCCGCAAACCCGCCATTGCCCGCCACGGCTTAGAAAAAATTAATCTGGAACTGGGCTTTTTGCCCTTGACGGCCTGTGCCCCGATCGCGGTGGCCCAAGAGAAAGGCTTTTTTACCAAGCATGGCCTGGATGAAGTCTCATTGGTGCGGGAAACCAGTTGGCGGGGAATTACCGATGGCATGAGTCGGGGGTATTTAGATGCGGCCCAAATGCCGGGGGGAATGCCAGTTTGGTTAACCGTTGGCGGCGAGAATAATCAACCCTTACCTGTGGTCAGTGCCTTAACCTTAACCCGCAATGGCAATGGGATTACGCTGTGTAAACGGTTTGCTGAACAGGGGATTAAAACCCTCAAGGATTTCCATCAATACCTGCTGCAATCGGCGGATCAACGGCACACCTTGGGCATGGTACATCCCTCTTCCATGCATAACTTGCTGTTGCGCTATTGGTTGGCAGCCGAGGGCATTCATCCCGATCACGATGTCACTTTGCAAACCATTCCCCCGGCCCAGATGGTGGCGAGTCTGCGTTCTAAAACCATTGATGGCTATTGCGTGGGAGATCCCTGGAATCGCCGGGCCGAACTGGAGGGGATTGGGTTTACGGTGGCAGGTGACTTGGATATTTATCCCGGCCATCCAGGGAAAGTGCTGGGCGTGCGAGAAGACTGGGCCATGGCCTATCCCAATACGCACATTGCCCTCGTCAAAGCCTTGCTTGATGCCTGTCAATACTGCGCCGACCCCAACCACAGCGAGGAAATTCGCCAAATTCTTAGCCAGAAGCAATATGTGGGGACCGACCCCGAGTACCTAGAGTTAGGGATGGAGCATTCTGACCAGGCCGTGCATCATCTTTTCTATGGCGATGGGGTCAACCGGCCCAGTCGGACGGAACACCTGTGGATGATGGCCCAAATGGCTCGCTGGGGAGATGTGCCGTTTCCGCGCAATTGGGTAGAAATTCTCGAGCGGGTCTGTCGGGTGAGTGTCTTTAGTACGGCGGCCCGAGAACTGGGCTTAATGGACATTAAATATCGTACCGGCCCGATTCAACTCTTTGATGGCACCGTCTTTAATGCCGATGACCCCATTGGTTATCTCAATGGCCTGGATATTAAGCATGAGATTTATATTGCTGAAGTCCCCCTCAATGCTCCCCAGGCCCTAGCAGCTTAGTGACGTTATTCACTATAGGAAAAAATATAATGTTGAATACTCAATCTCCCAACTCTGTGCCGTTACGTCTGCCCACCCAGGCCCCTGCTGACTTTCTGGTTCTAGAAAATGTCGCCAAGGTTTATCCCACCCCCAAAGGCCCCTATCCAGTTTTGCAAGATGTCAATTTGAGCGTTGCGGCCGGAGAATTTATTTGTCTGATTGGCCATTCCGGCTGTGGAAAAACGACCCTCTTGAATATGGTGTCGGGATTTGCCACCCCCAGTAGTGGTTATGTCACACTTCACGACCGCCCCATTACCGGGCCTGGCCCCGACCGGATGGTGGTGTTTCAAAACTATGCCCTCTTGCCGTGGTTAAGTGCCTTAGAGAACATCTATCTAGCGGTTGATTCGGTTTATCCCCGAAAATCTCGCCCGGAAAAAATGGCCATTGCTCGGGAACACTTGGCCCTTGTGGGTTTAACCGATGCCGCCGATAAATGTCCACCCCAACTGTCTGGGGGGATGAAGCAACGGGTTTCGATTGCTCGGGCTTTAGCAATTCGGCCAGAAGTGTTGATTTTGGATGAACCCTTTGGCGCGTTGGATGCGATTACCAAAGAAGAACTCCAAGAAGAACTGCTCAAAATTTGGAATGATCATCGCTGCACCGTGTTGATGATTACCCACGACATTGACGAAGCCCTGTTCTTGGCGGATCGCCTGGTGATGATGACCAATGGCCCCGCCGCCCAAATCGGTGAAGTCTTAACGATTCCATTTCCTCGGCCCCGGCAACGAGAACGGATTATGGAAGACCCAGAATTTTATCGCCTCCGCAACTATGCCCTCGACTTTCTCTACAATCGCTTTGCCCATGATGATGAGTAATTAAATCTGAGAGCCAGGGGCCTGCAATGTGCTATCAAGCTTGGATGATCACCTTACCAGGCCTCGTTCGTTAGTTAATTCTTGATTCAATTCCTAGGCCTGGAGGATGTATATCTTAGCGAAGATATCTGGAGATGTACTTAAAATGGTTGAAGTAGATAGACTAGGAGTAAGGTTTATGGGACAGTCATGATGCCTGATATCAAGACAAAGCTACACCCAACAGAATCAGAATCTAGTCAACTCTTAGATCAGGTATTGCAAAAGTTAGCTCTAACAAAAGAAATTAATGACATAACACTTGGGGTTCTATCGAGAGGGGTGAAAGATTCATTAACACTTACTTTGAGAGTCTCAGTACCAACCTCGTCTGGATTTAAAGTTGTGGCCCGTTTTGGTAAAAATGTCCGTGAAATTTATGTCAATACAGCCTTAACCCAGATGGAACTTAAAAAACTTGTTTCAGAAACCCTACGATTCACCCATGATCCTATTTCCCAAGATATTCCTATCGAGGAACAGTGGCTCTGGCAGAATCCCACGACATTAGCCATAGTCCAGGATGGTCTCAAACAAGCTCAAGTGGGTCACAGTCAATACCTTGGCGATTTCACACAATATGCTGATTTGGAGATTGAGGATTAGTGTCATTTCGCCTTGAATTTACCTTGTTAGCTGTTAGCACGTTAAATGATTTAGAAAAGACAAACCCACAAAAGCATCGTAAAGTCCTAAAAACCTTGGGCTTATTGTCAAAAAATCCACGTCACCCAGGCCTGAAAACTCACAAGTATCAAACTTTAACTGGCCCTAATGGAGAAGAGGTTTTTGAGGCTTATGTGGAAAATAAAACACCAGGTGCATTTAGAGTTTTTTGGTTTTATGGACCAGTTAGGAACACCATTACAGTTGTCGCCATTACGCCGCACCCATAATGTAATTTACTTAATCCGTACAAAAGGTTGAATCGAGTTCTAAGTCACTGAATGCAACACTTTCTCAACAGCAAGAACTTCCAGTCTATTGGCTTCATGTTAGGAAACAAGTCACCATAACAGAGGGAGATTAGGTTGCCCAATTTTCCGTAACTTCTTTGAGCTTTCTGTTGCTGGTGGGCCTGGAGTTCTGATAGGTTTTGAAATTCGAGCAGGGCCTGGGTCAATACTTCTAATTTTTCAGTGCTTAAAACCCTAATTTGACTTTTAATTAAAATCAAAAATATGGCTATTGGATAACTTCATCAAAATTAGTTTTATTTTGCTCATCGGCTTCTTTGTGGTTCCGCATTTCGGCTAGAAAATCATTCATGGATAGCTGATCAAGCCATTCATCGCGATCTTTGGTATAGTTCTGATAGCCAGGACTAAAGTGTTGAATAAACCGAATCGCATCAATCGCACCTAGAGAATGGATTAACGCTCTATATCCCTGATCAAGAACTTCATTTTGAGTTTTCATGGGTTACTTCCTCCAGTTGTGTTGTGTAAATGAGCCATTATAAAGGATTCTTAACATTAACACTGAGTCGTTCTAAATTCTGTTTAGCCCTCCGAAGTAAACGATCATCTGTCGTTAGAAAAACATCACATTGACTTCTTTCTGCACTGGCAATATGAGCCGCATCGTAAAATGTAAAGCTCAACTTAGTCAAATCTGCGATCCGCTTCTCTAAAGCAGCACTAGTTTGGACTTTAATGGTAGCGATTGAAAGAAGTTCCTGCACTTGTCCTAAGCGAGTTGAATTAGGAGTTAGCCCAATTTCGGCATCAAGAGCATTACTAGTGACCAGTTTCCATTCTCCGGCTTTGTACTGATTTAAGATGAGTAAAACCGCTTCTGTTTCTAGGTGAATTCTTTGCTGCGTTTAATCATCAAATGGCCGATTGAGACAACACACATCTAAGTAAATTCTGTAAGGGTTTCTCATGTACTCTTAGTTTAAATTTTCGATCTGGTTTTCTTAAGCCATAACCACACCCAGATAATCAACTAGAGAGAATTATTAAACCCTAACCAGGCCTGTAGCTCTGATATATTTTGAAATTCCAGCAGGGCTAAACTCAATGCTTCTAATTTTTCAGTGGTTAACGCTCTTACCTGAGTTTCTAGGGGTAGATCAATCTGTCCAAAACGATAGTTTAGAAGTCGAAGAATAATTTCAGCTTCTCCCTGCTGTTTTCCCAGTTGAGTCCCCCGCTGTTCTCCTAATTCTTCCCCAATCTTGAGAACGTCTTGATAAAACTGGGTGTGGCTTAAGTTTTCGGTTTGGATGCCTAACATTTTGCGAACTCCCTCCAGGCCAGCTTCTGGAAACTTACTTACCAATATAGCCTCAACCACATCTAGCCATTTTGGATAATCCGCTTCATGGGCGACCGATGCTAAAAGTTTCTGGGCGGCTGGCCCGGTAGTCGTAGCATTTAAGACTAGCAACTGCATCAAACTCAGGGTTGGGCTTAGATTTTCAGCTTCAAGCAAATCTTCAAGATAAAACCGTTGGACTTGCCCCTGTAATGGCTCAAAATAGGGTCTCTCATTCCCCAAGCGTTGACTTCTGGATGCCAAAATTAATAATCCCCGCCATGGCCGCTCCACTTGGTACTGATGCAAATAAACATAAACCTCAGCAAAGAAGCGTCCATAAAACTCTGAATCTGGCTGCATCTGGGCTTCGACAAACACCACAGGCTGCTCCAAAGTTGGCTCCAGGGGCGTAAACACACCATCAATCCGATATTCAGTTTCTTTCACCACCGGGGCAGCATAATCATATTCACAAGCGGGATCCAGGCCGGGGATCAGTTCACTCAACAGACGCGTCCGAAAAAGAAATATGGCGTAGAATAATTTATCCGTCTTCATTCCAACTCCATTTGCCTGAGTTTCGCCCAGGCCTGGGAGGCAATTTAAGGTTGACAGGGTAGCTCAATTGAAAATGTTGTGATGCCCTCTTCACTGGCTACGGTAATCTGACCATTGAGTTGCTCGACTAACTTTTTCACCAAGGCCAACCCCAGGCCAGTCCCACCTTGTTTCCAAGGATCGGCGTTGGGCACTCGATAAAACTTATCAAAGATTCGCGGTAACTCGCTTGTGGGAATTTCCGATTGATTGGTGACCCACAATTTGAGGCTTTTGGGGCCGGGTTGCGGCTCTAAAACTGAATCCTGAACAGCCACTCTCAGGCCAATCTCCCCTCGATCCGGTGTGTATTTACAAGCATTATTTAACAACTCGGCTAAAATCCGCTCTAAGCCATGACGATTTGTGGACAGGGGAGGTAAATTGGGGGGGCAAGAAAACATTAGCTGTTGCTGGCGTTGCTGCATTCGGCTCCGAAAAGGTTCGATAACAAGGGGGAGCCATTCTTTTAAGTCAATACGCTCCTGATTTACCGGGCCGGGCCGGGCTTCTAAACGTTGTAAATCCAAAAGATCATTAATCAAATCTGTTTCCCGAGTACATTCATTGGCCAGAATCTCTAAATAGCGAGCTTGTCGTGCTTCTAAGGGAAACTGCCGCAACATATGAATCGCCATTTTGATATTGGCCATTGGCGTGCGTAATTCATGGGAAACCGTACTTAAAAAGTCATCCTTGAGGGCATTCAGTTGCTCCAATTCCTGCATTTTTTGTAACAGTTCCGCCGTCCGTTCTGTCACCTGCTGCTCCAAATCGGCATTGAGTTCCTGTACCTGCTGATATAACAGGGCCTGATGAATTGCCAAGGCACATTGGTCTGCAATAATTTTAACCAAGCTCAGATCTTCTGTTGTCCAACTAGGACGATCATCTTGGGCAAATTTCTCAGGGACTAAACGTTGAGACGGGCGAGAATTAGCTTGGGTTTGAATCAGGGTAATATTGCCAAGGTAGCGATTGAGATAAATCAGGGGGGTAATCAAGAGGGTGTGTAAATTAAGGGCATTAAAATATGGCCCAAGATCTGCGGAAATTTCCGGTTGCCCTGACCACAGTAGCACCTGTTGCCCCAACTGTAATGGCTGCAAAAACTGTTGATAGCTGTCCTGATTGAGTTGCCTAATCTCAAGAGGTGGAGAGGTGCTTAAATGCCTGGCCTGGGCAATAATAAATATTTCAGTTTGATGGGGACTAATGAAACAATAGCTGGCCCCAAGAGCTTCTAAGAGTAAGTCGGCAGTGATTTGTAATACTTCCGTCACCACCATTGTTGTGCGCATGGCCTGGATAATTCGGTTAATCACCGCTTCCCGTTGGGCCTGCTGCCGGAGTTGTTCTTCGGCTCGTTTGCGATCGGTAATATCCGTCACATAGGTCCGAATCAACTCGCTTTCATAGATGTAATGAATGGACTGTTCATAGATGCGATCGCCAAGTTCTACTTCACGGATATTGACCTTTTCCCGCTGCTTACCGACACGAGTGGCTAACTCCTGTAACCCAATCAAAATCGGGTGCTGCATTCCCAAGGCCTGAATATTCTTAAATTCCATCACCGCTGCCGGGTTGGCATAGGTAATACTACCTTGAAGATCAATTTCAATAATGGGATTGGGGGTCAGTTCTGGATAGGAGGCCAACCGAACCAAGGCTGCCTCACTAAACTCAGCCAACTCCGCCGCTGTTGCCGAGGGCACCAGGGTTGAATAGGGGTTACTTGCTTTAGAAATAAATCCCAAAATATCAGAGTTTTCCCAGAAGCCATTAAACTCCTCATCGGTCATATTTTGGAAGGCAAAGTAGCGGGCTTTCACATCTCCAGCGAAAGAAATCATATCCCCATCTTGCAAGTCGTGGGAAAATTGTCGCTGCCCATTGATTAAAATCCCATTCGTACTCCGTTTACCTTGCAAGTCCCCATCCACCATCCGAAACAAATAGTTCGCGGAATCGGGAGCGGTGACCCGGAGCAAAATAGCGTGTTGGCGGGAGACCAGTTTGGAGGCAACAACAATTGAATTAGTCGGATCTCGGCCGATGGTGTAGGTTGCCGCTTCTAGGAGAATTGGCCGCCGCCCCTTGGCATCTTCCAAAACCAAAAGATGACGGACTTGTTGCAGTTGGGTCTCAACCGTGCCAACGGACATAGGCAAAAGAGAGTTAGTTGCTCTTAGTTTACAAAAGTCGGGCTGGCCTGGGGATATGAGAGCCGGTTGAAGGGATATCTCCGATATTGGGCTTCTCTGGGAATTATGGCGCAGTGGGTGTTAAAAATTGCTGCCAATTGGGCACTAAGGTGATGTAGTCCAACTGCTGGGCGGCGGGATGGCAGCTTTTACAGCTACCCAGGCCAATGGGCTGACTCAACTCTACCCCTGGATGCAAGATGCGAAAGAAGCGAGATTGTCCGAGGCGATAGGGGACGGTTTCACCTGGACGAATCGGGCGGGAATAGGTGCGTAAATAGGGCCAAATTAAATTGAAGTCTAATTTAGGCAGGGGTTGGAGTTGAATGCCGTAGTGGTTGATGTCTTGAATCAGGACACGCCAGGTATCGGTAGATAGGGTTTGGGCTGGAACTGGTAAATGACAACTGCCGCACCGTTGGACGTATAACTCAGCCCCCAAACGCAGCCTACCTAAGCTCGGTTGGGCCGGATCTGCCCCTTGACTCCAGGCCCCTAGCCCCCAACCCAAAATACTGCAAACACTCAGTACCAGGCCCAAACTCCAAAGCCATCGCCGTTGCCATCGTTGCTTCATTTGTTAATCCTGCACATAGGGAAGACCTAAATCCAGACAATGCTCAGCCCGTTGCAACTCCCGCCCTAAGTATGCCCCATGATCCAAACAGGTGACTAAACAGAAATCAGGTTTTTCAAAAATTTCAATACAGAGTTCCTTGGCAGTCCGACCTTGAAACACCTGGGAGGGTTCCCGGACATTTTTACCACGGGTGGGAATGGGTAAACCAGTCGCCGGATCTAAGGCCAGCCCCTTGTCACTAATAATGTTGGTGTAGTGTTTAGCGATGATCAGGGCCTGTTCAGGATCGATATAGATAATAAAGTAGCCCCCAGGATCTAACTTAATAAACCGCTGGGAGAGTTTCTCATTCAGGGTTGCGCGCTCAGCCTGGGTTAACGATAAGTCCATAGATTTATCAAGGAAAACAACAAGATCTCAGTGATTGCAGCATTAGCTCTTTCCCCAAGATTACTGTAATAGGCTATCCTCAAATCCTCGCCCAGTCACAGTCCCTGACTAGCGATATTAAGTTGGCCCGAGGGCTATAGCAGTTGTTCACGGGGATTGTAGGTTTCCATTTGACGGAGTTGGCGGTATAAATCTAGCTCGGCCTGGGACATATCCCGTGGGACTTCAATCCGTATTTCCACCAACTGATCGCCCCGTTCTCCCGCTTCGGTGAGGTAGCCTTTGCCAGCTAAACGCAGCCGTTGCCCAGATCGAACTCCTGGAGGTACGGAAAGCTTGACCCAGCCATCTAAGGTTGGAGCTTCGATTTGCCCCCCTAAAACCGCTTCACTGGGAGTCACGGGTAACTGGCAAATGACATCAATTCCGTCAAGACGAAAGAGATTGTGGGGGAGAATTTCAATTCTGAGGTAGAGATCTCCACCCCCTGTACCTTGATTGCGGAGTCGAATCCGTTGCCCCGTGATCATCCCCGGCGGTAAGGTGACTTCTAAGGAGCGGCCATCTCCGAGACGAATTCGCTCCCGCCCCCCTTGGTAGGCTTTTTTGAGGGGCACTTCCAAAGAGGCTTCGGCATCACGGCGCAGGGGCCTGGGACTATAGGTATTTTTCGTCACTCCCGGCCGAAAAGGATCCTCGGGACTTGTTCTGCGTTCTGCGGCAGTAGGACTCCGGCGAGTGGTATAGGTGGTTTTGCCGCGCCGGCCCAGGAGTTGATCTAAAAAGTCTTGAAAATCATCAAAGTCTTCAATGTCAATCCCTTCAGCCACCGCTGCCCGTCCAACCCCATTACTGCGGACGGTGGTGCTGCGATTATGATCCCGTTGGCGGCTATTAAATCCCGGTTGTTGCCAGTGGGCTCCATAGCGGTCATATTGCTCCCGTTTGGCTGGATCACTGAGGACTTGATAGGCTTCCCCAATGGCTTTGAACATTTCCTCGGCGTTAATATCTCCCGGATTCAAATCAGGATGGTAGAGCCGGGCTTGGCGGCGATAGGCTTTTTTAATTTCATCCCCCGGAGCAGCCCGATCTACACCTAAGAGTTGGTAGTAATCACGAAAGTTTTGCATGGTGTTAGGTTCTACCAATCATCGTCATCATCCCAGGAATCCCAGGCCGGAGCCTCTGTGCTGCGACCGTTCCGCCGTCTGGTGCCACTGCTGGGGGTTGTCTCCCATTCATCGTTATAGCCGCGACTACCGGAATTGGCTGGAACCCTGCCCCGCACCACATCCATCCCTTTGGACACCGCTTCGCCAATATTGGGCATTTTGAAGAGATCATCTTCCTCGTCAATGTCTTCCTGGGCTTGGCGGACGGCTTGGGCAAATTCGTAGAGGGCTTCTTGGAGGGCCGCAAATTTCAGGTCTATTTGTCGCTCATCACTGGCCTGGACGCTGGCTTGCAGCTCTCGGATTAAGGCTTCCACCTGACGGCGTTGAGCAGCAGCAAACTGAAATCCTAACAGTTGGGAGGCTTCCCGGAGTTGGCGTTCCGCTTTGGTGATTAAGTCTTGAGTCCGGTTCCGTTTTTCAATTTGTTCACGGCGATTACGATCCGCTTCGGCCTGGCTCTCGGCATCTTTGAGCATTCGGTCAATTTCATCTTCTGAAAGGGTTGAAGCCCCTTGAATGGAAATACTTTGCTCCCGGCCAGAATAGCGATCTAGGGCCGTGACTTGGAGCAGGCCATTGGCATCGAGATCAAAGGAGACTTGGATTTGGGGAATACCGCGGGGGGCCGGGGGAATCCCTGTTAACTTGAAGCGGCCCAGGGACTTGTTATTTTCGGCTAAATCTCGCTCTCCTTGGAGAACATGAATTTCCACTTGGCTTTGGTTGTTCTCGGCGGTTGAAAAAATATCCGAACGGCGGACGGGGATGGTGGTATTGCGGGGAATCAGCTTTTTCATTACCCCACCGATGGTTTCCAGGCCCAGGGATAGTGGTGTCACATCTAAGAGCAAAATATCCTTGGTTTCTCCGGCTAAAATCCCGGCCTGGATGGCGGCCCCAACGGCAACAACTTCATCCGGGTTGACGTTTTGATTGGGTTCGAGATCAATTAACTGCCGCACCAGATTTTGGACCATGGGCATCCGGGTCGCGCCCCCCACCAAAACCACTTCATCAATTTGGTTTGGACGTAAGCGGGCATCTCTGAGGGCCTGTTCCACCGGATAGCGCAACCGTTCTAAAAGCTCTTGGCTCAGATTCTCAAATTCACTGCGGCTGAGGTTGACTTCAATATGTTTGGGGCCATCGGCGGTGGCAGTGACAAAGGGGAGGCTGATATTGGTTTCTAACAGTCCAGAAAGCTCCATTTTGGCTTTTTCAGCAGCTTCGGTTAGCCGTTGCAGGGCCTGGCGGTCGCGGCGTAAATCAATCTCTTCTTCCTTGAGGAATGCCTCGGCTAACCAGTCCACAATTAACTGATCAAAGTCATTCCCGCCGAGTTGGGTATCGCCACTGGTGGCCTTAACTTCAAACACCCCGTCCCCAACATCCAAAATTGAGACATCAAAGGTACCACCGCCCAAGTCGAAGACTAAAACGGTTTGTTCCTGTTGCCGATCCAGGCCATAGGCTAAAGATGCCGCTGTCGGTTCATTAATAATCCGCCGCACATTTAAGCCAGCAATTCGCCCAGCATCGCGGGTGGCCTGACGTTGGGAGTCATTAAAATAGGCGGGGACTGTAATCACCGCATCGGTGACGGCTTGCCCCAGATAGCGGCTGGCATCTTCCACCAACTTTCGGAGGACAATGGCTGAGATTTCTTCGGCCGCAAATTCTTTTTGAAGTCGGGGGCATTTACAGCGAATGTTGCCATTCTCATCCCGGCGAATCGTGTAGGGGACGCGCTTAGAATCTTCGTTGAGTTCACTATACTGGCGGCCGATAAACCGCTTCACCGCGTAGAAGGTATTTTGGGGATTTAACACGGCCTGGCGGCGAGCTAATTGCCCCACCAACTGCTCTCCCTCTTTACCAAAACCGACCACCGATGGGGTTGTCCGCGAACCTTCGGCATTAGCAATGACAATCGGTTTTCCTCCTTCCATGACCGCAACCACGGAGTTTGTTGTCCCTAAGTCAATGCCAACAATTTTGCCCATGTATTGCTGAAACCTCTCGCCCGGCAAAGTAGAGAATACGGCTATGGTAACGGATTATTTACCGTTGTTACAGTTCTAGTGTACTCCAGACCCTACCTGAGAATCTGAGGATACAATTTTGGCCTAGAGGGAGTTAAGGATTGTCCCGCAGTGTTGCGATTGGCCCGAGTCAAAACCAATGCTGCCCCAGCAGAACTCCCAATTCCCCAGCCCCCAGGCCAGCCAGAGGACTCCCAATGCCATAGAGCCAATTTTTCTGCCCCACCCTATTCCGTCCCAAGTTAACCGTATCTAAGGCATAGGTGGAGAAGGTGGTATAGGCTCCCAAAAATCCCGTCAGGATCATCAACTTTATCCCAGGGGGTAAGGAGGATGCCCACGGCCACATCGCTACGAATCCAATTAAAAACGCGCCAGACACATTAACCATCAAGGTTCCCCAGGGAAATTTTGTCCCCCATCGCTGCAAGGCCCAAAGACTCAGGTAGTAACGACACAAAGCACCAGGGACAGCCCCAATCGCCACCCAGACTGGATCAGGAATAGTGATCATAAATAGAGACTAGCCAAGGTGGATCTAAGCATCATTGATCTTACTTTGTTGATGTTTATTCAAGGAGTTGCCCCTAGCTCTGGGTAGGGATTGTGAGGCCTTTGCCCTCAAGTAAACCAGAACAATTTTATCGGCTAATCTGCTCCAGCGTTTAACCCAAGCCCAAGGATTAGGTTCTCTATGATCCAGACATTGCGGTTTGGCCAAAGCAACGGATGTCCCAATATCTCCAGATATGTAGGGCTTAGATTTGGGGCCATTCCCCTGCCGCTAACCATTGCCCATGTTCCCAGGCCACCCGTTGCCGATCCATGACATAAACCCAGGCCCCGCCTAAATCTAACCCCTCCAAACTCCAAACTTGCTGCCAGACTCGTTGATAGTGATTATGGGTCGGGGGCGCATCGGGGTCATAGCCTTCATAGTCATCAAGAGTTTGGATCAGGCCGGGGACATGGGCAAAAATCAAGAGGACTCCCCGCACCCGGCCAGGTTCAGTGGTCATGGCAGGATAACCGGCCTGGGGTAAGTGATAGATGCGTCCAGAGGTTTGAGCCGCTTGGATTTTGGGAGCATGGGCCTGGCAAAACTGGCGAAAGCCCCGATAACCAGGTTTTAATGTGCCATAGACAAAAAAATGTTGCTGGGAACTGGCCATCTCACCCCTGCCTCTCTTTCTCCACAGGCCCTAAAATAAAGTGCGGACAATTGCCAATTTTTCCCTAGCCCAGGCCCCTATGACCACGATTAAGCCTCCAACCTCTGAGCAGACTGACGATAAGACCATTGTGCAGAATTACTTTAACACCGTTGGCTTTGATCGCTGGCGACGCATCTATGGCAATGGGGAAGTTAACAAAGTCCAAGCGGATATTCGGACTGGCCATCAACAAACCATTGACACCGTGATTAGCTGGATTAAAGCCGATACCAATATGGCCGGCAAGTTAATCTGTGACGCGGGCTGCGGTGTTGGCAGTTTAACCATTCCCTTAGCCGCTACCGGGGCGAGAATCTATGCCAGTGATCTATCCGAAAAAATGGTTACGGAAGCCCAAGACCGGGCTAGAGCTACCCTAGAGCGCACCGACAACTTAATTTTCTCAGTTTCAGATTTAGAAACCTTACGGGGTGAGTATCACACGGTGATCTGCCTAGATGTGTTGATTCACTATCCCGAAGACAAGGCCCAGGCCATGATTGCCCACCTGAGTAGTCTCGCCAGCCATCGGTTAATTCTCAGCTTTGCCCCCAAAACCACCGCCTATACTATTCTCAAAAAAATTGGTGAGTTTTTTCCCGGCCCCAGCAAAGCCACCCGCGCCTATCTCCATCGGGAGTCAGAAATTGTCAATATCCTCACCAGCCTGGGGTGGCGGATTGAGCGCAATGCCATGACTAAGACTCAATTTTACTTCTCGCGACTCCTAGAGGCCTGGCGAATTTGAGGGGACTGAATCATGAATTAACCCTGCCAGGCCAGAAATAGCGTTTGCCCCAAGCCAATCAGAAAACCTAACACGCCTCCTAAGTTGACAATGGCCTGGAGTTCCGTTTTCACAATCCCTTGAATGGCGGCTTCTAAGTTTTCCGGCGAGGTGGCCTTGACCCGTTCCATAATCACCGTGTCTAAATCCAAAATTGGGATAGCTTTTTCCACAATCAGTTCTAAATCCCGTTCTAAATAGCGTTCCAAAACTAAAGCTAAATCTTCACTGACAACCACTAAGGATTGGGTCAAAGTAGTTGAGCTTTTGAGCCGATTGAGAATCGTTAAGGCCATGTGATCCCAATCCACCGTCTGACTAAATCCCTGGACAAATTGCAAGCCTTGCCGTTGGATATAGTCCCGCACACTGTGTTGGAACAAGACGCGTAATTGGCGGGTTGTCGCAGTCGGTAAACTTTGTAAGGTAATGTTTTGCAGCGATTCCAGCAGCCGCTCACGAATTCCCAAGGCAATGATCAGATCTCCTAAGCGTTGATTACATTCCTCCCGTTCATGGACACAATAGTCCCGCAAGCGAAGCAGGGTATTCCTAGCCCCAAAGAGATTTGCTAGTATCCAATAGGTGCCGCTGGTTTTTTCCCGTAACCGTTCATCTAAAATTTCAATATTCCGATCCGTCAAAAAATCAATCAGGGCAATCCGTAAGCGATCCGGGGGTAAGACCACCTGCAACAGCCAATCCGCCAGCTTCCCGGCCTGGTCTTCACTAAATTGCAACTCAACGAGGACTTGATCAAAAATTTGGTTCAGTTGAGTCTCTAAAAAATCATTGCGCCGGGCCCAGACCTTGACTAAACGGGGTAAGCTTTGTCCAAATAAGTCCCGGAGAATATTAGCTAAAACTTGGGCTGAACGCTGTTCAGTTTGGCTTTTAACTTGCTCCAATGTCAGTTCTAATAACCAAAAAATGGCCGCTTTCACCCGTTCCGTTTGCAACAGCCGTCGGGCCAAGTTTTCGAGTTCTTCTGGAGTTAATAATGAACCTAAAATGGCATCAGAAATCCGCCGGGCCAGACGTTCTTGATTACGGGGGATCAGGCCTGGGGTGAAGGGCAGTTGATAGTCTCCAATTTTCACCGGCCGATAGGGCTTAAACAACATGGAAATAGCTAAATCATTAGTGAAATAGCCAATCACCCCCCCCGCAATCGGTGGCACAATCAGGTTAATCCAAGAGATGCTAAGCAAGGTGTTGACTCATTACCCAACTGACTTCCTCTCTATCTGGAGTGGATGCAATGATAATCTCAATATACCGAAAACTGTTTCTGCCACCACAGCCATTTTAGAGCCTTGCCTCTCTGCCTCTTTACTTATCCTCCCGTTCTACTTCAATCACATAATGTTTTGAGTTCCGGTAGTCGAATTTAACCTCAACCCGCAAGCCAGGCTGGAGATCCGCAAAACTCTGCAATCCATCGTCATAATCAGTTACAGAAGTAACAAAAAAATTAATACCTTGAACAACGAAAGATTGGCTATGCCGATCAACAGACTCAATTAATCCCTGCACTTCATTGTCGGCCATCGCAACTGGACTGACCATCAGTAGCCCACTCGCCAGGCCAATTCCAAGCAGGATCACCTTGGAAAACTTAAACATCCGATTCAAACGTCCTAACTAGCCACAGGTACATCTGACTCAAGCCGGTTTCCAGCCATTGCCCCCGTTAAAGCCCCCAAGGCCACATCCATCAAGGAAAAAGGTGGTAAATCAGCTTTGACTAAATTCCAGAGTCGCTGAACTTCCTCGGTGTGGAGCCGATCATCTTCCGTCAGAGCCAACACAATTTGCCGTCGCAGATATTTGCCCTCTTCTGACATGAGAAATTGCAGCCCCATCGTGGCAGTGGGAACCATATCAAAATGGGTATCGGTGCGGGCAATGGTGATCAGGTTTTCTAAGCGTTGCCATTGAAGTCTGCCATCCTTAAATAAAACATCCAACAATCGCCGCCGCAACTGAGGAGACTCACCCCGCAACAATCGTCGGGCAATGTAGGGATAGCTCACATCCACAATCCGAAAATCAGAATTTAAGCAGAGGGCAATCCCTTCCTGAGTCACCAGTGAGCGAATAATTAAGGCAAACTTGGCCGGGACTCGGAACGGATACTCAAACATCAACTCGGAAAAGCGATCCGTAATAGTTTTGAAATTAAAATCACTCACACTGGAGCCGACTATACTGCCTAAAACATCTTCTAAGGCGGGAATAATCGGATTGATGTCTGTTTCTGGACTGAGGAATCCGAGTTTAATAAAATCCTGGGCTAATTGGGAATAATCTTTATTGACTAGATGTACCACCGCGTCTACAAGACTTTCTTTGGTAGCTTCCTCCAGTTGATCCATCATGCCAAAGTCAATGTAGGCCATCCGGCCATCGGCCAGGGCAAACAGGTTTCCAGGATGGGGATCCGCATGGAAAAAACCAAATTCTAGCAGTTGCCGTAAACCTGAAATAACCCCAACCCGAATCAGTTGATCTGGGTCTGCTCCGGCATCAACAATACATTGAGTTTGAGAGAGCTTCAGACCATTGATCCACTCCAGGGTTAACACTCGTTGGGTTGTGTAGCGCCAGTAAATTTTGGGGACTTTCACCGTTGGGTCATCACGGAAATTCCGGGCAAAAGTTTCGGCATTATGGCCTTCGTTAATGTAGTCAATTTCTTCAAAAAGCTTGCGGCCAAATTCATCCACAATGTCCCGGAGGTCATGGCCTAAATTCAGGGGGAGAAACGGCCCAAACCAGTTCACCAATAGTCGGAGTAGGTATAAATCTTTGGTGAGGACAGGCAGGAGGTTGGGGCGTTGGACTTTGACCGCAACATCTTCCCCGGTATGGAGCTTGGCCCGATACACCTGCCCTAAACTGGCGGCTGCCACAGGGTCAATGGAAAATTCGGCATAGGCTTCTGCTAAGGGCAAACTGAGTTCCCGCTCAATGATGGCGCGGGCAATGTCGTTGGAGAATGGCGGGAGTTTGTCTTGCAGTAAGGTTAATTCGTCTAGGTAATTCCGGTTAATCAGGTCTGGGCGGGTGGAGAGGGCCTGACCAACCTTGATAAAAGTGGGCCCAAGCTTAATTAAGAGTTGGCGCAATTGCATCGCCCGGATTGGTAAATTTTCTTCCGTTTGATTAAACCACTCATCCCAGCGGAGTTTGCACCAAAAAAGGGTGAACAAGGCAATGATGCGGAAGAGGCGACCAAAGGTTAACCAAGGGCGGAATCCGTAGTAACGATTGAGGGACTGGGGATCATATTTACGGGCTGGCCAAGCATAACGATTTTGAGTCTCAGGGCCCCAGGTAGGACGCACAGAACTGACCGTAATTGTCATAGAAGCATTGCCTGTCAATCGAGAATACGGAGATAGCGATGGCCACACCCTCAAGGTACAATACGCCCTCTGAAGCAGAAGCTATATTTTGCCAAAAAATGGTGTCCCAAAGCCGAGGAAAACAAACCTTCGCAATAGAGGAAAAAGATTCTGAGAGAGATCAGTGATCCCCATCTAAATCTGCCCGCTAATCAGACCTGTTTGCCTAAGCTTAGTATAGAAAACTACACAAATACTGGCGATTTGTAACCTTTTTCTTAGTAAATCTTTGCAACCTACATGGATAGCTTAAATTCTACCCCTATGGCCTGGGAAAAGTAGATTGGGTGAACAGGATTGTGCTGAATCTAGGGTTACCCATTGAAGATTTCATCGAGCGGCGTTTTTACCTATGGCGTTACTATTTAGGGCACTGATTGGGACAAGTTAGAACGGGCTTTACGGGCAGTCTTTTTAAGATTTCTACTCTCTCAGAACAGTCTGCGTACGCGATACATTCGGGTTCGTTCCCAGGCCGCTTGCTGGCAGGATGCCAAAATCATCATGGTTCAGAACAATCTGCGTAAGCCTGTAGAGGTTGATTGTAAAAATGCTGTCAGCGAGGGGCAATCTAGAGTTCTAGGCAGCTAAGTGCAGCAGGGATAGATTTGCTACCAACGGACTGCGGCTGTCCCTGATGGCCCACTCGACTATTTAGAGTATTCTCCCTTGAGTTTTATTCGGCAACCACTGTCCGGGCCGCTACCGCTTCATCGGGATGGATGCCTAAGCGTGTGAGGTTGACCCGGCCGCGGGGATCAATTTCGCGAATTTTGACGATGACTTCATCCCCAACGTTCACTTCATCTTCCACTTTGCCAACTCGGTATTCAGCCAACTGGGAAATATGAATCATCCCTTCTTTATTGGGCAGAAATTCAACAAAGGCCCCAATCGGAATGACGCGAGTGACTTTGCCGAGGAAGACATCGCCCGTGTTGATTTTGCGGGTTAGGCCTTGGATGATGCTACGGGCCCGTTTGGCTTTGTCTTCATCAATGGCGGAAACCGTGACTGTCCCATCATCCTGAATATCCACCTTGGCTCCGGTTTCCTCGGTAATGCTTTTGATCATCTTTCCGCCCGGCCCGATAACTAGACCAATCAACTCCGGTTCAATTTTGAAGGAGATTAGGCGCGGGGCAAAGGGAGAGAGGTGACTGCGGCTAGTAGGCAAACAGGCGAGCATTTTTTCCAAGATGTGGAGACGGGCTGGACGGGCTTGTTGGATGGCCTGGGTAATCACATCGAGGGGTAAACCCGTAATTTTCATATCCATCTGCAGGGCCGTAATCCCGGTTTCCGTTCCAGCCACTTTGAAGTCCATATCCCCCAGAAAATCTTCAATTCCCTGAATATCCGTGAGAATGCGGACTTCTTCCCCTTCTTTAATGAGTCCCATCGCCGCACCGCTGACGGGTTTAAGAATCGGAATGCCCGCATCCATCAAGGCTAAGGTTGAACCACAGACAGACCCCATTGAAGTCGAACCATCGGACGAAAGAACTTCTGAGACCACCCGGATTACATAGGGAAACTCCTGTTGGGGGGGTAAGACAGGGATTAAGGCCCGCTCGGCCAAGGCTCCGTGCCCAATCTCCCGCCGGCCTGGAGAGCGCATTGGGCGAGCTTCACCGACTGAGTAGGGCGGAAAATTGTAGTGGTGGAGATACCGTTTTTCTTCATCAGGGTGGAGATCGTCCATTTCCTGGGCATCACCGGGAGTCCCCAAGGTCACCACCGACATGACTTGAGTTAGGCCCCGGTTAAACAGGCCAGTGCCATGAACCCGAGTCGGCAAAACCCCAACATCACAGCTAATCGGGCGAACTTCATCCAGTTGGCGACCATCAACCCGCACGCCTTTTTCGATAATCTGTTGACGCATCAGTTTTTTGGTGACGCTCTTAAACAGGGTGGGCAGGGCTTTGGGTGAGGCCGTAGCAGCCAAATAGACTGGATCCGTTTCATCGAGGCTGTTAATATCTTGCCCAATCGCGGCCTGGACTTCATCGAGGGCAGCATCTCGGATGGTTTTGGGTTCAAAGCGTTGGAGAACTGCTTGAATCGGGCCGGCGGCTTTTTGGTAGATGAAATCTTGCAGAGTGGGGTCGAGGGTTGGGGTTGCCACTTCAATCAGAGGAATTCCTAGCTCGGCCAATAAATCCCGCTGGGCCTGGATGAGGTCGCGAACCACTTCATAGCCAAAGTCAATCGCTTCGATGACATCTTGTTCCGGCAGTTGATTCGCTCCGGCTTCAACCATGACCACACCCGCGTCGGTGCCGGCCACAACTAGATCCAGATCACCCGCTTCAATTTCGGCGTAGGTCGGATTAATGATAAAGTCATCGCCGACCAGGCCAACCCGCACCGCCGCCATCGGCCCATTAAAGGGAATTTGCCCTAAAAGAACCGCAATGGAAGCTCCCGTTACAGCCAAAACATCGGGGGGAACCTGCTCATCCATGGAGACCGTTGTGGCTACCACTTGTAAATCGGTTCGTAACCAACTGGGAAAGAGGGGGCGTAAAGGGCGATCAATCAACCGGCCGGTGAGAATGGCTTTTTCTGGGGGGCGGCCTTCCCGGCGTAAAAATCCCCCTGGAATCCGACCGGCTGCATATAAGCGTTCTTCGTAGTCAACGGTTAAGGGGAGAAAATCAATTCCATCCCGAGTCCCGGCCTGGGTTGCAGTGACTAAAACAGCGGTATTCCCGGAGCGAACTAAGACAGCACCATCGGCCTGGGGTGCAAAACATCCAATTGTCAAATGGAGATCCCGCCCATCTAGGGGGATCACTTTTTCCAGTTTTGTCATTTTCTGGGTCGTCTCTTTTTACTTTTGTTCTTTTTCTACTGTATGCGATCCAGTTCCTTAAAGATGAGCAGTCCACAGGCAGGGTAGAATTTGTCCGGTAGAACCGCGTTCACTAATAACAGCCATCCATCGCAAGATATGCTTCTAAATTCTTGTTATATTTGGTGTAGCGGTTGAGAGAGCTGCATCTGCGGTTCGTTGAGGTTAAACTCACTCGGCTGCCGTTTTTTTGCTTACTATAAAATGCACCTTCTGTATCTTGACGATTCTGGTTCAGCCGCTAACCGCAACGAAGAATATTTTGTCTTGGCAGGTGTATCTGTTTTTGAAGCTCAAACAAGCTGGTTCACTCAAGAGTTAGATCGCCTAGCTCAAAGTATTGACGCAGGAAATCCAGGTCAAATCGAGTTTCATGCTTCAGAAATATTTTCCCGTAAAAAATCTCCATGGAATTCAATGTCTCGTGAAGATGCTCAAGGAGTGATTAAAGCAGTCTTACAGGTACTCGCGAGAAGTTATGACAGCGCTAGAGTATTTGCTTGTGCAGTACATAAAGATTCCTTCCCAGACCGTGACCCTGTTGAGATGGCTTTTGAGGATTTATGTAGCCGATTTAATCTTTACTTATCTCGGTTGCGAGCCTTAGGTGATCGTCAACAGGGTTTATTGATTCTTGATAAGAGCACCTATGAAACACCGTTACAAAGATTAGCCAGAGATTTTCAAACACTTGGAACTCAGTGGGGTGTGATTCGCAACCTTGCAGATACGCCATTTTTTGTAGATTCCCATGCATCACGATTAGTTCAACTGGCTGATCATGTTGCGTACTCAATTTTTAGGCGATACAACGCACGAGATACCCAATATTTTGATATCTTTGCTTCTAAATTTGACTCCGCCGATGGAGTTGTACATGGCTTGGCTCACAAACAAATGGTTGATCAAAGTTGTATGTGTCCAGCTTGTTTGAGCCGCAGAGTATCGCAAGCGTTCCGTGGTATGACAGGTGAGAGTGTTTTATAATCGCACCTTCTGGCTTCTCTAGACCCCTGAGCTTGCATGGACAATTAGGCTTAATCATGATCAGGTTTTTAATTCTCATTTAAAGTTTAGGTGACGCAACAATGGCAGTAGCAGTCGAATCCCTTTTAACCGCAGAGATTGCCAAACCAGGCCGGTACTTGGGTAACGAATTAGGCGCGGTGCATAAAAATTGGGATGCGGCATCGGTGCGCTGGGCCTTGACCTATCCGGAAGTCTATGAAGTCGGGGCCTCCAATCTCGGGCATATTATTCTCTACAACATCCTCAATGCTCAAGCAGATCAACTCTGTGATCGGGCCTATTTACCGGGGGGTGATTTAGCCGCCAAGTTACGAGCTACCGAAACTCCCTTATTTGCTGTGGAATCCCGCCGCTATTTAGGTGAATTTGACATTTTAGGGTTTAGCCTCAGCTATGAATTGGGGGCGACCAATATCTTGGAAATGCTGGACTTGGCCAGGCTTCCCTTAACTTGGGGAGAACGGCAAAGCGCGGCAATTACGGAAATTCCCTTAATTTTTGCTGGGGGACAAACTGCCACATCCAACCCGGAACCCTACGCTGACTTTTTTGACTTTTTTGCCCTTGGTGATGGAGAAGACGTTTTACCAGAAATTGGCAAGGTGGTGGCTCAAGGAAAAGCAGCCGGATTAAATCGAGTGGAATTGCTCCTAAAGTTGGCTCAAGTGCCGGGAGTGTATGTACCGCAGTTTTATCAGCGAACTGAGTCGGGGGCGGTTGTTCCATGTCGTAAGGATGTCCCCGAAAAAATTCTCCGCCGTGTCGCTACCCCCAGGCCAGAGTTCTCCATTGGTCTTGTCCCCTTTGTGGAGACCGTCCATGATCGCTTGACGGTGGAAATTCGCCGGGGCTGTACTCGTGGATGCCGATTTTGTCAGCCCGGAATGTTAACGCGGCCGGCCCGAGATGTGGATCCGGAGCAGGTGATTAAAACCATCGAAAAAGGGATGCGGGCCACGGGCTATAACGAGTTTTCGCTGCTGTCTCTGAGTTGCTCCGATTATTTAGCGTTGCCCGCCGTTGGTCTGGAGATTAAGAATCGCCTCAAGGATGAAAATATCTCCCTTTCTTTGCCGAGTCAGCGGGTGGATCGCTTTGATCAAAACATTGCCAACATCCTCGGTGGGACGCGTCAAGGCAGTATTACCTTTGCGCCCGAGGCCGGAACTCAACGCTTACGGGACATTATCAACAAAGGTTTAACGAACGAGGAACTCTTGCGCGGGGTGAAAACAGCCTACGAACAGGGGTGGGATAAGGTCAAACTCTATTTCATGATTGGCTTGCCGGGGGAACTGGATGCTGACGTTTTAGGGATTGCCGAGACGATTCGCTGGCTCAAGTCGGAATGTTGGCAAAAGGGCCGCAAGCCGATGAGTTTCAATGTCACAATTTCTAACTTTACGCCCAAGCCCCATACCCCCTTTCAATGGCATTCGGTTTCCACAGAAGAATTTAGCCGTAAACAGGAGTTACTTCGGGCTGAATTTCGCACCATTCGCGGTTTAAAGGTGAATTTTACCGATGTCAGAATTTCGGCCATGGAGGACTTTGTTGGCCGGGGAGATCGGCGGTTAGGTGCGGTAATTAAACGGGCCTGGGAATTAGGGGCAAGGGAAGATTCATGGTGGGAAAGTGTCGAGCGGGCTTACCAGGCCTGGGCTGATGCGATTGATGCGGCCGGGTTGAGTTGGCAATATCGCAAAGTGGCCGCGGGCGAATGGAATATTTTTGAGACCCAATCCGATGACTCCCAGGCCAAAACGACGAAAGAAATCCTGGCAGATTGGGATCTGGATGCGCCCTTGCCTTGGGATCACATTGAAACGGGGGTGAGTAAACGCTGGTTAAAAACTGACCTGAAAAAAGCCTTAGAAGCGGTGGTTGTTCCCGATTGTTCCTTTGATGCCTGTTATAGTTGCGGCGTGTGTGGTTCGGAGTTTGGTCATAATGTTGTCGTCCCGCCCCTGCCAATTCCGGAATTTTACGGCCAGCCCCAGGCCCACGGTGAAAAAGTTCAACGCTTACGAGTCTGGTTTGGCAAATTAGGCGATTTAGCGTTAATTAGTCACTTGGATTTATTGCGCTTGTTTGATCGGGCCTTACGCCGGGCCAGCTTGCCAATTTCCTTTACCAATGGCTTTCATCCCTCGCCCCGAATTGCCCCGGCCAATGCCCTACCCTTAGGAATGACCAGTACCGGGGAAATTGTTGATTTTGAATTGTGGCAAACGTGTGATCCAATTGAATTTCAGACCCGTTTAGCGGCCCAACTTCCAACCGATTTACCGCTTTATCAAGTCTTGGAAATTCCTCTAGCTGCTCCCTCTGCAACCCAAATTTTAGACAAAGCTGAATATGTCTTAACTGTCAGTTGTGAAGGGGAAGAAAGCGGGGCCTGGCAAGACTGGATTGAGCAAATTCAAAATACTCCCGACTTTCCCTATGAAACTAAAACCAAATCCGGGAAGAAGAAACTCGTCAATCTCCGGGAGCGGTTATTTGAACTTGAACTTTTGGAAACTAACTCTCAAGCCCGGATTCGCTATGTTGGCAGTTGTCGCAATGATGGAACACTTTTACGCCCGGAGCATTTGATTATGATGTTGGAGCAGGTTTCAGGAAAAGCCATGATTCTTCTCCAGGCCCAGCGGCTAAAATTAGTTTTGCAATCCATAGGCTAAATTAGAATAGTGTTGTTGTAACGCCAGAGCGAGGTTTTTATTCCTTCATTCGAGCAATGCCTAAAAACTGTTGAGATTTGCCAAAGTCTCTCCAATATGTATCAAGAAATTAAGTTGTTTCGATTTAACGAGCTTACGTCCGAAATTTATATCTTAGCTGGTGATGAAATTGAAATCCTAATTACAACCCATGGCCGCTGGAGGTTTGTTAATGAAGCCTGATTATACAAAAATGACTCGCCAAGAGCTGAAAACCTATGTGCTTTCCCATCGGGATGATCAAGAGGCGATTGACGCACTCATAAGCCGCCGCAGCCCAGATACTGAAGCAACTTGGTATGATATTGACTTATCCCCAGCACAGATTCAAAACGTCTTGGCTCAAAAGCTGAAGCTCAATCAATAAATTTACATAGCTTGATACAGCCTATTTCTAATCCAGTGAGGGCTAAACTTTTGGAAATATTGAAGAATTGAAGAGATGTCTAATAGACAGGTATTTAATCGTCTCGATTTTTTAATTTTCGACAAAACTCAATATAACTTTCACACTTGAGTTGTTCCTGTTGTTGGGCCAAAACATCAAGTAAATTGTGCTCAAGCATGGATTCAAGAGCTAATGCCAGGCCTGGAAATGTTTTACTCTCAATCAGTCCAATTTCATTAGGAAGCAAGGAAATATAACGTCCCTCCTGTAAATAAAGCCAATCAATTTGGTGATCATAAACCCGCCAAACAATATATTCATTAACTCCATGGCGGCGATAGACTTCTAACTTGTCATGTAAATCGTAGGAAAAACTCGATCCGGCAATTTCAACAATTAACTCTGGTGCTCCCTCAATATAATCATCTTTGCTAATTTTCGACTGCCCACCAGACTCTGTTTCAATGCGAAGAAGTGCATCGGGTTGAGGTTCGTTATCTGTATCTAGACGAATCGTGGCATTATCAGCCAATTCAACACCGGGCGTATTCGCAGCATAAAGGGCCAACCAACCCATAATGTAGCTATGGGGTAAAGCATGGGAACGATATCGCAACGCTGCGGCCATGAATACCACTCCATTAATCAATTCCAGCTTTTTGGGGGCTGCAGGAATATTCGCTCGTGTCTCAAACTCATAGCGGTTCATCCGGTCGCCATTTTCTAGGGGGGGAATCTGAGTTTTCATGGCAGTTGAGCAAGCAGGAAGTCAATCAACTTTATAACTGAAAATTCTAGCAAGAGTTACTGCCCGAAGCTACCAGATAATCTGGAACCCAAAAATCTAAAACATTGTAACTGTTCTGCTCCCTTGGTTTTGATGATAAATTTTGCCTTTTGTCTTCATATCTCACCTTCGATCGCAAAATACCATTACTCTCGCTTCACAAATCAGCCATAGACCGCACCCCAGGCCAAGATTAAGATTCACTATTTAGGCAGTTGTTGCCATGACGGCACGCTACTACACCCAGAGGATTTAGTCATGATGTTGGAACAGGTTCCCCAGCACCCAATTAGCCTCATTGATGCCGCGGTGGTCAAAATAATCCTAACGCCGATGGACTAGGCCTATAGTCCTTCCATGGGGACACCGAGAAAACTGGCAATTTCAGCCCCTTGGTTTTCTAAATCTGCGAGGGGTAGGGGCTGGCCAACCCGGGTTAAGGGAATTTCCCCTCGGCCTTTGATCCGTAAATATAAAGCCCGCTTGGGATTAAACCCCTCCCGAATAATGATCCGCAAGGCCTGGACATCACTCATCCGACAGGAAATTTCAATGGTGCGATTTTTGCCCGGAAAGCCATAGCGAAACACTTTAACTTGACCCGTCTCCTTATTGAACTCGTTGTAACCACCACCCACGTCCCAAGCAATGGTTAACCACAGATAGGTGGAAAGGAGTAACGCCGCCACCCCATAAAAGCCAATGGCGATCCCCTGGGGAATAAACACTAGTTCCAGCGGATTGCCGATGGGTAACAGGTTTTGATGTAAGTAGCTCGATAGCCCCGCCAAAAAAAAGCCCAGGCCCCCAATGGCGACAACGACAGCCCAAAAGTAATTACTAAACCGTCTGGCCCCAACCACGCCATAGCGCAGAATAGATTTTTGGGTTGAGGGAGTTGAAGTCACCATAGGAAAAATTGTTCAGGTTAAACAGCTTGCCATCTTTGAGTATAAGGGGTTTGGGTTCATTGCTTTGGGCGCGATGGTCAGTGGTTATATTGAATTGTATCCAGTCGATCAGATAACTATTGACAGCATCCACAACTAGACTCAGTGACAAGAAATCAAGACTTTATGCAAACCGAGGAGAAGAGGAGGACAATAAAAGTAACTCTCATTGTTTAGGGTAGAGTTTCTATGGGCGGCTCAGTCATCACAATTTTAATTGCCCTGTTCATCTTTGCCAGTAGCGGGATTAAGTTGGATCGGGAATATCAACGGGGGGTCATTTTTCGGTTGGGGCGATTACAAGGGGTCAGGGGGCCTGGCCTGTATTGGATTGTGCCACTTATGGATCAAAAGGTGCAGCTAGATGTCCGCACAAAAACGGTAGATATCGAGCCTCAAGAAACGGTCACTGCCGATAGTGTCACCATCAAAGTTAATGCAGTTTTGTATTATCGGATTTTGCGAGGGGATAAAGCCATTAACCGGGTCGAAAACTATCAAATGGCCGTCTATCAGGTGGCAATGACAACCCTGCGGAATGTGGTCGGGCAGAACAATTTGGATGATGTTTTACAAAATCGAGATCGGATCAATCAGAAAGTTCAAGAAATTGTTGATGAAATTACAGAACCCTGGGGAATTGAGATTGAGCGGGTGGAAATGAAGGATGTAGAAATTCCTCTAGGGATGCAGCGGGCTATGGCCAAAGAAGCGGAAGCTTTCCGGGAAAAACGGGCCCGTTTAATCAAAGCCACTGCCGAACAAGAAGCCTCCATTAAACTATCGGAAGCCTCTCGTAACATTATGGAAAACCCGGCGGCTTTAGAGTTGAGACGGCTACAAATGCTAACAGAAATTGGCGCAGAAAATAACACAACGACAATTGTGATGTTGCCCTCAGATTTGATTACGCTGGCAAAAAACTGGTCGGAGGCAAAAGCGGCCCAAAATCAATCACCAAATTAATTACAACAATAAAATATATCTAAGTATATCTAAGTCTTCCTAACTGTCACGCTCGCCACTGAGGCTGGGTACGGGAGAACGGCCCTCATTAAATTCTTCAATCCGTTGTTGGGCATAGGGATCGGCAGTAAAGAACTCTTCTCCCCCCTCTTGGATGACCAAGCGTTGGCAGGGGATCGTGTCGGATAAAATCGCACTGGCCATCATCCCAGAATGAATTTCTAGCTGGGCTGCCTGTATAGCCTCAAACACCAGCCGCTGGCCTGGGAAGACAACCCGCTCAAAATACCAATTGGGAATGTTGCTAATCCGGGCGATCTGCATTTTGCTACTGACATTGACATAGCAGCAAAGAATCCGGTCAGGGTGTTCGCTGGGGACGGGATCAAAGACCTGAGACATGGAGGAGATCACTACACGCGAGCGCGACTAACGACCTTTAGAGGCTAACACTCCTGAAAACTGCTGATTGTAAAGTCAACTACAACTTAGGCAGATCATCCCTAATCCTGATCCCCAGGCCTGAGTCTGAGAGCATTGTGCTAGAAAATAAAGAAGTGTGAAGTATTTTTATTTCTCTCACTATAGGCTTTTAGTCATGGCCAACCCCAAATCAGACCGAGTTTTGTATGTCCGACTGCCCTGTAACCCCATCTTTCCCATTGGTGTTGTTTATCTTGCGGATCATGTTCATAAGCAACTGCCAGGGGTTGAGCAGCGGATTTTTGACCTGGGGACAGTGCCACCCTTGGATTTTCGTGTCGCATTGAATGAATGTATCGATCAGTTTCGGCCAACGGTACTGGTTTTTTCCTGGCGGGATATTCAAATCTATGCGCCCGTAGGGGGGCGGGGGGGAAATCCGTTACAAAATGCCTTTGAGTTTTACTATGCCAAAAATCCCCTGATTAAACTGCGCGGGGCCTGGGGGGGCTTGCGGATGGCCTCAACCTATTTATGGGAACTGTGGCGAAATCTGAGTTTGATTAAACAAGGCCTAAAACGGGCGAAAAAATATCATCCCGAAATTAAAACCATTGTCGGCGGCGGGGCGGTCAGTGTCTTTTATCAGCAACTTGGAAAGAGTTTACCCAAAGGCACAATTATTTCAGTTGGAGAAGGGGAAAGTCTTTTAACCAATGTGTTGGAAAGGAAGGAGTTTCGCCAGGAGCGGTGTTATGTGGTTGGAGAAGCAGCCCCGCGGGAACGCTTGATCCATGAATGGCCGACCCCAATTGAGAAAACCGCCTGTAATTATCCCTACATCAGCCAAATTTGGCCGGAGTTTGAGTATTACTTCCAAGAAGATGACTTCTATATAGGCGTGCAAACCAAGCGCGGCTGCCCCCATAACTGTTGCTATTGCGTTTATACCGTCGTTGAAGGCAAACAAGTCCGGATCAACCCAGCCGATGAAGTCGTGGCTGAGATGCAGCAACTTTATGCCAAGGGAATGCGGAATTTTTGGTTTACGGACGCGCAATTTATCCCAGCCCGAAAATTTATCCCTGATGCCGAGGAACTCCTAGAAAAAATCTTGGCGGCGGGCATGGAAGATATTCACTGGGCGGCCTATATTCGGGCGGATAATCTCACTCCACGTCTATGCAATCTGATGGTCAAAACGGGGATGAATTACTTTGAAATTGGGATTACCAGTGGCTCCCAGGAACTCGTCCGGAAAATGCGAATGGGCTATAACCTGCGGACGGTACTCGAAAATTGCCGGGACTTAAAAGCCGCTGGATTTAATGATCTCGTATCCGTAAACTATTCCTTTAATGTGATTGATGAGCGGCCCGAGACCATTGCCCAGACCGTGGCTTATCACCGAGCTTTGGAGGAGATTTTTGGTGCGGACAAGGTGGAACCGGCAATTTTCTTTATTGGCCTGCAACCCCATACGCACCTGGAAGAGTACGCCTTTAAGAAAAATATTCTCAAACCGGGCTATGATCCCCTGGCAATCCACTTACCCTGGGTGGCGAAAAAGCTCCTTTGGAATCCGGAGCCCCTAGGGTCAATGTTTGGAGAAGTCTGTCTCCAGGCCTGGCAACGGAACCCCAATGACTTTGGCCGGGAAGTGATGAATATTCTCGAACAACGATTTGGTCGCGCCCCATTGGCTGAGGCTTTACACGCTTCCCTAGATGAAAAAGTTCCAGAGCCGACCCTAGTTGGATCTGCCCGCTAATCCTGTAGCCGAAATCACAGACACGGATCAAAAGTTGCCGTTCCCCCTTAGGATATGATCTAGGGCATTCCTGGAATGGGGTTTTGCAACCAATTTTTTTGACGTAGTTTTTGATACGAGGAAGGAATCAGGTGGTTAGAGTCGCAATTAATGGTTTTGGCCGGATCGGGCGTAACTTTATGCGCTGCTGGCTGCAACGGAAAGCGAATAGCAAACTCAATATTGTTGCCATTAACGATACGTCTGATCCCCGGACTAATGCTCACTTGCTGCGTTACGACTCAATGTTGGGTACGTTTAATGATGTCGAGATCAGCGCTGATGACAATTGTATCTATGCTGACGGCGAAACGGTGAAATGTGTCTCGGATCGTAACCCAGAAAACCTACCCTGGAAAGAGTGGGATATTGATCTGATCATTGAATCCACCGGGGTGTTTGTCAGCCGCGATGGGGCGAGTAAACACGTCAACGCCGGGGCTAAAAAAGTCCTAATTACGGCTCCCGGTAAAGGCAATGTGCCGATGTATGTGGTGGGCGTGAATCATACCGATTATGATCCCAATGAAACGATCCTCAGTAATGCCAGTTGTACCACCAACTGTTTAGCTCCGATTGTGAAAGTTCTCCATGAACGGTTTGGGATTAAACAGGGGATGATGACCACCACCCACAGCTACACCGGGGATCAACGGTTATTAGATGCCAGTCACCGAGATCTACGCCGGGCCCGAGCCGCTGCAATGAACATTGTCCCCACTTCCACCGGGGCAGCTAAAGCAGTTGGATTAGTGATTCCAGAATTACAAGGAAAACTGAACGGGATTGCCCTGCGGGTGCCAACTCCTAATGTTTCCGTGGTGGATTTTGTTGCGGAAGTGGAAACCCCCACCTTGGCTGAACAGGTGAATGAAACCCTCAAGCAAGCTGCTGAAACCAACATGAAGGGGATCATCCATTACAGCGATTTAGAACTTGTTTCGAGTGATTATCGTGGGCATCCGGCCTCTTCGATTTTAGATGCCTCCTTAACGATGGTCATGGGTGGCAACATGGTTAAAGTGGTGGCCTGGTATGACAACGAATGGGGCTATAGCCAACGGGTGCTGGATTTGGCTGAATATGTCGCCGCCCATTGGTCAGCTTAGGTTGATGTTCTAGAATTAAAATCTATCTCTACTGCGATTGCGCTTAGGTTTGAGTTGAATGAAAGATAAATCCATGCTCATGATCCCAGGCCCGACTCCGGTGCCGGAATCGGTTTTGCGGGCCTTAGGCACTCATCCGATCGGCCATCGCAGTGGGGAATTTAGCCAGATTTTTGCTCGCGTTACCCAAGGTCTTAAATGGCTGCATCAAACGAAAAATGATGTCCTAATTTTGGCCTCTAGTGGCACTGGAGCGATGGAAGCGGGGATGATCAATTTCCTCAGTCCAGGGGATCGGGTCTTAGTCGGCTCCAATGGGAAGTTTGGCGAACGCTGGGCAGAGGTGGCTTTGGCCTATGGCCTGGATGTGCAAGAGGTCAAATCTCCCTGGGGTACGGCCCTTAATCCCGATGATTTCAAAGCGGCTCTTGAGGCTGACACCGCTAAAACCATCAAAGCCGTTGTGATTACCCACAGCGAGACTTCTACGGGGGTACTCAATGATCTTGAAGCCATTAATGCCCAGGTCAAAGCTCATGGCGCGTTGATTATTGTCGATGCCGTGACCAGTCTTGGGGCCGTATCAGTGCCAGTGGATGCTTGGGGCTTGGATGTGGTGGGTTCCGGTTCTCAAAAAGGCTATATGATGCCCCCCGGTTTAGGGTTTGTTTCTGTCAGTGCCCAGGCCTGGGAAGCCTATAAAACGGCCAAATTACCCAAGTTTTATTTGGATTTAGGCAAATATCGCAAAGATGCCGGGAAGAACACCACACCCTTTACGCCGCCAGTGAATTTATTCTTTGCCTTGGATGCGGCTCTGGAGATGATGCAAGCGGAGGGATTAGACAACATTTTTGCCCGTCATGCCCGACTCACCCAGGCCACGCGGGCAGCGATTAAAGCTCTCAATTTAGCCCTCTATGCTCCCGATGATGCGGCTAGTCCGGCCATTACGGCTGTGGCCCCAGCAGGGATTGATGCGGAAAAGATTCGCTCGATTATGAAAAAACGCTTTGATATTGCCTTAGCGGGTGGGCAGGATCACCTCAAGGGGCAAGTGTTTCGGATTGGACATTTGGGTTTTGTCTGTGACCGAGATATTTTGGCAGCGATTGCTGGCCTGGAAGCTTCGTTACGGGAGTTGGGCTATGAGGCCTTTGCGCCCGGGGCGGGTGTGGCAGCGGCGGCGAAAGCTATTTCTGCTTAACCCATCATTTACTTACAACTGAAGTACCCCCATGAGTCTCCCTGATTTCAGCATCATTCCAGCAGGTGAGGGGATTTGGCATGAATTTTCAGCCCGGGATTTTGTCCGGGTACGCGCAACCTTAACGGAAGAAACCGCGTTTATTGTCTGGCAAGGGGCGATTTACAGTCTTGTTCCGGGGGAGAAAAAGCAACATCTGTTTGATATTGTCGGCATGAGTGCGGCCCGCTGTTTGGCCCATCCTGAGGGCGGTTGGGACTTTACCTCACGGGAATTACTGTTTTACCTTGACCCTAAATCCGGTGAGTTGCTCCATCGCTGGCAGAATCCCTGGACAGAGGAGACGGTAACGGTGGTTCATGTAGCCAATAGTCCGGTGCAGGGTCGGTTTCGGCATCCATTTCCGGCTCTAGTCACTCCACAAACAACAACCTTTATTTTTGATCTGTTTCCCAACTATCCCAACGCCCTCGCGACTGACCCAAAATTTCAAGACTACAGTCCCCAGGCCCTGTACCAAGCAGTAGAACTGTTTAAGCTGACTGTCCCCACGGTTGAGATTTTAAACCCAGACCCACCCTCTATTGAGAACCTGCTATTGGCCTGGAGTCGGATTGGGCCGTGGTTGCCGTGGATGAAGATGGGCGCAAGGCCTGGGCAAATGATTTATAGTGCCAGTGGTCGCAAGGTGATGGAAGTTTTAGCCTTACCCCGCCTGATTCAGCAGCAAATTGAAACCCGTTTACCCTTATTTTCCCAGGCCCCATCTCAGAAACTCGATACTGAAGACATGACTTCCTGGCGATATTTTGCCCAGAATTTTGAAGCCTACTTGGCGAATGAACAATTTCCGTTGCCAGCCCCTAATGACTCAAATTGATAGTTTTCGATCAACCCACTTATGCGCCGCGATTCCATTTTTTACCAACTCTTTCAATAGTTTCCCACTTGCCTGTTTGAGTTATTGGACGATAAACCCAGCAATGCCGCTGAATATCGGTTTGAATCCGTCACGGTCAAAGAAACCGCTTTTCAACTCGATAGTGTTTTCCTACCCCCCCCTGAAACCAGGCCTGGCCCTGTCTATTTCCTGGAAATTCAATGTCAAAAAGATGAGCAGTTTTATGAACGCTTTTTCGGTGAACTTTTTATCTTTCTCTATCGACATTGCGAAATTGTAACACTACTCAACTACTATAGGACTATTTATAAATGCATTATTTACACATTCATGAATCGAATCAAAGGCATTTAGCGATTTCTTCATGCTATTCTTTAATGTAGATCAACAACGTTCGATTGGATTGAGGTCTGGTGAATATTTAGGCAAATACCAGAGTTGACAATGCGCTTCTTCAATTACTTGTTCTAAGTCTTGTCCTTTATGAAAAGAGGCATTATCTAAGATAATTTTAGTGTTGGGTTTAAGTTGAAGTAATAACTTGGTTTTAAACCACTCTTTTATTAAAATTCGGTTGCATGACCCTGAAAAAACTAAGGGGGCAATTAACTGGTGATTGTATAGAGCAGCGACCCAACTCACTCGCTCACGCTTGCGACCGCATTTAACGCCATAGCATCGGGTTCCTTTGAGACTGTAACCATAAGGGTAATGATCTCGATTAGCTACGCATGACCTGTGGTCTACAATCCCAGCTTCGTCTATGTATAGGATGGTTCAAGGGGCTGTTTCTTTTAACTGAGCCGTAAATTTATTGCGTTCGTCTTCATCTTTTTCTGCATAGGTGTAGGTCTTTTTTTTGGGGTTATATTCAACTTTTGCAGAGCGCGACTAACATCTTGCTGAGTAATATTATGACCCCATAAATCTGCTAATTGCTGTTGAGTCTTATCATTATTCTCAAGAACAAATTCTCTGAATTTATCCAGATTATCTATTTTGGGTTTACGTCTTTGATGATGATAAGAAGGAGGAGTATATGAGCCAGTTTCTACATAACGTTTTATCCAAGAATCTAGAGTATTTCGACTAATATTTAGAGTTTTACATAGCTGCGCTTTTACTGCTCCTCTAGCGACTGCTTCTAAGGCTTTCTTCCGTAAATCTTCGCTGTAACTCATGGTTGTCTCCCTCATCTTACTTGACAATAGATAAGTTTAATTATAGCTCACTTATTAATAGGTATTGCTATAGCAGACTCGCTCTTTCCTGAGGTTGCTTGTTTTGACACCCAACAGCTTCGAGATCAGAACTATTGGGCATAGGTGTTGATAATGCGCCTCAGAATAATATTTAAGATTGCAAGGAAATCAAACTATGCCCAGTCTCTCTTTGTCTGAACAAGATTTTTATACTTGGTCTAGTAAACAGGCCCAGGCCGTCGCGAATCGTCAAGTTGAACGTTTAGATTGGGAGCATCTGGCTCAAGAAAAGTCCTATGGATATGCTAGTCAAGCTCTATGCATTACCTCTCGACCAGGCCCGCCTGGAAACACACCACAGCCAAGGGATTATCTATCGGCAGCCCCTCGGTTCCGAAACCCATTTAATTTTAGATTGGGTCAAAGCAAGATTTAGCCTGGGCTGGGTTAGTGAAGTTGAAATTGCGCTGCACCAACGCCCCCCCCGCTGTTTAATTGCCGTTCAGAGTGGAAAACTTTTGGGATTTGCCTGTTACGATACGGCGGCATTAGGATTATTTGGGCCGATGGGGGTGGATGCGGATTCGCGGGGCCTAGGAATTGGCACAATTTTAACCCAGCTAACCCTTGAGATGATGAGAACCCAAGGTTATGCTTATGGCGTGATTGGTTGGGTCGGGCCAGCGGAATTTTATCAACAGGTTGTGGGGGCGATCCCAATTCCGGACTCCTTTCCCGGCCTGTGGGCTAATCGTTTACAACTGCCTCCAGCCTGATTAGTCTACTTTCCTTTTCCTAAGAGTTGCTCCCCAAGTTGAACTATCCGCTCTCCTAAGGCCTCGGGGCCAATCCCAAAAAAAACCTGTAGGGCAAAAAGAACAAGGGCAATTTTAATCGCTGTTCCCACCGTTACTTTGAGCAACCGGACCAGGCCTGTAAAGACAAACCAAGAAATTAATAGGGCCCCCACCGTGATGACTAACTCCAGTGGCATTTTTCTTGATCCTCAATGTCTCCTGAGATATGGCATTACTCATTTAGGGTAAGACGAGAAAACGTCAGAAAATGCTTAATAGTCAGCCTTTTTAACATTTCTCTGCTCTTAGCACCGCCTGGGTAACGCTATAGTGCCTAACTCGGTCTAGGGGTAACTCCTCTCCTAATGGTTAATAGACATCTTTAGCGCGGGGTTGTCCCACCACTCCCCAAAACTAAATCTCGGAGTCGGGTCAACCGCTGCTGATTCAGTTCTGCTAATTGTTGTCGTTGGGCCGGAGTCAAAACATCTTTAATTTCTAGGGCTGCTTCCAAACGGGTTGTCTCTAATTGCCGCCGATAGTTTTGGATAATCTGGTGCTGAGCGCGAATATCCTCGTTACTGGCTCCTTTGACGAGTAGGGATTCCAGCAGTGATTCGGCCTGATTCAGTTGAGTTTGTTGGCTCTGGGCCTGGGGTTTGAACTTGGCTTCAATGGCCTGGACTTGTTGAATTTGGGCAGGGGATAGCTTCAATGCTGTGATCCACCTTGGAACGGTCGCTGCTGCTGTTGGGGAAGGAGTTGCGGCTGTAGCCATCGGCCCATTGACGATCATCACTCCCACAAGGGTCATTGCCCCGAGAGTACTGCTAGCCAAAATGAATTGAACTTTCTGAGACCATCCCCGAGAACCAAACATGACGAGTACTCTCCCTCAAGACAAATACAATACATTAGCCCACAAAGACTGAAACAGGCTAAACCCGACACCATAGACTTAGCATACTTTTTGAGTAGATCATCCGACTTTATCGGCGAGGGCAAGCTCCAGTGTTCTCAAAATTCTGAAGTCCGCCCATTTTTTGACCTGCTCGCTGGCTCGGAAGTTCCCCAATTGGAGAGCAATGTTCTGATGAGCGCATTGGTTAAGGCCTGGGCAATCACTAAAATTATTGAGAAAAACTTATCATGTCCCTTGACTTCTTCCCTAACTCACTCAACTTATGTGCTATGGTTTTGCTGTCAAATCTAGAGGAAATGTAAAATTTTTCTCACTAATTAGTAATCGAGATCACATCTTCTGCCTATCCATCTGCTATAACTAACTGATATTCAGCCTAACCCTGAATCCGCCAAATAGTGTTGATTTCTCCAGCTTTGCCTATGTCCCACAGCTATGCCAAACCACTCTCGATAGCCACTTTGACTCAATTCTTTGTCTTGGCAACTGTGGGCCTTACAGTCTGGACAGCTGAATCCAGAGTCTTGGCCCAAGTCTCCAGTCCAGCCCCAAATTATCGCCCTAATCCTGGCCTGGCTGCCGCTGACAACATGAATGTTTACTTGCTGGGGCCTGGGGACTCAATACAAGTTTCAGTCTTAGGATTTGATGAATATAAAGGTCTTCCTCCTCAGGTCATTCTTCCAGATGGTACTATCTCCATCCCACTAGTTGAACGCTTTGTTGTCTCTGGTAAAACAGTCACTCAAGTCAAACAAGAACTGACTCGTCGTTTAAGTGAATATTTAGTTGATCCAACGGTTGAAGTTCAACTTACCAACCTACGCCCCCTCACCGTAACTGTCTCGGGGGAAGTCCGCCGGCCTGGTCCATTACAACTCCAACCTATTCCTCTTGGAGCATCTAGCTCAACTGGAAATGAAACAACGCGATCTCGTATAATCCCTACCTTAACTCAGGCCATTGCTGCCGCTGGGGGTGTAACCAAGGAAGCCGATGTTCGTGACATTATCATTAATCGAATTGGTGTTAATGGTGTCTCTCAAACAATGACCGTGAATTTATGGAATGCTATTCAATCTAGTAGCAGTAATCAAGATATTTCTTTGCGGGATGGCGACTCAATTTTTATTCCTAAAGCAACCACATTGAGCCAAGGTGATCAAAAACTATTAGCCCGATCTGCATTTGGCTCTCCCACTGTTAAAGTCCGTGTTGTGGGTGAAGTTAAGCGGCCTGGTGAGATTGAAGTGTCTCCCGACAGTACCCTAAGTAGTGCTATCGCAGTAGCGGGTGGACCAACAGATAAGGCTAATCTAACTAGGGTTCGTTTTTATCGCTTAGAAGCTAATGGTACGGTTAATGAAAAAACTCTCAATATCGAAAAATTAACTGAGCCAACCCAGATTGAGGATGGCGATGTCATTATGATTCCTAAAGGTGATGGCTACCGTTTCCTGGATGCAATTGGAACTGTTCTTGGCCCTCTTGGTGCTGCGGCTGCCTTTATTCGTATCTTTCAATAGCTCTTAATTATTATCTGTTTTATGACACAAGAAAACTCCATGATTTCACAGAATCCCCTAGTAAATAAGCCCCAAGATGATGATTTTGATATTCAATCTTATCTTGGGCTAGTTAGGCGGCATTGGTTGGGATTTACGTTGACATTTAGCAGTGTCTTGGCTCTTTCGGGCTTATATGCAGTTACCCGTGTACCAGTTTATGAAGCTAATGGTCTAATTTGGATACAGAAGCAAAACCAAGCGTCAGCCCTCATTGGTATTCAGGGAGTACCAGGTGGTGATTTGAGTAGTGTTGCGGGTAACCCTCTGAACACTCAAATTGCGATCTTTCAAACGGATGATGTGCTTGAAAAGGCTGCCAAATTATTTAGCATAGATTCAACTGACATCAGTCGTTCTGCTACCGCATCTCAATTAGGTAGTGGTATGTCTGTAAGCCAAGTTCCCCGAACAGATTTGTTAAATGTCTCATTTCGTAGTCCAGATCAAGAAGTAGCAGTCAAAGCTGTTGATAACTTAATGAGTAGCTTTATCGCCAATAGTATTCGCTTAAGTCGAGTTCAGAAAACAGCTGCTCGGGAATTTATACAGTCTCAGTTACCTAATGCGGAAAAGAATCTCATTGAAAATCTCAATAAACTTACTAGTTTCAAACAAGATTTTAATATTGTCTCTTTAGATGCTCAGACTGGTTCACTGATTGAGGAGTTAGCCACTTTACAACAAAGCATTCAAACTACTCAAGTACAGCTAGTAGGATTACAAAATACACAGGTAGGACTGGAATCATTACTCGGAGTTTCTCCTGCCAAAGCCAATCAATTAAAGCTCCTTGCAGAGTCAGCAGGTATTCAAGCTTCAGTGGTTGAGTTGCAAAAGACAGAGGCAGAACTAACTGCTTTAACTAGTCGCTACAGACAGAACCATCCTGAGGTGCTGTCACTGAAGCGACAGAGAGATGCTCAAAGTAATGCTCTTCAAAACCAGATATCTGAACTTTTGGGTAATCAAGAATATCCAGTTAATCAAAGTCCAACCCAGATTCAACTAGGAAGCTCTACCATTTCACTCCTAACGCAAGTCGTGACTAATGAATTTCAAATTAAGAGTTTGATGAAACAGGTTGATTTATTAAAATCCAAAATTGATGAGAAAAACAAAGTTGTAGAACAGTTACCCAGTCTTCAAAGACGATTGCTACAGCTACAGCTTGAATATGATGTCTCTAGTGCTAGGTACTCCGCTCTACTAAAGTCACTTCAAGATGCTCAACTGTCCGAAAATCAAGACGTTGGCAATGCGGTGATCGTTCAACGATCTAAAGTTAACCGCACCCCTGTGTCAGTAGACCCTAAACGGATAATTTTCCTGGGAGGACTCTTTGGACTTGTGATTGGATTTGGAGTTGCTTTCTTGTTGGAGCAACTTGATAATTCCGTACACTCAGAAAATGAGATTCAAGAAATTTTTGCATCTATGCCAATTTTAGCAACAATTCCAATTTTATATGAATCAGATAAGAAAGTAAGTCCACCATCAGGTCAGGAATTTGAGAATAGTGGAAAGCTTGTTGTTCGGGATGATCCTCGTTTGCCAGCAAGTGAGTCTTTTAGAATGTTACTGGCTAATATTAAATTCTCTAACTCCGACGGAAATTTGAAAGTTATTACGATCACCAGTTCTATGCAAGGTGAAGGAAAGAGCACAATAACAGCAAATCTGGGTTTGTCCATGACTGAGATTGGCTATCGAGTTGCTATTATCGATTGTGATTTACGCAGACCTGCTCAACATCACTGCTGGCAAATTCCAAATCAGATTGGATTGAGCAATATTCTAGTCGAGGATTTACCATATCAAAAGTTTATGCATCATGAAAATAGTAATCTTGATATTATTACATCTGGCTTGACTCCACCAAATCCAATAACAATTATTAACTCATCTAGCTTCTTGTCTTTTGTGAATGAATTAAGGTTGGCTTATGACTATGTTTTAATCGATAGCCCTCCTTTAAATGCTGCCGCTGATGCTTTATTTTTGGGTAAAATATCAGATTGTATTTTATTGATAGCGAGACCAGATAAATTAATTCGCCCATCTGCTCAAAGAGCAAAGGATATGCTAAGCCAATCTGGACAGAATATTATAGGCTTGGTTGTTAATGGTGTTAGGCAATCTCAAGCTCATTACTACTACTATTATCACTCTGATTCAGATAAAAAACCTTATGAAAATGGTTTTATTGACAAAGTATTAAATCTCATCAAAAATTAGTATTCTAAGAATAATGATCTGAGTATATGAATTAATCTATAAATAGTATTAGTAGCTCATTAGACTGGGAATTATAAAGACTTGAGAAATAAGTGTTCTATTTGAGTAATTTCAACAATCATAAAAGCCTACGTTAGGGAGGATTTAAATCTTGAAAAATAAAAATATTATCAAGCAATACTCAAATAAAATTTTGATTGTATTCTCCCTATTATCAAAGAAGCGTAAAAAGCAGCTGTTGTTACTACAGGTCTTGTCTTTAGGATCGTCAGTTGCAGAAGTCAGTAATTTGGCTACGCTAGTATTCTTTCTGAATGTATTAGCTGACCCTGGCAAAGGTGCAGACAAATTAGCAACCTATTTGCCCTTCGTTGCAGACTTGAATACAGCTGTGTTAATGCTACTCCTAGGTAGTACTTTTACTGTCGCAGCAGTATTGAGTGCAGTTCTAAGAATTGCTGTAATTGCAGGACAGCTAAGATTAGCGGCTCTGATCTCTAGTGATTTATCATCCTTAGTATTTCGCAACGTTTTATATCGTCCCTACGCTTGGCATTTAGAGCAGAATAGTAGCTATATTCTGGGATTAATATTCCAAGATGTTGAAACTGTATCAGCTTTTATTTCAGGTCTATTAGGTCTTTTTTCAAATATTTTGATTGTTATTGCCTTAGGTATTTCCCTAATTAGAATATCACCTTCTATTATGCTGAGTTTAATCCTCATCATGTTTGTAGCATATTGGGCAATATACCAAAAAACACGAGCAACACTCTATCTAGATGGCCTTGCAAGAACTCAAAACTTTCGTAAGAGTATGCAAATTGCTCAAGAAGGGTTTGGAGGAATTCGTGACATCATTATTGATGATACCCAAGAAATCTTCTCTAAAAGCTTTAACAACTTATATCGCTCATTTAGGATGAATGGTGTATCACTGAATTTTAAGGCACAATATCCACGCTATGTTATTGAGTCATTATCCATGGTTTCAATTGTATGCATTTCACTGTTTTTGTTCTTTCAGGGTGAGGGTATTGAATCACAGTTGCCTATTCTTGGGTCTATTGCCCTTGGTGCTTATCGCATACTACAACCTCTGCAAACTTGCTTTGCCAGTATTGCTGGCATCAAAAGTTCTCAAGCTTCAATTCATAAGGTTGCACCATTTGCGAATAAAAGTCTCAAGAATAATGAAAAGCCCCTATCGAGTTTTTTAACCACATTACCTGATAAGTCGGTTCGCTTGGTAAATGTTTTTTTTCGCTATCAATCTGAGCAAACTTGGACTTTGAAGGATGTCAGCTTAACGATTCCTGAAGGTACCCGAGTTGCATTTGTGGGTACTACTGGCAGTGGTAAAAGTACAACCATTGATTTAATTCTAGGCTTGCTCAAACCTAGTCAAGGTAAAATTCTAATTGGAGGTTCTGATTTACAAGATGAGTTCATACTCCAGGCCTGGCACTCACAGCTAGCCCATGTACCTCAGTTTATCTATTTACGAGATGCGAGCTTTACAGAAAATATTGCTTTTGGTGTTCCTTTAAATTTGATAGATCAAGAGCGAGTTCGATGGGCCGCAGCCCAGGCTCAGGTTGCTGAATTAATTGAGTCACAGCCAGAGGGGTATGATCAATTGATTGGTGAACGGGGGGTAAAACTATCTGGGGGACAGCGTCAACGGCTGGGAATCGCCCGGGCACTATATAAGCAGGCATCAGTTTTAGTATTTGACGAAGCGACAAGTGCCTTGGATAATGAAACTGAAGCTAGGGTTATGGATGCCATAACTCAAGCATCTAAAGCGGCAACCATTATTATGATCGCCCATCGTCTATCGACGGTAAAAAACTGTGACCAAATCTTTTTGCTTAATCAGGGATGTTTAATCGCCCAGGGTACTTACCAAGAACTTTTGCAGACTTCACCGAACTTTATTAAGTTAGCCCAGATGAGCAAAGATGTCTCTTGACATTTATATTTTTTAAACTAAACTTGATAATTAAATATAATCAAATATTTAAAACTTCTTGCTTATGTACTAGACTAAGACATTCAATTTTATCTTTAGACATTCACAGGATGCATTTCTCATTACTAAACAACTAAATAATTTAAGGCTATTATTTTATGAAGGCAGTGATATTGGCTGGTGGACTGGGGACAAGAATTAGTGAAGAAACACATCTTAAACCTAAACCAATGGTGGAGATAGGTGGTCGGCCAATACTATGGCACATTCTCAAGATTTACAGCAATTTTGGAATTGATGATTTTATTATTTGCTGTGGTTATAAAGGTTATGTAATTAAAGAATATTTTGCAAACTATTTTCTCCATATGTCGGATGTTACGTTTCATATGGACTTGAACTACATGGAAGTCCATCGAAAAAAAGCTGAGAAATGGAAGGTTACTTTAGTTGATACTGGAGACTCTTCAATGACCGGTGGTCGGCTTAAGCGAGTTCAATCTTATGTTGGACATGAAACATTCTGCTTTACTTATGGTGATGGTCTTGCCAATATTGATATTCGAGAATTAGTGAACTTTCATCATCAGCATGGTAGATGGGCCACATTGACTGCTGTTCAACCTCCAGGTCGATATGGTGCTCTTCAATTGGATGAACAGGACGGTATTACTGGGTTCCAAGAGAAACCTCAGGGAGATGGAGGTTGGATTAATGGTGGTTTCTTTGTTCTGGAGCCTCAAGTCTTTGATCTGATTGAAGGAGATGCTACGGTTTGGGAACAACAACCCTTGAAAACGTTGGCAGAAAAAGGGCAATTGGCAGCCTACAAGCATCAGGGATTTTGGCAGCCGATGGATACGTTGCGGGATAAAAATCACCTGGAGGACTTATGGCAGACCTGGAAGGCTCCCTGGAAGGTATGGTCATGACGGAATTTTGGCAAGGAAAGCGAGTTTTTCTAACGGGCCATACTGGCTTTAAGGGAAGTTGGTTAACACTTTGGCTGTTGTCATTGCGGGCTATAGTTTATGGTTACAGCTTAGAATCTGAAACTAATCCCTCTCTTTTTGTTCAACTTGGGCTTGAAAAGGAAATTGACCATCACCTAGGAGATATCCGAGACGCTGAAACCCTTGCTCAGAAAATTATTTCGTTTCAACCTGACATCGTTTTACACTTAGCAGCTCAGCCTCTTGTCCGCCGGAGTTATATAGAGCCGTTGCAAACTTGGGACATTAATGTTCTCGGGACAATCCATGTTTTAGAAGCCCTCAAGAAATTGGCTTATCCCTGTGCTGCGCTTTTTATCACGACAGATAAATGCTACGAAAACCGAGAGTGGGTTTACAGCTACCGAGAAGATGATCCCTTAGGTGGCTACGACCCTTATAGCAGCAGCAAGGCTGGGGCTGAGATTGCCATTGCCAGTTGGAGACGTAGTTTCTTTAATTCTTCTAATATCAACATCAAAATTGCTTCCGCACGGGCTGGAAATGTTATTGGTGGGGGAGATTGGGCTGAAGACCGAATTGTTCCTGATGCGATGCGTTCTTTGCAAGCTCAACAGCCTATTCCGGTCAGAAGTCCGCGAGCCACTCGTCCTTGGCAGCATGTTTTAGAGCCTTTAGGAGGATACTTACTCTTAGCTGAGAAACTCTATCACCAAATTGTTGAGCCGCAAGCCTCAGTAAATTTTTTTGACACTGCGTTCAATTTTGGCCCAAACCTGAGTTCAAACCGTCCTGTAAAAGAACTTGTGACCACTATCCTCAATTACTGGCCAGGCCAGTGGCAAGATTGCTCAAGCCCAACCGCTCTCCATGAAGCCCAACTCTTAAACTTGACAACAGACAAGGCGTTTCATACATTGGGGTGGCAACCCGTTTGGGGCTTTGAGCAAACTATTGAAAAAACAGTTCATTGGTATCGCCAGGCCAGTCAACTTGATTCCAGCCAGCAGTATGGTGATCTTCGAAAGCTAACTCTTGATCAGATTCAGGACTATTCCCGAGACCAAGTTGAGCAGAAGCACAAAGAATCTTCAGATCGTTCAGTTGATGTTATAGGACAAAAATCATGACCCAGACCCCAATTAAACCCTCTGGAATAGCTGATCAAGAAGAGTCTTTGCGGGAAAAAGTTTTCGATGCCGTTAAAGAGTTCTATCAATATAAATTTGCCGAACGAGAGTTTCATCCAGGCCAAACCTATGTTCCGGTTTCTGGCAAGGTTTTTGATGAAAATGAGCTAGTTAGTCTTGTTGATGCATCCTTGGATTTTTGGTTGACAACAGGACGCTATGCCGCTGAATTTGAAACTCAGTTTGCTCAGTGGATGGGCGTTAGGCATTGTCTGCTTGTTAATTCTGGTTCTTCAGCGAATTTAGTGGCACTGTCAACTCTAACTTCAGAAAAACTGGGTGAAAAACGTTTACGGCCTGGTGATGAAGTTATTACTGTGGCAGCAGGTTTTCCAACTACAGTCAATCCCATTTTTCAAAATCAACTGAAGGCAGTTTTTTTAGATGTTCAATTGGGAACCTATGATATTGATACTTCTCAACTAGAAGCGGCCTATTCCCCCCAGACTAAGGCCATTATGGTTGCTCACACCTTAGGCAACCCCTTCAACCTAGATCTGGTTATGGCATTTGCTGAAAAATATGATCTCTGGGTTATTGAAGATAACTGTGATGCTGTGGGGAGTGAATATAACGGTCGAAAAACTGGGAGCTTTGGACATTTAGCTACAGTGAGTTTTTACCCAGCGCATCATATGACTATGGGCGAAGGGGGGGCTGTTTTGACTAATGACACTCGACTTAAAAAAATTGCTGAATCTTTCCGAGATTGGGGGCGAGATTGTTGGTGTCCACCAGGTGTAGATAATACCTGTAACAAGCGGTATGGCTGGCAATTAGGCATGTTACCTTTTGGTTATGATCACAAATATACCTATAGTCATGTGGGCTATAACTTGAAAATGACTGATATGCAAGCTGCTGTCGGTGTAGCCCAGCTAGAGAAGTTACCTCAATTTATTGCCCAACGTCAGGCCAACTATCAATTTTTGCATGAGAAATTGCAAGACCTGGCGAACTATTTGATTTTGCCAGAACCTGCACCTAATTCGACTCCAAGCTGGTTTGGTTTTTTGCTCTATGTCAGGGAAGATGCACCGTTCTCTCGTAATGAGTTAGTCCAATACCTAGAAGAGCAGCGGATTGGAACTCGATTATTATTTGGAGGAAATCTTGTCCGGCAACCAGCTTATAAGAGCTTAAATTATCGAGTGGTGGGGAATCTGAAACATACGGATGATGTGATGGAGCGGAGTTTCTGGATTGGTCTGTATCCAGGACTAACTACGGAAATGTTAGATTATGTCGTGACTGTTATCAAAGATTTTTGTTGGAGATATTAGGACAAAAATTATGATTTTACAACTACACGCTAGGAGCCATATTCTTCAAGGCTATCTGATCAATATCCTCATTTTGCAATCCGCTTGTTATGTGGAGAAATTTAGTAAGCAGGAAGATGAATGGTGGTCTTTTGATTCCATTTCAAGGGTAAAAAGTCAACTTTAAATTCTATTGATTTTTAGATATCAATGCAAAAACTATGTCAACAAGTTAAATTTTAAGGCATATCAATGACACCTAATTCATCACGATATAAACGAAATTTTTATATTTGGGTTAGCGAACAAGTCCATTCTTTAGCTAAGCATCGGGTCGAATGTTTGAACTGGGAGTATCTGGCTCAAGAGTTAGTCTTAGTGAGGAGTAATCAAAAAAATGAAATCAAGAGTCAGTTAGTCATTTTATTAGCTTATTTGTTGAAAGGGCCGTCTCCATCATCTCATCATTCAATTGGCTCGTTCACTGCTATTACTCACCAGCGAGATGATCTCCAAGATGTGTTAAAAGAGAATGCCACTTTATGTCAGTATGATTTCCCTTACACGATTGAGAAAGTTTTAGATTCCGAGTTCATCTGTAATTCGACATTGGATTTTGAATCGGTAATAGGCAAAGGTGATAATCTATGACTACGGTTTTAGTAACTGGTGCAACGGGTTTTCTTGGCAGTCATTTAGTTAGAGCCTTTCTTGGTCATGGCCATCAGGTGGTTATCCTGAAGCGAAGCTTCTCAAACACCACTCGTATTGAAAATATATTATCTGAATGTATTATTTATGATATTGATCAATGTGAGTTGCATCAGCCGTTTGAAGATTTGAAGCAGATTGATATAGTGGTTCACACGGCCACCTGCTATGGAAGGAATAATGAATCAGCAGCAACAATCCTAAGGTCTAATATAGAATTTCCTCTTGACTTACTTGAAACTGCAATTTCTTTTAATATCAATACTTTTTTTAATACTGATACTATTCTTGACTCGTCTTTGAATTACTATGCATTGAGTAAGAAACATTTTCTTGACTGGGCAAGGCAGTTACTAAAAAATAAAAAGACACAATTTATTAACATTAAGCTACAGCATATTTATGGGCCTGGTGATGATGACTCAAAATTTGTAACCAGCATCATGAAAAAGTGTCTTCAAAACTTTAGGTCTATTGACCTTACTCCTGGCGATCAAAAAAGAGACTTTATTTATATTGATGATGTCATTTCCGCTTACTTGTCTCTGTTTAATAATGTAGAAAAACTTTATAGTAATTTTATCCAAGTTGAAGTAGGTACAGGTAATGTAATTTCGATCCGTGAATTAGTTGAGATGATTCATCGAATTACACTCTCAAGTTCACACCTTAACTTTGGTGTGATACCCTATAGAGAAAATGAAATAATGATTTCGCAGGCCAAGACTGAAATACTAAACTCTCTTGGGTGGTATCCTAAGTATTCTTTAAATACTGCCCTACAGTTAATGTACGAAGCGGAATCAGTAAATAGTTGCATGGATGAGGTAGCACTATGAAAGTTCTAGTTACAGGTGGTTGTGGTTTTTTGGGTAGCAATATTGCCTCCTTTTACTTAGATCAGGGTGCTGAAGTATTTATTATTGATGCGCTTTTTCGTCTCGGCTCTGAGAAAAATAAGGAATGGCTGAATCAAAAAGCAGCTAAGAATCAGTTAACTATTGAAGAATTTGATGTTGCCAATAAAATTGATGTTGAGCACTTTTTCAAGACTCATGGAAGATTTGATCGAATTGCTCATTTGGCTGGTCAAGTTGCAATGACAACTTCAATGACAGATCCTTACAGAGATTTTTTAACTAATGTTGTCGGTACATTTAATATTCTTGAGGCAACTCGACACTTTTCTCCAGATGCAACTCTCATTTACTCAAGTACCAATAAGGTTTACGGAGAATTGAAAAATTTAGTTTTTATTGAGGAAGAAACTCGATTTGTCGCTCCCGATTATCCCCGTGGCTTAGATGAGACTTACCCTCTTGATTTCTCAAGTCCCTATGGTTGTTCTAAGGGGGCTGCAGATCAATATATGCGCGATTGGCATCGAAATTTTGGCCTAAAAACAATTGTTTTTCGTCACTCTTCAATTTTTGGTGGCCGTCAGTTTTCTACCTTTGATCAGGGATGGGTAGGATGGTTTATTGCTCAAGCTCTCGAGCAGGAAAAACGAATGAAAGATGGCTTGTCCATTGATTCATTTACCATTGCAGGAAATGGCAAGCAGGTGCGAGATGTTCTTCATGCAGAAGATTTGGTTAGACTGTATCATCAGGCATTTGAAATTGGAGATAAAATCCAAGGCGAAATATTTAATATCGGTGGTGGGATGGATAATAGCTTGTCCCTGCTCGAACTATTTCATTACTTGGAAGAAATATTGAAAGTCAAGTTATTGTATAAATCATTAGAATGGCGTCATTCTGATCAAAAGATCTTTGTTGCAGATATAGGTAAGGTAAAGAATCTAATTCAATGGTCGCCTCAACTAAGTAAAAATGATGGTATAGTAAAGCAGCTTGTTTGGATTAAAAATCAACATCAAATATGAAGGGTTCACATGCTCTTAGAAATCCTTATTCCAACATTTAATCGAGAAAAGTTTTTAATCAAAAACCTTGATTTATTAAACTCTCAAATCTCCAAACTGCCCAATCCTACTCAAGTAGGAGTTATTATTTCTGATAATTGTTCAAGTGATGATACAGTTAAAGTCGTTCAAGAATATATAGCGAAATCATCATTAAAAATTCGCTTGTTACAGCAGGATTGCAATAGGGGCTTAGAAATAAATGCTGTTAATGCTTTATATGCTGCAACTGCTCCATGGGTCATGTTTTTAGGAGATGATGATTATTTGCCTGATGAATATTTAGAATTTATTATCGAGCAAGTTTCAACAAGGCGTGATTTAGGCTGTATTATTCCTGGATCTTCTCGATTATACTCTAATGGTGATATAAAAATTGCTCATGGGGATAAAGATAAGCTAACTTACTTAAAACCAGGATTTAAGTCTGTTTTAAAAATCTCCTATTTTGGACATCAACTCAGTGGTCTCACATTCTTAAGAGATGAGACAATGATTGAAAAATACACAACTAGTAAATATAGAAATATTCAGTTGTTTATTTATTTTATCGCATTCAATATAAATATCAAGAGCTCCATTTATGCTGAAAAATATAAGATACTTGTTTCTCACTTTAATCATAGACATTGGAACTTTGATGAATCAGGGTTACTAATTGATAATTATTTGAATTATTTATTGTTATATCAAAAAAATATATTCAAAGGAATTCTTGCTTGTATTGTATTTACGGATAAGCAAAAATGGAGACTTAGAATTGGAAGTATTAAAAAGTCGTTTAGAAGTTTGAATAATATATTGCATAGCAATAGAATCCCTATAAGCTTAAAAGGAGCACTAGTAGCTTATTTTATATACGCATCCTCTTACAGCCTTTTTCAAAGAATTTTAAGATAGCACTGTAACTATGATCTTAATAACTCAGCATATTTTAAATATTTTGAAAATACAGATCTCAAAAATAAAAATATTACTTCCTACAGTATTAGATAAATACAGCGGTTTCAGCATCCATGTGGCACAGTAAATCCTTTTTCACATAAGGGATGACTTTTAGCTGTATCAGCCTAGTATCGAATCTGCTGTAATGCATTCTTGACATTAAAGATCACCTGCTAACAACTTTAGAAAAATAAAAAAATTAGAATTCCATAGTTCTTAAAATCCGTGCTGGATTACCAACGACAACTGTATTTGAGGGAACATCTTTTGTGACAATAGCTCCAGCTCCGATAACAGAATTGTTGCCAATATATACTCCTGGCAAAATTATCACTCCTGCTCCAATCCAAACATTTTGACCAATCGTAACGGGCTTACGAATACACTCTGCATTGAACCGATCAGTGGTGTTAGTTGGATGGGTTACGCTTACAATAACACAATTACTGGAAATCAGTGTCCCTGAACCAATTATTACTCCCCCACCAGCAAAGATATTTGTATATGAATTGATGATAACATTATCACCAACTTCAACTTTTGGCCAAGGGGTAATTGCCACATTATTAATTTCAACATTATTGCCGCAGGATTTAAAGCAGCTTTTCATACGTTTAATTTTAAATTTTTCATAATCACGCATGAACCTATCAAATACTCTAAATATAAAATTCAATAAAAATTGAAACATAATATAAACTTCTATCACTCTACTTATATCAAGAAAGCATAGCATTACATAAACTACTTTAACTGAACTAAATATTGAAAGTTTTATTTATTAACTTTTTCCATACTTTTCTTTGTCTGATATTTTCCCGGTAGAAAAGATGTAAATGCCAGACTTAAATGATTCATTTTTCCTATTTTAATACTGCTTTGCTGAGATAAGTACTTTCCAAATTCTTGATTATAAACATTATTACAAGGGCCTTTCATTAGATGGATGGCGAAAGCTTTCGCTCACTTTCTTTAGTTTTATATAAGTAAGGCTATTTTATTAATCAAGATATAAGAATAACATCAGTTTCTTATAAATATTATTCTGTTCTGCAAATTATTTACTTGTCACCTATAATTAATCAAAACTGATGAAAAATGCAAAACCGAAATATCGTAGTACTGCAAACAAAAGACTGTCTAAACCTAAACCTTATTTATTGACAAAAAAAGTAAAAAATATGTGCCGTGCGTGCTATAATCACATAAACCCAAAGAAAACTTTACAACGCCAATCAGTAATTATGATTAAGCTCCTAGACTGTACTTTGAGAGATGGTGGATACTATAATTCTTGGAATTTTTCACAAAATTTAATCCATGATTATCTTCAGTCTATGGCGGCTATTTCCGTGGATTATGTTGAGCTGGGCTTCCGTGGATTTCCTCAGGATGATTTTTTGGGTGGGTGTGCATATACTACCGATACATTTATACGCAGTCTAACCATACCAGAGAACTTAAAGATTGGGGTAATGGTTAATGCGAGTGAGTTAATTAAATATGCAGATGGAATTATCCCTGCCCTTCATCAGTTGTTTAAGCCCGCTAGTGATTCTCCAGTTTCATTAGTCCGTATTCCTTGTCACTACTATGAATTTGAACAAACTTTATTAGGATGTGAATGGTTGAAAGACCAAGGCTATCAGGTAGGTATTAACTTAATGCAAGTTGCAGATCGTTCATTAGTCGAAGTTCAACAGTTGTCCCAAATTGCTAGTCATTATCATTTAGATGTTTTGTACTTTGCCGATAGTATGGGTAGTATGAATCCTAAACAAACATCACAGATTATCCATGCCCTACGTGAAGGCTGGTCAGGAGACTTAGGGATTCATACCCACGATAATATGGGACGAGCATTATCTAACTGTGTACAAGCAGTTAAGGATGGTGTTACCTGGATTGATGGAACTGTAACAGGTATGGGACGTGGAGCCGGAAATGTTAAAACTGAGTATCTTGTTGTTGAATTAGCTGAAATTCGTCCTAATGTGTCATGTAACATTATACCTCTGATGGAATTGATTTCAAACTACTTTAGTCCAATGCAACATGAATATGGTTGGGGGACAAACACGTACTATTATTTGGCCGGAAAGTATGGTATTCATCCGACTTATATTCAAGAAATGCTAGCAGATAATCGTTATTTGGATGAGGATATTTTAGGTGTAATTGATCATTTAAAATCATCAGGTGGGAAGAGGTTTAGTCTTAATGCTCTTAATTCAGCACGACATTTCTATACAGGAGAACCTATTGGAACTTGGTCTCCAAAATCATTAATTGCCGGTAGAGATGTTTTAATTCTAGGAACAGGGCCTGGAGTAGAAGTTCATCAGCAAGCTTTGGAAAATTTTATTAGTTCTCAGCACCCTATCGTTATTGCTTTAAATACTCAGACTCATATTGCTTCAGATTTAATTGACTTAAGAGCAGCATGTCATCCGGTTCGCTTATTAGCTGATTGTCAAGAACACTTAAATTTATCTCAGCCCTTAGTTATTCCATATTCAATGTTATCTAAAGATATTAGAAATGAATTAGAAGGTAAAGAGCTTTTAGACTTTGGCTTGGTAGTACAATCTGAAACCTTTAAGTTTGAAGACAACTACTGTATATTACCTACTTCTATGGTTATCGCCTACTCCTTGGCAATTGCGACCAGTGGGAGGGCTAAAAAAATCCTACTGGCTGGCTTTGATGGTTATGGATCGGATGATTTGCGAAATCATGAAATGGATTACCTGTTGAATCTTTACAGTTCAACTCCAGGGGCATTGCCTCTTGTTGCTATCACACCGACTAAATATAGAATTAAGAGAACTAGTGTTTATGAGGTAGGTTAACTCAATGACTGTGACGTGCTTTTTACCCTGTCGACAAGGAAGTGAACGAATAAAAAATAAAAATATAAAGCCATTTGCTGGTTTCAATCATGGGCTTATCGAAATTAAAATTAATCAACTTGCAAATGTAGATTTAATTGATACAATAGTATTGTCAACCAATGATAATACTATTATTGAGTTTGCTAAGACTCTTAGCCTTGAAAAGCTCGTGATCGATAAACGTGATGATTCTTTATGTGCTAGCCAAACTAGAACGGACGACTTAATTCACTATGTTTCTAAAATTATTGACCAAGGGCATATTCTCTGGACACATGTGACATCGCCATTTTTGACTTCTAAATCTTATGTAGAAATAATTAAGCTCTACTTCAAAAGTCTTGACGAAGGCTATGACTCATTGATGACGACAACTGAGCTACGATCTTTTATATGGAATCAAAATGGCCCAGTTAACTATGACAGGGTTATTGAGAAATGGCCTAGAACACAGACGATTACCCCACTGCATGAGGTTAATAGTGGTGCTTTCTTGTGTGATGCATATATCTATAAAAACTATAATGATAGGATTGGAGAAAACCCCTTTCTTTATACTTTAGATAAGATTCAGGGATTTGATATTGACTGGGATGAAGATTTTATTATTGCGGAATCTCTGTTAGATAAAAAGGTAGCGTATGTTTGACTTAGGAAGATATAAGACCTTTATCTTTGATTGTGATGGTGTAATACTTAATTCAAACAAATTAAAAACTGAAGGTTTTTATTACGCGGCTCTACCTTATGGCGAAGAAGCTGCTCAAGCTCTAAGAGCATATCATATCAATCATGGAGGAATTTCACGTTATAGTAAATTTAACTATTTCTTTCAGTCTATCCTTGAAATTCCTATCGATCACGAACAAATGAGACTGCTTTTGGAATCATATGCTTCATATGTTCGTGAAGGATTATATTCTTGTGAAATGGCTCCGGGTCTGAGTGCGCTTCGAAAAGCGGCATCTAATACTAAATGGCTAGTTGTATCTGGTGGTGATCAAGCTGAACTACGAGAAGTATTCAATCGTAGAGGAATTCATAGTTTTTTTGATGGCGGTATATTTGGAAGTCCAGATGATAAAAAAGCAATCTTTGAGCGAGAGCTAAAGGCAGAAAAAAATCTCTTTCCAAGTATATTTTTTGGAGATAGTAAATATGATTATGAAGTAACTGCTAATACTGAAATCGATTTTATTTTTTTATCGGAATGGAGTGAACTACAGGATTGGAAAAGTTTTGTTGATTTCCATAAAATTCAATCTACTAAATCTATTTCAAGTCTTTTATCATTACTATAGATATGGATGAACTGATGGTTAATAATCCTTTTTCATATCAACGTAAAAGTATTAATCCCTATCGTAGTTTTCTAAGAAGTTGTTTAGAAGTAAGTAAAAGAGTGCTCTGGGATATTGATCCTCTTTCTTGGGAATCTAGAACTCAACTATTGCATCTTAAAGATAAATATGTCAATGAAAAAGCTGTAATTATTTGTAATGGACCTTCACTTTTAAAGAGTAATTTATCAAACCTAAATGGTATATATACTTTTGGGTTAAACAAAATTAATCTTTTGTTTGATAAATCATCTTTTCGTCCATCATCTATTGTTTGTGTTGATCCGATTATTTTCTATCAGAATCTTGACTTTTTCAAAACAACTGAAATTCCTTTGTTTCTTGCACATGAGTTCTCCAAAAGCAATCTCCAGCACAATAATAATATTTATATATATTCATCATTTTTAAATACTTTTTCATTTGCCCAGGATTGTTCCTGGAATATCGGTAATTGTGGAACAGTAACCTACACTGCTTTACAGTTAGCTCTCCATATGGGTTTTAGAGATGTTGCAATTATTGGTTGTGATCATAGCTATAAAACTCGAAAAACTTTTGGCTCGATCGAAATAACTGCTGAAAAAGATATTAATCATTTTCACCCAAACTATACCAAAAGTGGTGATAAATGGCAAGTTTCAAATATTGCTGGAATGGAGCTAGGCTACTCAATTGCGAAGGCCGCATATGAGTTTAATAATGGTCGAATTATAAACTGTACAGAGGGCGGATACCTTGAAACTTTCCCAAGGATGTCTTTAGAAGATTGGCTGGTAAATTGATGGTATGTTTATCCTAATATTTGTATCTTTTTACGTATTTTCGGAAGAACTCCTTAATTGATTATCCAGTGTTGGAAGGCTTTATTTTTAAGCTAGAATAAGACTGTTATTTTTGAATATAATTTGTCAATATTACTTAATTGTTCAGGTATTATTTTGGTCAGACTGTTACAAATAGTTCCCGATTTACCTCCATCAGTCAATGGTCTTGGTGACTATGCCTTAAATCTTGCCAGGCCGCTGTATAGTAATTATGGTATTGTTACAGAATTTGCTGTCGGTAATCCAAACTGGAAAAGTACTGATAGACCTGGGTATGTCGAAAACTTCAAAGCAACACCCGTTCAATCTCGAAAAGCTGATGCTCTAGTAGAACTAATCAAAGATCATGAAATCGTTATTTTACATTATGTGGGTTATGGATACGCAAAACGAGGATGTCCCTTTTGGTTAGTGCATGGCCTGGAAGAATGGAAAAAACAAAGAAACTGTAAGCTAATAACCATGTTCCATGAACTCTATGCCTCAGGTACAATTCAAAGCAGCGCTTTTTGGTTACATAATATTCAGAAAAAAATTTGTCAAAATATCCTATCTATTAGCCAAGCTTCTATAACAAGTAATAGGCATTATGTAGAATTACTTCAAAAATTACAAAATAATACGGAACTGAAAATATTGTCACTGCCAGTATTTTCAAACGTAGGTGAAGCTGCTTATAATAAGCCTCTTATTGAACGAGACAAGCATTTAATAATATTCGGGGGAAAAAGCAAGCGACGTTTAATCTATAAAAATTCTGTAGATAAATTAAACTTTGTTTGTAACAGCCTTGATATTACTAAGATTATAGATATAGGTGAACCAATTAGTGGAATTAATTATGATATTATAAATATTGATGTAATGTGTATTGGTAAACAAGAACGTAATATTATATGTTATTATCTAACTAATTCAATGGCTGCTTTTTTAAGTTATCCAAGCAATGTTTTGGCAAAATCAACCGTATTTGCAGCATATTGTTCTCATGGCATCATTCCAATACTAGAAACAAAATATCAGAAAGTTAAAGATGATATTGCGTATGGAACTCATTATTTAACTCCATCTAGTAGCTTTGAAAACTTACATGAGCTTCAGACAATTTCAAATCAAGTTTTTGATTGGTATCAATCCCATACTTTAGAAAAGCAAACTAAAATATTTTCTGATATAATTAAAGACTAACTGGCAAGAATAACTAAATAGATTTAGTATTTATAGACTTATTGATTTAGATAAAGGATTTTGATACATCGTCTACCTAGCCATACGACTTCACTTGTATTAATACTACTGACAAAATATTTTTTGAATCTATGTCAAGTTATTCTGAATTTATCCAAGCTTTGACAAAATTTCAAGGATTTAGTAACAAACAGAGAGCTTTCTTTATACTTATTGAAATTTGAATAGCAATCGCTAATAATTTTTATGAAAATACTGCTTGTCTCATATACTTTCTTTCCAAATATTGGAGGTATTGAAGCAATATCTGAACTATTAGCTACAAATTTTGTGGCTCTTGGGCATGAGGTCATTGTAGTTACACATGCATTAGACTCAGGGGTAAATTGCTCTAAGAAGTTTGACTTCCAAGTAATTCGTAGGCCAAACTTAAATAGAATGCTTAAATGTCTTAAGTGGTGTGATGTTTTATTTCAAAATAATATATCTCTTCTGTACCTGTACCCTAACTTTCTTTATCAAAAACCTTGTGTGATAGCAGTACGCACTTGGATTCAGAGATCGGATGGCCAAATTCGATTGATTGATAAAGTTAAACTTACTTGTTTAAGATTCTCAAATGTTATTTCAATTTCAAAATCTGTTGCTGACAGTATAAAAACTCCCTCTGTTATCATTGGTAATCCCTACAATGACAAGCTATTTAGGGTGATTGGGTGTAATCAACGAATTAAGGATTTGGTTTTTCTGGGGCGCCTTGTTAGTGATAAAGGGGTTGATACCTTAATTTCCGCCCTTAAGATAGTTCATGATTACGGTATAAAAGCTCATCTATCTATTATTGGAGACGGGAGTGAGCGTCTTGTTTTGGAATCACAGGTTAGAGATCTAAATTTAGAGAGATATATCATCTTTGAAGGTGTTAAATCTGGTCAAGTCTTAGTTAGTTTACTGAATCAATTTAAGATAATGGTAGTGCCATCAAGATGGGCAGAGCCATTCGGAATTGTCGCCCTCGAAGGTATAGCTTGTGGTTGTGTTGTTGTCGGTTCTGAAGGAGGTGGCTTAAAGGATGCAATTGGTCTTTGTGGGTTAACTTTTCCTAATGGCGATCACGTTGCTCTTGCTAATGCTTTAATCCGCTTGCTATCCAATAATAAATACCTCGAAAGCTTTAAAATTCATAGAGAAGAACATCTTAAAAAGCATTCATCAAGTTATGTCGTTCAACGATATCTTAACGTTCTGATTAATTCACTCATTAAAAACTAATGTTTATTATTTCTCACCCTACTGGTAATACCTTCTCTAGGTCTCTCTTAAAAGAACTTGAGGACGAGGATCTTGATTTTTTATTTTTTACGACGTTGAGTGTAGATGAGAAATCACGCTTGTTATCTTTTCTACCGTCTTTTGTAAGAGCTGAAATACTAAGAAGAAACTTTAGTATTACTCCTCACCATATTCGTACTAGGCCGTTTCGAGAAATAATTAGATTGATAGCTCCAAAACTTGGGGCACATTTCTTAATTAAACACGAAACAGGTTTTGCTTGCATTGATGCCGTGTATCAGGATCTAGATCAGAATATTAGTGAATATCTATCTCAAGATACCAAAGTAGGTTCCATTCAAGCTGTCTATTGTTATGAAGATGGTGCGTTACAAACGTTTAAGACTGCAAGGCAAAAGGGGATAACCTGTTTTTATGATCTACCGATTGCCTACTGGGAAACCAGCCTAAAATTGTTGCAAGAAGAAGCAGCTCGATATCCACAATGGGAGTCTACACTAATCGGGACTCGTAATTCTTCGGCCAAGTTAGAGCGTAAAACCCAAGAACTACAACTAGCTAACTATGTAATTTGTCCCAGTAAATTTGTCAGGGATTCTCTACCACAAAATATTGTTGACTCCAAAAAAATTCTTGTCTCTGAATTTGGTTCTCCTCAACTTAATCTATCGCAACACGATTTTCAATATCTAAACAAAGGTGTGCCTTTGAGAGTTCTCTTTGTCGGCTCAATGACTCAGCGCAAGGGTTTAGCCGATATATTTGCTGCGTTTAGGCTGCTAAAACGTTATGACATAGAATTATTAGTTTTGGGATCTCCTGTTGTTTCAATGAAATTTTATAAAGAAGAGTTTCCAAATTTTCAATATTTTTCTCCTCGCCCCCACTCTGAAGTCTTAAAACTTATGCGTACTTGTGATGTTTTTCTGTTTCCCTCGATTGTAGAAGGTCGCGCCCTAGTTCAACAAGAAGCAATGATCTCTGGTCTTCCATTGATTACAACTTATAATGCTGGAGCGGATGACTTGGTTGAAGATGGTGTTACAGGTTTTTTGGTTCCAATCCGTTCACCGGAGAGCATTGCTGAAAAGTTGACCTGGTTTGCTGACAATCGCGATAAGATACCTAAAATGAGCTATGCTGCGTTTAATAAAGCGAAAGCCTTAACGTGGGAAAAGTATTCTAAAAAGATAGTCAGCTTAGTCCTTTCTGCCATGTAGTTAACATTAATAAGTTAGCATCCATGAATTCTATAGATAAAAATTTTAAGCTTGTTAAGCTGGCAATTTGGTCATATTTTTGGCTGCTAATTTTTGAAGGCGCAATCCGCAAGTGGATTTTTCCAGGTCTTTCTGGCCCTCTTTTAATCATCCGAGATCCTGTCGTGCTAGCAATTTATTTCTTTGCTATGCGTGCTGGTTGCTTCCCCAAACGATTTATAATGAATTTAGTTTTATTTCTTGGTTTTATATTTATTATTCTTGGGTTTTTGCAGCTCCTTACGAATCCTGAAGCTAACTTGTTCATCACAATTTTTGGCTGGCGAGTTTACTTTTTACATTTACCGTTAATTTACATAATTCCTTCAATCTTTACAATATCTGATGTCAAGGAAATGGGCAAATGGGTTCTACTATTGTCACCTGTCATTGCAATAACCATGATAATGCAATTTTCTTCACCCCCCACAGCCTTTATTAATGCAGGGACAATGGGAGATGAAGTTGGACAAATAGTTGGAGTGGGTAACAAAATTAGACCGCCAGGCCTGTTTTCTTTTATTTCGGGTGCAGCCCAGTTTTTAGCTTTTTCAACATCTTTCATGCTTTGGGGTCTACTCACACCGAAAACATACCCCAAGTGGCTACTTCTTGGCGCAGCGATTTCCATTCCCTTAGCACTAGGCGTGTCAACAAGCCGTACCTCAGTAATTGGTTGTTTACTTATTTTTATAGCATTACCAATCCAGTTTCTATTAAATCCAGTATCAGGTAAGCGGATTCCAATGGTTTTTGTTTCTGCTCTTACTAGCCTTTTCTTCCTGAGTTATATTCCAGCTTTTTCCGAAGGTTTAGATATCTTTAGCCAACGTTTAGAAAATGTCTCGCGCTCTTATAATGCAGATGTTGGTGCTGATTTACCTTCACGAGTTGCTGAGGACTTCCTAGGTGTATTTGATGTGATTGACTTGGTGCCTTTATTGGGATATGGATTGGGTCTAGGAACTAACTTTGCTTCTATTCTCATAACAGGTGAGGCAACCTTTTTACTGGCAGAAGGAGAGTGGGCAAGGGTGATTTTAGAATCTGGCATCTACTTTGGTTTTGTGTTCATTCTTTTAAGGGTTCTCATTCTCTTAAATATGGCCTGGTTGTCTCTTAAAGCTGCTGCAATTGGCAATTCTTTGCCGCTGTTACTTTTTTTATTTGCTGCGCCTGGTATTCTTAATGGGCAGATTGGTCAACCAACAACTCTGGGGTTTATGGTTTTAGGAGGGGGATTATGTCTAGCTGCTCTAAATAATATGAATGAGGAAAGGTATGATGAGATTAAAGCTATACGGGTTGATTCTAAGGCCTTATGAAACATGCTTTAGTTTGTGGAATAGCTGGTCAAGATGGATCATATCTAGCTGAACTTTTATTAAATAAAGGTTATAAAGTTTTTGGAACGTCTCGCGATGCTCAAGTTAGTACACTTGGTAATCTAGTTAAGTTGGGCATAAGAGATAAAGTTTGTTTATACTCTATGTCACTGAATGATTTTAGAAGTGTTTTGCAGGTTTTGAGCCGAGTACAACCCGATGAAATCTACAACCTAGCTGGACAAACATCAGTTGGCTTGTCTTTTGAGCAACCTGTAGAGACAATGGAGAGTATTTCCTTAGGAACTCTTAATTTATTAGAGGCTATTCGCTTTTTTAACCCAGAAATCAAGCTCTACAATGCAGGTTCTAGTGAATGTTTTGGAGATACTGATCAACTCCCTGCAGATGAAATAACTCCCTTTCGCCCTCGCAGCCCCTATGCTGTAGCTAAGTCTGCTGCATTTTGGCAAGTTGCAAATTATCGTGAGGCTTATCATCTTTATGCTTGTTCAGGGATTTTATTTAATCACGAGTCACCCCTTCGCCCCAAGCGATTTGTTACGCAGAAGATTGTTCAGTCTGCTTGCGATATTACTCGTGGAACATCAGAAAAACTAAGATTAGGTAATTTAAAGATTGTGCGTGATTGGGGGTGGGCACCTGAATATGTCCAGGCCATGTACAGAATGCTACAACAAACTGAACCAGAAGATTATGTGATTGCTACCGGAAAGAGTCACTCATTGGAACAATTTATTACCTATGTTTTTGAATACTTGAGCCTAGATTGGCAAGAGCACGTGATCAGTGACTCCGATCTATTTCGTCCAACAGATATTGCCTACAGCTGCGGTAACCCAGCCAAAGCAGCTGTAAAACTCAACTGGCAGGCCCAAACATCACTCAAGGAAATTGCAAAACGTATGGTAGATTCAGTTCTATAATTATTAATCTATGTTTAAAACATTAGCATGAAAATTGTCCTCATTAGTAACTATATTCCTGACGGACAAGAGAGTATGTTACGTTTTGCGCGCCTACTCTACAAAAATTATCAAGATATTGGTCATGATGTTAAAATTATTCATCCACCAATAATTTTGGGTCGTTTTGGTAAGCCTCATCAAGGCTTAGGTAAATGGTTAGGATACATTGACAAATTTTTTCTATTCTCACTAAAACTATTTTATATAAAGGCAGATATTATTCATCTTTGCGATCACGGAAATGCCATGCTTATCCCGTACATCAAATACAAAAAGCACTTGGTGACATGCCATGACTTATTAGCTATACGTTCTGCATTAGGTCTAGTTCCGGAGAATCCTACATTAAGAAGTGGTCGTATATTTCAGAATTTGATTGCCAGTGCTTTATCACAAGTAAAATTTGCCGCTTGTGTTTCTGAAGCAACCCGACAGGCCTTGATATCTTTAGTCAAATTAAATGATTCTCAAACACAAGTAATTTACTCGGGACAGAACTTCAGTTATCACAAGCTTGAAAAAGAAAATATTCAATATCGATTAAGTGAGCTATCAGATTTAACCCTATTCCCTTTTATTCTTCATATTGGTGATGAGAAATGGTACAAAAATCGCCCGGGACTGCTCCGAATTTACTCTCTTTACCTTAAACAGAATCCAGCGTCTCAAGTTAAATTGGTATTAGCTGGCAAGCCATTATCACACTCCTTAAAGCAATATATTCATGAGTTGGGACTAAAAGAAAAAGTAATTGAATGTATCAAACCCACCAATGAACAACTTGAAGCCTTGTATTCAGCTGCCCAGGCCCTATTGTTTCCATCTCTTGATGAAGGCTTTGGTTGGCCAGTGATTGAAGCTCAGGCTTGTGGATGTCCGGTTGTGTGTAGTAATAATGGTGCCTTAGCAGAAGTTGCTGCTTGTGGAGCTTTAACAGCGCCTGCTGAGAATGAAAAGGAGTTGGCGCGATTACTTGAGAAAGCAATACATGATCAACAAACTCGAGAACAAATGATTAGGGAAGGGTATGAAAATACAAAAAAATTTACTACAAAAAGAATGATAAATGAATATCTAGAACTGTATCAAAAAATTATTGATGATCAAGTTTGAGTAGATAACTCAATTTTGAGTAGATAACTCAATCAAAAGTTGCAGACAGTATGATGACGCTTGTTTTCACGAAAAAATGAAGATACTCCACTGTATTCGATCTGTCAATCCCAAAGGTGGTGGGCCAATTTCTGGGGTAATTGCCCGTGGGCTTGTCTTAAAGCAGTGGGGACATCTGATCAAAATTGTTAGTTTAGATGCACCAAATGCTGATTTTTTGGAAAATCTACCAGTCAAAGTTTATCCTCTTGGCCCAGGCCTGACCGGATATGGATATAGTTCTAAGCTTGTTCCCTGGTTGAAAAAAAATGCAAAAAACTATGACTGTGTGATTATTAATGGGATTTGGCAGTTTAATAGCTTTGGAACTTGGCTAGCTTTGCATCGTAGTTCGGTTCCCTATTTTGTGTTTACCCATGGGATGCTAGATCCTTGGTTTAAGCGGACGTATCCATTCAAACATTTGAAAAAATGGCTGTATTGGCCCTGGGCAGACTATCGAGTACTGCGAGATGCCAAAGCCGTTCTTTTTACCTCTGAAGCCGAAAAGGTTCTTGCCCGTCAATCATTTTGGCTGTATCAATGTCGAGAAAAAGTTGTTGCCTATGGAACCGCTGCACCTACAGGGAATCCAGATATTCAATCTCGATTATTTTCTGAAAAATTTCCCCATCTACTCAATAAACGACTCGTTCTGTTCTTGAGCCGGATTCATGTCAAAAAAGGCTGTGATTTGCTTATCCAGGCCTTTGCCAAAATTTGTAATCACGATGAGAGGTTTCATTTAGTCATGGCTGGCCCTGATCAAACGGGGTGGCAATCTGATTTGGAAAAATTAGCGGAAAATTTAGGAATTGCAAATCGCATCACTTGGACAGGAATGTTGCAAGGAGACTTAAAGTGGGGAGTTTTTCATAGTGCTGAGGTTTTTTGTTTGCCATCTCATCAGGAAAATTTTGGAATAGCAGTAGCGGAAGCTCTGGCCTGTGGCTTACCCGTTCTCATCTCTGATCAAATTAATATTTGGCAAGAAATAGAAGCAGACCAGGCCGGGTTTGTTGCTCCAGATACGTTGGCCGGGACTATCGAACTTTTAACTCGTTGGCTCAATCTTCCTAATGACGATAAATTACAAATGCGCCAAAATGCCCAGGCCTGTTTTTTGTCCCGCTTTGAAATTCACCAGGCCACAGAATCTTTTTTAGAAACTATTCATTCTTATCTTGATCAACCATCAATCCACTAAAAATGATCCCCTCTGATGAAATATCACCACATACAGATAGTGATTCTCCTTGGAAGGAATTAATTGAAGCCTTCTTCCCCGAATTTATCGAGTTCTTTTTACCAGAAGCATTTACCGAAATTAACTGGAGTCGAGGCTATCAATTTTTAGACAATGAACTCCAACAAATTACAGCCGATGCCGAACTAGGTCGTCGTACTACCGATAAGCTGATTAGAATTTGGAAAGTTGATAATATCGAGGCCTGGGTGTTAGTTCATGTGGAAGTTCAAAGTACATCAACTCCAGATTTTGCCGAGCGGATGTTTGTCTATCGTTACCGAATTTATGACCGTTTTCGGAAACCTGTAGCCAGTGTGGCAATTTTAGCGGATGAATCTTTAAGTTGGCGACCCAGTGAATTTCGGCAAGAGCTATGGGGAAGTGAGGACTATACCCGATTTCGGAGCATTAAACTGTTAGATTATCAATCCCAAGAAGAGACCCTGTTAGCGGCAACTAATCCCTTTGCAATGGCTGTGGTCGCACATTTACGAGCGTTGGCCACGAAAAAAGATCGAATTCTCCGCAAACAATGGAAATTAGAACTGGTGAAGTTACTCTATGAAAAAGGATATGAGACAAGCAAAATTGTGAATCTATTCCGGTTTATTGATTGGTTACTGAGCTTACCCCAACAACTTACGCTAGACTTTTGGCAGGAGTTAGCTGTCTATGAACAGGAGAAAAAAATGCCATACATTACAAGTGTTGAGCGCATTGGGATCGAAAAAGGACAACAGCAAGGATTACAGCAGGGATTAGAACAAGGGTTACAGCAAGGATTGAAACAAGAAGCTGCTTTAATTATCCGAATGTTGGAGCGGAAGGTTGGGGATTTATCTGTGGAACAGGTGGCCCAGGTTCAATCACTACCGAAAGAGCAATTAGAAACCCTTGGCCTGGCACTCTTAGACTTTGAAGGTATTAGCGACCTTAGGGATTGGCTTGGGAGTTTAAGATAGGAGCTTTTTCCAGGCCGGGTTTGTTGCTCCAGATACATTGGCCGGGACGATCGAACTTTTAACTCGTTGGCTCAATCTTCCTAATGACGATAAATTACAAATGCGCCAAAATGCCCAGGCCTGTTTTTTGTCCCGCTTTGAAATTCACCAGGCCACAGAATCATTTCTAAAAACCATCCAGTCCTGTCTTCTTCAACCATAATCCAATACCCTAATAAGTTGTGATACCCAAGGCTAAAATGCAATCAAATACTGAGATTTAGCATCCTTGAAAATATTTAATGACAGCCTTAAAGTTTGAACAATTAGACAAATTGGGGCTGAGATTAAAATCTTGATTTGAAATAGAATTTTATAAAAATTATAATTTTTGTACTTTTTAACTACTTAACGTAGAATAAGTGAATGAATTGCAACATAATTATCTATGAGTGATACGCTTAGAAGTAATGATCCTTATACACAACCGAGCTTTTCACTTAGAAATCGGCTACTTCGATTCATCTGGAATATATTTTACCAGCTATTATTTCGTTTTTCACCGCGACCCTTACACGAATGGAGATCGCAATTACTTCGTCTATTTGGAGCCAAAATTGGTAGGCATTGCCATGTTTATCCCAACGCTAAGATTTGGGCCCCTTGGAACTTAATTATGGAAGACTACTCCGGCATGGCTGATGATGTGATCTGCTACTCAATGGCGACTATCCATCTAGGGAAAAGAGTTGTTATTTCGCAGGGAACTTATTTATGTAGTGGTTCTCATGACTATGAAAGTCACAATTTTCAACTTTATGCTAAGCCAATTTATGTTGGAGACCAGGCCTGGATCTGTGCACAAAGTTTTATTTGTCCAGGTGTTACGATTGGTGAGGGGGCAGTTGTTGGAGCTAGATCTGTTGTTACCAAGGATATCCCGGCCTGGATGGTGTGTGCTGGCAACCCCTGTAAGCCTTTGAAAGTCAGGACTATTCAAGCCCATTAGATACATTTATTATTATGGCTTAATAACCAACCTAAAGATATGAATCAACTACCAATAAAGGTTATCGTTTTAACATTTAACTCAGAAGATTCTATTGCTCAGGTTCTTGATTCATGTTTGCAATTATCTACTGATTTTCTAGTTGTTGACTCATTCAGCACCGACAAAACAGTTGATATTGCTCGATCTTATAATTGTGAAGTTGTTCAGCACGAGTTTGAAAACTATTCTAGACAGAGAAATTGGGCGCAGAATTATGCAAGTCTCGATGATAGTCAATGGGTTTTACATCTTGATAGTGATGAAATCTTATCAGACCAGCTAGCAATAAGTATTCAAAAAGAGTTTCACTCTAAGCTTCAGAATGTTGACGGTTATTTATTTCGCAGATTACCTCATTTTTTAGGCCAGCCAATTAAATATGGTCATCTACATCCAAACTGGCATTTAAGACTATTCAGATCAGGAAAGGGTAAATGTGAAGATAGACTTTATGATCAGCACTTTATTGTTAATGGCTCAACCAAACAGTTGTCTGGCTGGTTACTGGATTTGCAAATAACTTCTATAGATCGGTGGACGGCAACTCACAATCGTTGGTCTAGCTTAGAAGCTCAAGAAATATTTAACCGCACTAAACGTCAGCCAAAAGATTCTACACTCCAGGCTAAACTCTGGGGAGATTCTAGAATGCAGAAAAGATGGCTGAAAAATAACGTATGGTATCGTTTACCTTTATTACTTCGACCTTTTATATTTTTTGTATATAGTTATTTTATAAAGCTTGGTTTCTTGGATGGTAGGATAGGCTTGATCCACTCTGTTTTGCAGGCATTTTGGTTTCGATTTCTCGTCGATGTCAAAATCTTAGAGTTAAACAAGAAAAGTCGATGGACTAATTTATGAAAGACAAATTAACAGTATTAGTTTCCGGCGGTGCAGGTTACATTGGTGTCCACACTGTCAATCTTTTAGCCAATGCTGGGTATGATGTCATTATTTTAGATAACTTGGTTTATGGCCATCAAGACTTAGTTGATCAAGTTCTTAAAACTAAACTCATTATTGGCGACTGTAATGACAGAGCTTTTTTAGATCAGATATTTGCAAGTGATGCCATTGATGCGGTAATTCACTTTGCTGCCTATGCCTATGTAGGAGAATCGGTAACAGATCCAGCCAAATACTATCGGAATAATGTCGCTGGAACCTTAACCCTTTTGGAAGAAATGGTCAAAGCCGGAGTCAAAAATCTGGTTTTTTCTTCAACCTGCGCGACTTACGGTGTTCCCCAGGCCATTCCCATCCCCGAAACCCATCCCCAGGCCCCGATCAATCCCTATGGCAAAAGTAAGCTCATGGTCGAGCAAATGTTAGCGGACTTTGACCAGGCCTATGGGTTGAAATCGATTATTTTTCGTTATTTTAATGCTGCCGGAGCCGATCCCAGTGGGGAGTTAGGGGAAGACCATAACCCAGAGACCCATTTAATTCCTTTGGTGCTGCAAACCGCCTTAGGTAAACGGGAGGCCATCTCAATTTTTGGCACCGATTACGACACCCCTGATGGCACTTGTATTCGGGATTATATTCATGTGAATGACTTAGCCGAAGCCCATGTTCTCGGGTTGCAGTATCTTTTAGAGCATAACCAAAGTGATGTGTTTAATTTAGGCAATGGCAACGGGTTTTCAGTGAAAGAAGTCATTGAAACTGCTGAAAAAGTCACAGGTAAATCCATTAAAGCCATCGAATGTGACCGTCGCGAGGGAGATCCGCCACTGTTAGTTGGTAGTGCCGAAAAAGCCCGGAAGTTACTAGGTTGGAATCCAAAATATCCAGGCCTGGAAGATATTATTGCCCACGCCTGGAAATGGCATCAAAAACGACATGGTTAATCAGGTCTCATAGGGGATGGGTCACTAACAAATAGTCATGAACAACTTGCCCAGCTAGAAGATGCTCTTGGATAATTCTTTCGATTACCTCTGGAGTTGCCGAGTGATACCAAACCCCATCTGGATAAACCAGGAGAATCGGCCCCTGTTGACAAACTCGCAAACAGTTAGCTTTAGTCCGAAAAATGCAGCTATCCCGTAGCTCTGAGGATTGATCCAGGCCTAATTCTTTTAATCGCTGTTTCAGATAATCCCAGGCCTGTAAACCCAGTTCTTGATCACAACAGAGCGGTTTACTCTGATCCGCACATAAAAACAAGTGGCGACTAATTTGGGGAATTCCCAGTTTTTGGATCCTGGGGCTAAGTTCGGCAGCAATTGTCATAAATCAGTCAGGGTATCAATGGGTGGACTCACGAGAATCTAGGCGGGATGATGGCTTGGGGGTGGTTGCGTCAGAACCATTACCATTGTAGTTGTGGCATTGATTTGAAAGCCAAAGCGTTCATAAAAGGCCTGGTGATGGGTCGTCATTAAATAAACTCGCTCCACATTTTTTAGTTCTGGACTCTCTAACAAGGTTTTGACTAACTGTTTCCCCAGGCCCAGGCCTCGATAATCTGGCAAGACGACAACATCCCAAATCGTGGCTCGATAAACCCGATCCGACAGCGCCCGGGCCATGCCAATCAATTTTCCCCCATCCCAGGCCGTGACCACAACATCGCTGGCCAAAAGAGCCGTTGTTAACTCAGCCAAATCTCGCCCTTGGGCCCAAAACGTACCTTGATTCAAGAGGGCCTGGACTTGCTGGACTTCAGTTGGGGTGGGAATCATCCCTTGGGAAAAGCCCAGGCAAATTTTCAGGGGATGGGAGAACGCCGGAGATTGGGAAAATTTACTCAAGAGCATCAATTAGGGACTAGGGGGAGCCGTGGGAGCAGGAGAGGGTGCTGGTGTAATGGGGGATTCTTGGCGGGGAGCGGGAACAGGGACAAAAAAGAAGATCGTGGCAGCAATGGCTAAACTCACGGCTCCCAGGCCAATGGGGGTGGCTTGTGCGGCTAGGGTGATGGTTGGGGCCACATCCCGGCGGGGAAGAGAGGCGAGTTCTAACTGCAAGCTTGGCAAGGTCAATTCGTCCTGACAGAGTTGATCCAAGGCTTCCACTAAATCAAACATTTGCACCGTGGACAGTTTTAGCTCTAGAAAGTCCTTAGTCTCTGGGGCTGGGGTATCCGTAGTAGTGGTATCGGTGATTGTGGGAACCAGGAGTTGCTTGGGGATCAAAATTAAGAATGAGTGGGCATCGGGGGTTTGGGCCTGGACATGGATTTTGGTGACTTGATTCTGATCCGGCAACTGAAACCAATGTTTTAAGGGCTTAACCCCACTCAGCCAAGTTTGAATCACGGGATTGATCGCTGCAATCAAGGCTTCTAAAAATTCCCGACCGCCTTTTAGGGGTTCCGACTCCCCGATAATTTGAATTTGACAAGAGGTCACCAAATCCAGCAGGAGACTATTCCCGGCCTGGCTACTCATCCCCTCCAGAGTAATGACACAATTGGGCAAACTATAGTGGCGTTGATTGAGCATGATCGAGTTCCTAAGCCTCAATTTCCCCGTCAAACAAACTAAACCATAACCGCTCCAGGCCAGCCGTTCCCGTACAAAACAACAACTGGGGCAAGAGTTTGATGGCTAATTCATCCAACTTGGCGGTATCCCGATAAATCAACAAACTGGAGCGATTTAAGTTCATCCGCTTGCGAAAGTTTCGGCGAAACCGATCTAAATACTCAGCCAAGGGAGCATAGGCCGCATAGTCGAGATTTTGTTGTTCAATTTGGGGGATCACAAAGACTAAATGACGCAGATTCGCAGTTTGGCGGCGGGCTAAATCACAAACAATCATCGCCAGCACCTTCCCTTCATCTAAGGGCATGGGTAGCCGTTGGGCTAAGTTGCGAAATGGATTGGTGGAGCGCAATAACCAAAACACGACCCGGTTGGGAATCATTACCGTTAAGTTTAAGTCCTTAACAATTTGCAGCATCGCTTCCGCCGCAGTTAAATCTAAAGACTCAAGGGCCATCAGCATTAAATCCAACTGCCAACGGGCCCGGCGCGGACAGCTGGCCAGGCCTGGGGGATTTGGTAATTTCGCCAGTAGGGGTATGGGACTGGATTCCAGGGGTGGGGGCAAAGCCGTGGTGGGGTTCTGTGTCTCCATCAATTCATTTCAAGCCTAAAAAACCCTAAATACTCCAGATCAGTGCGGCCATCGGTAAAAACCACCCCAGCCTTAATGATGTTACACCACAGACCATAGCCTTAGACATGGAGTTTAGGATCATTGTCCGGCTCAGAGGTAATAACTTGGATCCTGGGGTTCACCATTAATTCGGACTTCAAAGTGTAAATGGGGGCCTGTGGACAAACCCGTGGAACCCACCAAGGCCAGCACCTGTCCCCGCTGCACCACATCCCCTTCGGCAACCACTAGGCGACTGGCATGGGCATAGAGAGTTGTCGCGCCATTGCCATGATCCACAATCACCGCGTTGCCATAGCCCCCATACCAGCCCGCATAAATCACCCGCCCCCGTTCTGCGGCTTGAATCGGAGTTCCGGTGGGTGCGCCAAAGTCCAGGCCATTGTGAAAGCGTTGGGTACCTAAAATTGGATGAATCCGCCAGCCAAAGGTACTGGTAATCGGGGCCCGAATTGGATAACTTAAGCGTCCAGTGCCAGTAATCGGGCCAGGTTGGGGAGTGACATAGCCAAGGCGTTGTTGGATCAGCAGGGTCAGGGTTTCGGCATCTTGATCCAGTTGGGCTTCAGCGTTTTCGAGGATTTGTCGATCTTGGCTGAGTTTATTCACCATCTGATCTTGGCTCTTGGCCTGGGTGGTGAGGGTGTTTTTCTGAACCTCCAGTTGACGTTTTAGGTAGGCAATCTGCTGTTGTTTGGCCGTAATCAGTTGTTGTTGCCGTTGAATTTTGTCCTGTTCGGCCTTGAGGGTAATCAGTTGGCGTTGGTCGGCCTGGTATAGCTGTTTTAGCCGTTGCCTACGGGTGAGAAATTGATTCAAGCTGCCACTGTCGAGGAGAAAAGCCCAGGTATTTTGGCTCCGTTGTTGTTGTAAAAAGCGCAGGCGCACCGCTGTGAGATCAAACTGGGCCTGGTACTTGGCGGCGGCTTGCTTTTGTTGGGCTTCCAAATCCTCGAGTTGGGCAACGGCGGTGGCAATGTTGGCTTCAGCCGTAGCAATTTGATCATCGGTTAACTGGATGCTGGTTTGTAGGGCCTGGAGGCGTTGGCGGGCAGCGGTTTCAATCCGTTCCAGTTCTTCCTTTTTTTGACTCACGCCGACTTGATATTGTTTAATCGTTTCCTGCCATTGCTGAAGTTGTGTCGTGGAAGGGGGAGCTTTAGTGCCTGTGGCCCATCCGGCGGAACCCACCCAAGCCAACATCAGTGTTAAACCAAGACCCAAGCCCAGGCCCCAGGCCAGCCAATGGCCCCTAATTCGTTTGCTATTCACCCACTTCAGCACCGGTTATTCAACTCACTTGGCCCATCTGCCTTGACGATCCCATCATCCCCAACATTACAGACCCCGTGCAAGTTTTGGGGCTGCCCTTCAGTTTTACCGGATCACAGGGATTGTTCATGCAGTTTAGGGCTGGATGGGGCGAGATACTCCTAGTCACGGGTCTTAGAGGAGATTGAAGCCATCGGGACGACCGGCCTGGATGCGATCAAGATGGGCATAAATTCCATCCCGGATCAATAATTCAGCGTGGGAGCCGACCTCCTGAATGGTGCCCTGATCCAGAACAATAATTTGATCCGCATCTCGGACAGTACTTAAGCGGTGGGCAATAATCAACATCGTTCGGGTTCCGGCAATCCGCTGTAAGGCCCGTTGAATTTCCTGCTCCGACTCATAGTCCAAACTGGAAGTCGCCTCATCAAAAACTAAAACATCGGGATCTGCTAACAAGGCTCGAGCAATGCCTAACCGTTGCCGTTGGCCTCCCGACAGCCTCACCCCCCGTTCCCCCACCATCGTGCCGTAGCCATTGGGTAGGTGATCAATAAAGGCATCCACTTGGGCCATCTCGCAAGCAGCCGCAACGGCCTCGGGACTGGCATTGGGGTTGGCATAGGTAAGGTTTTCTAAAATCGTGCCGTTAAAGACATCTACCTCTTGATGGACAATGCCTAGCCGTTGCCGATAAGCTCTGACATCTAAATCACGAATGTCTTGGCCATCCATTAAAATCCGCCCCGATTGGGGTTCAAAGTAGCGAAACAGGAGTTTAATCAGGGTTGATTTGCCCGACCCCGACCGCCCCACCAAGGCCACCGTACTACAGGCCGGAATGACCAGATTTATATCCTTTAAGACGGGTCGCTGTGGGTCATAGCCAAAACTAAGGGCGGCAAAATGGACTTTACCCGTGAATTTCAGCGGGGTGATGAATTCCGGGGCCTGGGGATCGCTGGCATCAGCACCACTGGGTAAGTCCATCAATTCATGGAACCGCACCATGGAGGCATAGCGGCGGGCAAAGACTTCCATCAAGGTGCTAATTGGGCTGAGTTCGGCATAGGCCATACTGGCAAGGGTATAAATCGTGATGAAATGCCCGAGGGAAATCCGCCCCCCGATGGTATTGATCAACGAAAAGCCCAAGACCGTAAATAAACAAAACTGAATCACCGAGGACTGCCAGGTGAGGAGCCAAACATAGCCCCGATGGATGCGTTCAATGACGAGGGTTCGTTCCCGGTCTAAGCGTCTGGCCTGGCGCAAAAGTTCGCGGTTTTCGGTGGCAAAGGCCTTAACGGTTTTGATGTTGGTGATAATTTCCGAGGTGCGGCTTTCCGTATTCTCGATATAGGCATCTAAGACGGCCTCTCGCCCCATTAGATAGTGGAGGGTGCGGACGGTGAAGGCCAAAACAAAGAGAAAAGAAAGAAAAATCCCCAAGGCGACGGGCCATTCCAACCAGGCCAGGGCGAAGACAATCCCCAAGACGCGGACTAATTTAGGAATTAACTGCCCCGCCACTTCCGGGTATGTCCAGGTGTGATTAGAGAGGCCCTTGGCCACCCTGGCAGCAATCCGACCGGGATTATGTTCGTCATAAAACTCGAGGGGCAAACTGAGAATTTTCACTAGGGCCTGGTAAGAGGCATCGCGGCGGACTCGTAACGAAATCCACCAGTGATACCAAACTCCTAACCAGGGCTGAATCGGGGCGCGGGCAATGGTGGCAATAAAAATCATCCCCACAAGCACCCCTAGGGCCAGAGATTGATTCACCGGCCAACCTGTGATTCCGGAAAGCCATTGCATCAGGGCCTGGATTGGTGGGTCAAGGGGCTGTTGAGAGAGGACATTTAGGATTTGCCCAATGGCGTAGGGAACCAGCAGATCCAGCAACTCAAAGCCACTGGTCGCGGCAATGCTGAAAATCGCCACCCATTGATAATGGCGGTAATAGCTGAGGAGGTCGCGAAAGGTCGCCATAAAAAGCTTTATTGAGAGTGAGAAAATCTTAACGGAGGGTGACAAATTCCTCGGCGGTGGAGGGGTGAATCCCGATGGTGGCATCGAAGTCTTTTTTTGTCGCGCCCATTTTGACCGCAATGGCCATGCCTTGGATGATTTCCGCAGCGTGATCCCCGACCATGTGGACTCCTAAAATCTTCTCATTGTGGGCCTCAACCACCAGCTTAACCATGACTTTTTCCGCTTTGCCGGTAAAACTGTGGTACATGGGCCGGAATTTAGCTCGATAGATTTTAAGATTCTCTGCACCGTAACGATCTTCGGCCTGGGCCTGGGAGAGTCCGACACTGGCGGCTTCCGGTTGGGAAAACACAGCAGAGGCAATATTGTCATGGCTGATGGTACGGGGCTGATGACCAAATTCCGTATCCGCAACGGCCCGGCCTTCCGCAATGGCCACCGGGGTTAAGTTCACCCGATCCGTGCAATCCCCGACCGCAAAAATATGGGACTGGCTGGTACGACTCCATTCATCCACCGCAATGGACGGAAACCGACTGCTGGTATTCAAGTTCACCCCGGCTTGCTCCAGGCCAAGACCCTCTAAATTAGGGGCGCGCCCAATGGCACAAAGCACTGCATCTACGGTAAATTTGTGAGTCTCCCCGGCCTGGGTATAAATAACTTTGATCCCTTTTTTTGTTTTTTTCAGCTCTAAAAGTTCAATTTCGGGAATAACGTTGATCCCATGATTGAGCATCCCTTCATACACCCCATCCTGAATATCTCGATCAAACCCCCGTAACGGCCGCTCGCCCCGGATTAAATGGGTGACTTGGGTTCCCAGGCCCTGCATAATCCCACTAAACTCGACACTGATATAGCCCGCCCCGAGAACGGCCAAGGTTTTCGGTTGTTTAGCCAGCAAAAACATCTCCCGTGACGTAATGCTCAACTCAATCCCAGGAATGTCAGGTTTAATCGCCTCTCCACCCACCGCAATCAGAATTTTAGCGGCCCGAATTTGGCGTTCTCCCACTTGGACGGTGTGGGGATCAATGAATGTCGCTCGTTGGGAAATCAGTTCGACATTGGCTTTGGCCAGTAAATCCGTGTGCAATAAACTCAGGCGGTGGACTTCCCGTTGAACATTGCTGATCAGGGTTGGCCAATTAAATTTAGACTTAACTCCTTTCCAGCCATAGCCCACGGCATCCTCGTAAAGATCAGAAAATTTAGACCCATAGACTAAAAGCTTTTTCGGCACACAACCCCGAACCACACAGGTACCGCCAACATCTTCCCCTTCAGCAATGGCCGCCTTCGCCCCATAGGATGCAGCCCGTTTTGATGCAGCTAACCCGCCCGAACCCGCCCCAATCACAAACAGGTCATAATCAAAGTCCACAGGTTTGCCTCGCTTTGTTCGGATGTTAACGTTCTGTATTCTCTGACCCATTCTAACCAAGCACATTCACCACAAGGGGTCGCCTTCTCCCTGGGCCTGGATCCAACTCAGTCCAGACTCGCTCCATAAACATTGAACTTCCCTGTGTTACAGAAATATTGCTTGTTTGCCAGAGCATCACTGGCCTGGAGGAAGAGTTTGCACAGAAGGCGATTCAAGATGTTTTGTTATGATTATCAAGAGAAGTTGGAAATGATAGCGAAAGAGCTTGGGGGAATCAATTCGTCTGTAGAACAAATTTGTTTTAGCTGACCGCAACCAGTATAGTTTGTGCGTGTTCAAGTTATTTGGCAGCAGCGAAACTTACCGCTGTTAGGTGTTAGTAACATTTAGGAGAAAATGTATGTCAAATTTTTCAGAGCTATGCTCTTCATACAAAATGTCACGAGAAAAATACTTTGAATATCGCGATCAAAGCTTTATGTTCGCAAAGGAACTTTTGGGGCGGTATATAGAATATCTTGAAATTCCAGAAGAATATTATAAATTTATTCCACTAGATTAAGAATCTAAATTGGATACAAAATACACTCTTTTCGGAGCCATGCATCTTGATGATGATACTTTTTGGCATATAGGTCTTCAAATCACACTTTTCACAGCACCAAATGAGTATCCGCAGCAGCCAGTACTTATTAGATTTATGCTTAAGGCAGAAAATGATGGATACCGCGTCAAAATAACACAAACTGACAAAGGACATTTGCTCCATGCTGGAAATGATGCTGAGTTCAGCGGCTTCTTTAATGACCTTCAACAGATAATTCGAAAGAATTTTGAGGTAGGCCTCCAGCACTTTTTGGAGCAGTCGGCATCTTTAAGAACGATTGGTTTTGTTCAGTGACACCTAACAATCCGATCTAGCGTACCCACTCCACGAAGCGACTTGGTGTTTTCAGGTTCCGGGGGATGACGCGGGTGCTGATCTTGGGCGTTATGCGGCCTCAACGCATCGATGGAGACACAAGCAGAAATCTTTTCTAGGATGCGATTCTCCATTCTGAGCAGACGCCATAGAAAAGGAAGAATATGAGGATTGCAAGAACTAGCAAGGAACCTCTATAACCATTGAAGGCTCTGATCTGAATGGTTGTTTACTACCATAGGGTTTAGAAACCTGGGAATATCTATGACTCTAGCAATTGCCCTTGAACCTGCGCCTATAGAGACTGATGCTTATGGTGTTGTGCGCGTGTCTAGAACCCGTGTAACCCTAGATACTGTCGTGACGGCTTTTTTAGAGGGATGTACACCAGAGGAAATAGGAGAGCAGTATCCATCGCTTCAACTACCAGATATATATCTTGTTATTGGTTACTACCTCAGGCATCGAGATGAGGTTCATACCTATCTTTCAGAACGCCAGCGTCAGGCGAATATAATTCAGCAAGAGGCTGAACAGCGGTTTAATCCTATTGGAATACGTGATCGCTTACTTGCTAGGCGTAATCAATCCAGGTGATCTGCAATGGCTCGATTCCTGGCAGATGAAAATTTTAACAACCAAATTGTGCGGGGTGTTCTTCGTCAAAGTCCAGATGTTGATATTGTGCGTGTTCAAGGTGTTGGTTTGTCGGGAATAGATGACCCAACCGTTTTAGAATGGGCAGCCCAAGCAGAACGAATTGTCTTGACGCATGATGTTGCTACCATGACAACTTTTGCATATGAACGCATTCAATCTGGATTACGGATGCCTGGATTATTTGAGGTGAGCCGTCGTGTTCCAGTAGGGGTGGCGATAGAGGAAATTATCTTGATTGCGGAGTGCAGCTTTGAGGGAGAGTGGGAAGGACAAGTAAGATTTCTTCCTCTTCGATAGTTAGAAGTAGCTGTCGCCACCTAACACTGCATGGCAGCGGGCGGTCGAAGGCTGCTGGTGTGGAGTTCGAGTTTATCTGCCGCCGCTGCTTTTTGCCGTTATGCTGCCTCAACGCATTGATGGAGACACAACCAGAAATCTTTTGTAGGATGCGATTCTCAATTCTGAGCAGACGCAATAGAAAAATGAGTGGTGAGATGCAATTCCAACTAGAATCTTATTTTTTGTTATAGGCTGAGTTAATGCGGCAGCAAGAAGCCCTTGTGCTTCTAGCAAATCATCAGAACGCGCTGAAAGATTTTGGTGTTGAATCCCTGATACTTTTGGGTTCTCAAGCTAGAGATAAGGTACAACCAGATAGTGATATCGAACGTGAACATTGGAGCTGCACCTGCACCGTCACAAACCGCATTAAGTACCAAGGGATTTACGTTGCAAATATTAGCGATTAAGAATAATCCTTACCAGAGCCATACTTCCAACTATTAAGCCTACTGGCTAGAGCGTACTGATGTTCGGGTAAAAGATTGACTAAAAAGGGTTTTAGATGACTCCCAAGGCGATCACCCAAATCATAGCTACCTAACAGAATAAAGTGTTGCAGCCAACTTAGCAGACTAGGTAAACCCACCTGCATGGAAATTTTGGAAACAAGAATTGGGTCTGCTAGCACCATGTTCCAGAGGGTCTGAGTCAGGGCGGGGAACTGCACCACATCTTGCAAAAACGGTTTAAGAATGGGATCGCCTAAATTATCCATAACGGCAAAAGTCACTGCTAAGAGTTTATTTACGGCTTCAGGATTATAGATACTTCCAATTTTGATCCGCATAGCTTCTTGGAACAGCCAAGTGACAGACAGGTTAGGTTGGTAGGGCTGCAACAAGCTTAAATCAGAGCGACTCAATAAATTCCATTGCAATGCCATGTCAATTCCTGCCACTAATCGGGGGAGATGTCGCACCAAAGCCCCAAATCCACCAAAACTTAGCGGCGATTGACTCCCACTACTATCACCCACCTGTAAAATTCGATCCCATGCCGTCTGTAACGGTGATCGCTGATAGGAAGGAAAAAATCCGTACAAAGCTCGTTGAAGTTTGATTTCTTGAATATCTATATTTTGATACTGCGGTAAATAACTTAAATATTCACGGAAAAGTTGCTTAAAACTGAGGCGTTCGGGATGCAAATCCGCATAGGTGAACATATAAGTCGTTCGACCATCCTTGGCGGGGAAAGCCTCCCAGAAATATTGACAGGCGTTTTTAATCTGGGTGAAAGAATAGAACAAATCCCCATACTCTTCCTGCGGCAATCCTTGGGCACAGCTACCAACCACTAAACAAATACCATCGGGGCGATTACCTTGCCTGGCTTGGGCAGCGATTGGTGAAAAATGTCCCATCATGTCCAGTAAGAGTCGCGCTTGAATCCTCTGACAAGTTGGCTGGAGATTACTTCTGAGATGAATCTCAACCCCATTGGGATGCACGATGGCCTGCTGAAGTTCTGTTTGCTCTAAAGTATGACCACCCGCATTGAGGAATTTTTGCTTGAGTAAATCCAACAAAATAATTGGACTTACCCCTAAATTCAATACATCCCGCACCCAAATATCTTTGCCGCCCTTAAAGCCAATGCGACTCGGATTATATTCCGTAACGATGGTCAACTCTAATTCACTAGCAGTCAATAACTCTAATTCCAGTAAAATCTCTAATTCTTTCCGAGAAATATTCCATTCCTGTACTCTTCCCTGTAAGATTCCTTTTTCAATTATGATTACCCGCCAACCGAGCTTTTGCAGAGCATAGGCAAGAATAATTCCTAGAGTTCCGCCGGCAATCGCAACATCATAATTAATATCAACTAACTGACCCGGATTTTCTGTTATTAATTGGGGAAATGATGGAGGGGATACGCGATAGTTAGTCCAAAATTGATCAAACTGCTCTAGCTTATCCAAGGTTTGAGGGGGTAGTTTTAAGAGGCTATCGGTCATGATTTATGGTGATGGGAATCTGTGATAGCATTTTAACAAATTGCTACAGATGCTATCGCCCCAGCATCTAGGTTAAATAGAGTAAACTTATGAATCTGATCGAAGTTGTAAAGCAAGACTACAGTAGATTTCCCCAGGCCCAGTCCTACGAGATTTATGCCTCTGATGTTTTTTTTAAAGATCCAGTTTACGAGTTTCGAGGCATAGATAAATATCAAAAGATGATTGGGTTTATTACCTACTGGTTTTCTAATCTCAAATTGGAACTCCATGACATTCACCAAAAAGATGCAATTATTCATACCCAATGGACAATGAGTTGGAATGCCCCTTTACCTTGGCAGCCCCGCATTTCTGTTACAGGTCGCAGTGAGCTAGAAGTAAATGCTGAGGGCTTGATCATTTCTCACATCGACTATTGGCAATGTTCACGGTTAGATGTGGTGAAACAGCACTTTAAATTTTAGGCAGTTAAATTCTAGATTCCAAAGATACAGTTAACATCCAATAAATTAACCTTGTTAACAATCATCTTACTGGCAATTTTAGTAACACAACATAAAAAACTTGAACCAAAATCCTAAAAAAAGAGACTGAATACCCAAAAGATTATAAATTTAGAGTTTTATCCATTCAGAAAGTTATCTTAGATAAAATTCCTAAAGCCTAATAACAACGGGAGGCAAATGTTTCTTAATTAACATTTAAATATTGATTAATAAACTTCAGCGATTAAATTCTCCAAATAAACTCTCAAACACCTATGGCCAACGGTGATGATCAATTATTCTCACAAATCAAGACAGACTGCCATATCCAAATTAGTTCATTTAGAGATTACTGATGGAGAGTAAAAGTCAGTCCTTGGTTAGGCCCCGTGCTGCTTATATCCACATTCCCTTTTGTCGGCGGCGGTGCTTTTACTGCGATTTTCCGATTTCGGTGATTGGAGAGCGGGCCTATGGGGATAGTGCTCCAGCGATCTGTGAATACGTGGCGGCATTACTCACAGAAATTGATTCCACCCCCAACTTGGGTTTACCCTTAAACACGATATTTTTTGGTGGTGGCACTCCCTCGCTATTGTCTCCAGGCCAAGTTGCTCAAATCCTGACTCAATTAGCCCAAAAAATCGGGATTGATCCGAATCCTGAAATTTCCTTAGAAGTAGATCCGGGCACGTTTACAAAGTCGCAAATTCAAGGCTATCAAGACTGTGGCGTGACGCGTTTGAGTTTGGGAGTACAAGCTTTTCAAGATCATTTACTCCAGGCCTGTGGGCGGTTTCATCGCGTGAAAGATATTGGGCAAGCGGTGGCGACGATTCAAGAGATTGGCTTTGAAAATTGGAGCTTAGATTTAATTTCCGGTTTGCCGGGCCAAAGCATAGAGGATTGGAACGATTCCTTAACTTCAGCGATTCAACTCAATCCGACTCACATTTCTGCCTATGATTTAGTCCTAGAGCCAACCACAGTTTTTGGAAAAAAATTTCACCCCGGACAGACTCCCCTCCCGGACGATGACACCACTGCCGAAATGTACCTGTTAGCGGATCAAGTACTCACCAGTGCCGGATATGACCATTATGAAATTTCTAACTATGCCCGGCCAGGGTTTCGCTGTCAGCATAATCAGGTTTATTGGCGAAATGAATCCTATTATGGCTTTGGCCTGGGGGCAACGAGTTATGTAGAGCATCGCCGTTTAAGTCGCCCTAAAACCAGAGCCACTTATTATCAATGGTTAACAGGTTTACCGGGTCATTTAACGGCCATTGAACCTACTTCCCAATTTGATCGCTGGTTAGAAACCTTAATGTTAGGCCTACGCTTACAAGATGGTGTTAATTTAATTGAGTTAGAAAAAGAGTTTCCACAGGCCTGGGTTAAAAAACTAATCAACTTGACTGAAACCGAGCCAAAATTAAAAATTAAAACTAATAAAATACACTTAACTGTTCCTGATGGGTTTCTTTTTTCCAATCAAGTCTTGGGTCAAATCTGGGAAATTTTCGATGAGAGTGAGATGTAGCTGCTTAAAATTATAATGAGATATTAAACAGCACCTGAATCTTTATTAAAAACCACAAATATTGTTTTCAAAATCAGCTTTATATCATACATTAAGCTCCATTTTTCCTGATAGTCCAAATCAAGTTGAATGACATCATCCAGACTGCGGATTTTGGAACGACCATTGACCTGCCATTCCCCACTCAGGCCTGGCTTCACGTCCAGACGTTTCCACTTTAAGATGTCGTAGAACTTTATCTCATCCAGGGTGGGTGGACGGGTGCCAATTAAACTCATCTCCCCACAAAGCACATTCCAAAACTGGGGAATTTCATCCAAACTATATTTACGCAAAAAGCTGCCAACGCGGGTCACTCGCGGATCATGATCGTTCTTAAACCAGGCCCCCTTGGCTTGATTGACAATCATATCCTTCAAGTCCTCAGCATTAACAATCATAGAACGAAACTTCCAGATCCGAAATCGCTCACCCAACAACCCACAGCGAATTTGACTGAAAAAAATGGGGCCTGGGCTATCGAGTTTAATGGCAATGGCAATCGGAATAAATAGAACCGCCATGATCAGCAAACCAACGATGGCCCCTAAAATATCAATGACTCGCTTTCCCCAAGAATTAACAGAGGGGTGAGGTTGGATACTCTGAGTATTGTTCACACTACTAATATCTGAGTACCATTCACATTGCAAGCCAATGTTTTCTAAAAGTGATCGCAGGCCAGGATTCGCATTCCAGCCCGTGATGACAAAGTTAAGGCTACTGGCCAGTTTCTGAATTTCCAGTAGCACCGCAAGCCCTTTCCCAGAAATTGCCTCTGTATGGCTAAAGTCTAGGGTCAGATTGGTCATGGTTGTCTCTAGTAAAAATTCTTGCGATAAAAATGGGTGACAGAGCTTAGAAAAATCAATCGCCGCCGCCCCGACTAAATGGCGTGGAACCTTCATCCAGGCTCCCGAACCGAGGTGAACAATATCTGACTCTGGAGAGACAAGCATTTTATCCAGGAGTTCCAAGTCTTGAACAAGTTGTGCCATTATTCTATCCAAACCGTTGAGTTAACATCTGACTAATAGATTCTGAAGGTAGATTAACGAGGCCAGACACCTGAGGATCAGCCAAAAATCGGACTAAATCTGCCAGTTCCCAGGCCACGGCAATGCCTTGTTTTTCTAGCATCTTGGCCCACTCCTCCTGATGGTTATCCACATGCTCCTGATACGCGTGGTGGCGGGGAACCAGAATATAGGGATTTCCAGAAGCCGCCAGGGCATACACACTCCCCTCACCACAATGGGAAATAATCACCCGCGCTTGTTTGATGTAGGTTTTAAAAGAATCTTCCGGAAAAACAGCCGCAGCCTGAACCCCCTTAGGCACAACCTGGCAACTGCCGTACTGCACCAGAATCTCCTCAACGGCAGGATCAAGAAATTTCTGCTTAATGAGAGCGTTAATCCAAGACATTAAGCGATCAAAGGGAAATTGCTCAGTTCCGACTGTGACTAGAATCATGTGACCTCTTGGGCCTGAGTACGAGATGTAATCGCTTCTGCCTTGGGGTATTTAGCCGCCAATTCTGGCCAGCAAACATATAGAGCATCCAACAACGGATATGCTAGCCGGGCTGACAAACTCAAGTCATCCACTCGAGTGATCGATTCCACAAACGCAGTTTTAATTCCCAGGAAATGCCCCAAAACAATAAACGGAACCGCAACCCCAGCCCCCGTTGAAAGAATTAGGTCAGGCTTTTCTTCCCGCACCACCTTCCAGGCCAGGCATAAATTCCGCATTAAGTTGGGCAAATGGCGATTGGTTGGTGACCAGGCCCAAAAGACTGTCTCATCCTTGAGCAAGATTTGGGAACTGGATGTTTCAAAGGTGACCCAGACTCGTTCATGAGAAGCCCAAAAATGCTCCAATTCCCTCATCACCTTGAAGTGACCACCTGCGGAGCAAACTAATAAAATTTTCATCCTTAATCACCAGGGGCGAAATTTGAAGCTAGAGGAAAATAAGTGGCTCGACTGGAAATAAAACCGAATGAATTCTAATGATCTTTGGCGTTTCTAAATTAAGATATGCTCTGATTAAGCTGTCTACTTATCTCTTTTCGTATAAGCCTTAGTTTGTATGGATTGAGATAGGTCGGACTAAATTGGACTTTTCTCATTTTATCGCAGGATTATCTAGCTCCTAGTCTTTATTGTCCAATGAATCATTGTTCTGCACAACAGTAGAATTACGGATGTCTTTGGGTTTCTGGTGCAGCCGTTTTTTGGGGGTGGTTCCAGTCATCGTCATCGCCTGATTTTCTAACCATAGATAGATGGATTCTGGTAAAGTTTTGACAAAATAGGCTGCGGCGAGGGTCAATAATGTCCGCTTCGGTTCTTGCCAGAGGATGCGCGCATCGCTTTGGAAAGCCCGCTTGATTAAGTCCACCGCTGTTTTTCCCACCCGCATTCTGACTGCTCGCCGGGCCAGGTATCGCAGTTGATAGGCGCGGGCCAGGCTTTCCCACTTTCCAATAAAATCTGGGGCATAGCTGCGAGTTTTAGTAATTACCCGTTCCCAGGCCGCCAGTTGGTTCTCAATGTTGGCCGATAGTCCGCCGGTATTGACGCGATAAAGGGTGAGCACTTCCCCCAGTCCGGCAATTTGCCATGAGGTCGTCAAGGCAATCCGTAACCAGCATTCAATATCTTCTGACTGTCGAAAAGTTTCATCAAAATACCAGGTTTCAATTTCATCACCGATAGTTGCCGGAAAGCCAATGTCACTCAAGACTTGTCGCCGAATCACCGGGGTTGAGCCATTGCTGATCGGGTTGCGGCAAATGACCTGAACCGGATCAATATCAGTTAACTGAGGGGTTTGATAGATGCCTAAGGGCTGACCGTCTTGATCAATGAACGCCGAATAACTGAAGCTGATCCCGACATGATGATTCGCATCCAGGTGGGCGACATGGTGGGCTAATTTCTCCGACAACCAGAGGTCATCCCCATCCAAAAAGGCCAGATAGTCCCCTTGCGCCTGACGAATGCCGGTATTTCTGGCCCCGGCTAAGCCTCGATTGGCCTGGCTGATGATTTTAATTCTTGGATCAGTAAAGCTATGACAAATTTCGATACTCCGATCCTGGCCGCCGTCATCAACAAGCAGCACTTCAAAGTCAGTCAAGGTTTGTCCAAGGATAGAGCCAATTGTGTCGGCAATATAGGCTTCGACCTGGTACACCGGCACAATAACTGAAACTTTGGGCATAATTCACCTATTTTCCCTGAGTTAGCTGCAAAATCCGTAATAAGTTTTGGTCAGCCTGATGTTTTTCTCGATCCACTAAGCCAAAGCCACCTCGATAATCCCAAAGGGCATAGCCGATTCGATTTTGCTTTAGCAGTGTGATCACATCTTGATACCAGCGATACCGATCTGGAGGCAGGGCCGAGCGTTGATAAACCCCCAATTCCCCACAATAAACCGGCACTCGGTAGCGGTTCTGAAACTGTTGGACAGGCTGTAAATCCTGAGCTAGTCGAGAAACGTTGTATTGATCGTTTGCGTACCAACCCAGCCATTTTTGGGCTTCTGGGTCAGGGGTGGTGGCTTTGACTTGGGCGAAACGTTGGGGATCAAAGGGGTAGGGTAAGCCTTGAATCTGTTTTAGACCCTCAATCCAGTCTGCTCCTTGGCTAGTAAAGGCCATTGGATTATAAAAATGAAAGGTATAAATTGCTTTTTGATCGGCAATAGGACGCAGTTTGAGCAGATCTTCCGGGCCACCCCAGTTGGGGCCAGAAATAATAATCGAATGCTTTTGATCCTGTTCGCGAATGACTTCGACTAGCTGTTCGATAATCCGTTGCCAGGCCTGGGGATCTTGGACTTGAGGCTCATTCAGGAGTTCATAGACGAGAAAATTGGCCTGGGCCTGGTAGCGGTGAGCAATTTCTGACCAAAGCTGGGAAAGTCCATCCAATACCGCCACATCCGAAGTCAGAGGTAGAGCCGCGTTGGGATGAAGGTCGAGCACCAGGCCAAGGTGGGATTGCTGGGCCCAGGCCAGAGCTTGATCGAGAACTGCAAAATGTTCCGGTTTAATCCGGTAGGGCGGTTGTAATTCCTGCAAAAACTCCGGATCAACGGGGAGGCGGACATGATCAAACCCCATTTGGGCAAGCCACTGAAAATCTGATTGATCTATCCAAGATTGCAGATGGGCCTGACTATAGCCGACCGGAGACTGGGACAGCCAATGACTAAGATTGATCCCCTGCTGCAACGGCAATTGACTAGGGATAGCCTTCGGATGGGCAGAATCTCCACTCTGAAACATCACTAGGGCTAAACTCAAGCCCAGGCCCAAGAGCAAACTGAGGATAGTAACAGTAACTCGCTTTAGAACAGCCATTTTTTCTTATACAGTGCGATTAAGGTCAACAGGGTTTGCTTGGGTTCTTGCCGCCAGAGCCGGGGATCAGTCCTAATGGCCCGCCAAATAAAATCCAGGCCAACCGTTGGGGGCAAACCGAGCCGTAAGGATCGCCGGGCCAAATAACGCAGATGAGTCGCCCGCGCTAGAGAACCATCGGCCTGGATCAACCCTGGGGCATAAATGCTGGCTTTTTCGAGAAAAATTTCCCAATCGGCTTCCATTTGGTAGAGATCACTGGATAATCCGCCCGAGGCCGTCCGGTAGCTGATTAAAACCTGATTAATGCCCTCAATCTGCCAGATTTGGGAACAACTGATCCGCAATAACCATTCCAAGTCTTCGGCATACCGCATTTCCAGGTCAAATCCACCGATCTCCGTCAACGTAGCCCGGCGAACGAGGAGATTGGAACTGGTGGTGGTTGGATTGCCCAACAAAAAGTCTCGGGGCCGTAGGTTAACCAGAGGCGAGGTGGATAGTTGTCCCAGAGGTTGACCCTCCTTAGTCAGGAAATTAACCCGCCCAAAACTCACACCTAGGTTGGGATTGCTTTGGAGGTGCTTGACTTGCAGAGCCAGTTTATCGGGATACCAGAGATCATCGGCATCTAGAAAGGCAATAAACTCTCCCCTGGCCTGGGCAATGCCATAGTTACGACTTGCGGAAACCCCCTGATTGGCCTGGTAAAAGTAGTGAATGCGCTGATCCTGCTCCACCCAGGCCTGGACCATTTCTCCCGTATGATCCGTAGAACCATCATCAATAATCAAGACCTCAAAATCCGTCAAGCTTTGCTGAATAACCGATGTAAGGGTTTGCTCTAGGTAATGAGCCGCATTGAACGCTGGGATAATGACCGAAACTAAAGGCATAGGGAACCCTAAAACCGTTTTGAAGAAGACGAGGAGTTTTTAATCCCTGAGGTAATAGCACCAATCAAAGGTTAGTTGATGGATGTAATAGTGACCGGCTTGGCTAGATTCAAGGTTTGTAATCGCTGTTCATAAACTTCAAAATACATGGGCGAATATTTCTCAGCACTGGCGGTTAATTCAGCCAGGGTTAACGGTTCGGCCTGAGACCGTGACTTACGTCTAACCTCTTTGAGATAAGAAATGATCATCCTGAAAGGTAAAATCAGAGAGAGAAAATTGATCAAGATATCTTTATAAAACTGGGATCGCTTTAGCACCACAGGCGGATCTAAAAGCATGGCCTGTCCATAGAGCCATAGGGAGCCGAGATAGTCACCGCATTCTTTTCTCCGGAAACCCAACCAGTAATACACCCCAGCCTGAGACCAGCGAAAAATAGCTCCCGGAAATTCTGGATGCCGTTGGCGGATCGATTGCAAAAGAAGAGCCAAGGATCGCTCCATCGTGCCCACACTATAGGACATACTCCCCGGAACTTGACGGTAGCCAACCAAAAATTCAGGCACAACCTCAAACTGATAATATTCGGCCAAGCGTAGGGAAATATCATAATCCTCGGCTCCTTGGGCTGATTGGGCCCGCAATTCCTGGTCATAGAGTCCGACTGTTTCAAAACAGCTACGTCGGATCAAGGGCACACTGGCATTCCCCAAGAAAAACTGGCAAATTAAATCTGGTAAAACATAGCCCCTCTGCTTGCCGATAAAATAGCCCCCCGTAAACTGCCCCTTTTCGTCAATCATCGCCGACCAGCAATAGACCACACCCACAGCAGCAGGACTCGCCAACATCTTAACCACTTGCTTGGCCAACTTTTCCGGATACCAAATATCGTCCGCATCAACCGGGGCAATGAACTCTCCCTTGGCCTGGAGAATTCCGGCATTCCGGGCGGCAGCCACACCGGCGTTTTCTTGCTGAATTAGAATGATCCGGCTGTCCTGTTGGGCCAATTGCTCAATAATATTGACGGTGTTATCGTTAGAGCCATCATCCACCACCAGGACTTCCAGATTTTGATACGTTTGTCCCAACACCGACTCCAGGGTTTCTTGGACGAAGCGAGCCGCATTGTAGGCCGGGATAATCACGGATACTAGAGGGAGAGTATCATGGCTGGGCGATGAGGTCAGTTCCATACAATTACCACTACTGCGCTGAATCAAGACCCGAATGTTTGAATTAAGTTTATATTTTCTAAATCACTTTATTCTAGGTCAGTTACTCTCATGCGTCCCTGTAATTTTGAAGAGAACGTGGTCTGGTACACCATTCTTGGTACCTATCTCTTCTACTTTATGGGCATTCTCTATTTTGTTCCTACCCTAGTGACTTGGGGCTTGACGCTGTATTTAGGTAAAAAGCTGTGGCAGCAAACCGATTCTACGCCAGCCGATGAGCGGATTAGGATTCCCTGGATCATCTGGGCCTGGTTAGCCGCAATGTTCGCGATGCTGGTTAGCCTCGTCATGGCCCATGTTGATTTTGATCTTGGAACCGCCACGCTGCTGAAATCAACGTTGGGATGGGCTAGGGGGTGGGCCTTGTGGGCCTTATTACCTCTGCTGGGCTGTTTGTCCATTCGGCCCCAACTCATTTATCGGGCCATTTGTATGCTGGGCTTGCAGTCCCTGGTGATATTTCCTGTTTTCGTGGTTGGTTTTTTACTCCGCTTGCCTGATCCACTTTATACCGTGCCCTGGAATGTGTTTGGCGGCCCGATTGGAGCGTTTCAAATCAGCTTTTACACCATTGATCCTGAAAATCGGCTGATTCGGATTGGCCTGTTTGCCCCTTGGGCAGCGGCGATTGGCTATGTTAGCAGTGTCTTTTTCCCCCTCAGTTTGGCGGAAACAAACCGATGGTGGCGATCTATTGGCATAGCGGCGGCCGTTCTCATGGCAGTCATTTCCGGCTCTCGTTTAGCGGTGTTGGCTCTACCGGCGACTTGGTTGTTAACCCAAATTCTCTCACGACTTTCACGGCCATCCGTTCTAATCGGGTTGTCAGGTGCGAGTCTTGGGGCTGGCCTGGCTGCTCCTCAACTTATTAATTTAGTCCAGAACTTTATCGCCCAATTTAGAAGTTTTCGCTCCTCCTCCAGTGATCTTAGAGCTACCTTAGATAACATTGCACTCCAACGCTGGCCGGAGGCTTTATGGACGGGGCATGGCATTGTTGAGCGAGGGCCAAAATTGGTGCAATTTATGCCGATTGGCTCCCATAATACCTGGGTAGGTTTGCTATTTGTGAAAGGACTGGTCGGCTTTCTCTCCCTTTGTTTAGCGATGGTGGCTACCTTTGGCGTATTAGTGTTTAAGGCACAAAATATCTTCCTAGCCCGAGTGGCTCTGCATCTTTTTTTAGCTCTGTTCCTCAATACCTTTGGTGACAGTATCGAGGTCACGGTTTATTTAGTTTGGCCTGGGTTATTGTTCCTGGGTCTGGCCTATAAGGCATCGGAGGAGCAACCGCAAAAGCCCGAGTTAGCAACCCTCCTGGAAGTGGCCCCATCTTGAACACGTTACTTTTGAAATTGAAGCAAAAACTTTCTAGTCAATTTATTCGGAATATTGGCTGGTTAGGTGCTGCTCAAGTATTAATTCGAATTTTCCGGCTCGGAACGACGATTACAACCGCCAGACTTTTAAGCCCAGAAGATTTTGGCCTGGTGGCTATTGTCCTCTCTCTTGATCAATTTATTGTTGCCTTTAGCCAGTTTGGGATTAGTGAAAAGTTAGCCCAGGTGGAAGAAGAATTATTAGAAGACTATTGTCATACGGTCTTTTGGCTAGGATGGTTGATCAATATTAGTCTTTGCCTCATACAATGCTTACTAGCTTTTCCCCTGGCTCACTTCTATGGTGATCCTCGCTTAGTTTTGCCGATTTTTATTCTTTCTATTACTTATTTGATTCGAGCCAACTCGATTGTCCAAGGGGGATTGGTTCTACGAGAAAATAGATTGAATGTGTTTGCGATTAGTGATGCCGTTGGGAATATAGCAACTAACTTAATGACTATAGTTCTGGCCCTTTTAGGAGCAGGTTACTGGTCACTTCTGATCCCACAGGTCTTGCTAGCCCCTCTCTGGGTCATCATCATTAACAAAAGTCGGCCATGGCAACTGAAACAGGGCTTTAGTATTCCATATGTTAAGGACGTATTTAATTTTGGATATAATATTTTTGGCTTACAAGTCCTTTCGACATTGAGGGGCAATATAGATAACCTCCTCATTGGTAGATTTCTCGGCATTGAGGCTTTGGGAATGTACTATTTTGCCTTCAACTCTGGCCTGGGGATTAGTCTCAGTCTGTTGGGCATCTTTAATACGGCTTTATACCCTCACCTCTGTGCGGCCCAAGGTCAGATCACTGAGTTAAAGGCACGGTATTTGGAGGGGTTAAAAACCATTGCCTTGGTCGCTTTCCCGTTGATTCTATTGCAATCGAGCCTTGCACATTTTTATATCCCAATTATTTTTGGGCAGAAGTGGATTCCTGCTATCCCAATTGTGGTGCTTATTTGCTTGTCAGCCTTACCCAGACCCTTTGCCGATGCCGCATCCCGACTACTTTGGGCTGTGGGAAAACCGAATATTGATCTGGGTTGGAGTGTCATTTTCTCAATCATTCTGACAATTAGTATTGTTCTCGGATTACCCGCAGGAATTATCGGCGTAGCCACCTCCGTCTTACTGGCTTGCATCATATTTTTACCCCTGTTTACCCTCTGGGCCAGCCACTATGTTTTTAAGTCCTCTCGAGTCTCTCAAGCCTGATATAGCAATTTCACCTGTTTTTAGAACTCTTTGAGGTGATCAATCTAGTAATGTCAATTTCATTCACGTCAGAAGTCAATTAGGATTTTTATATGCCAGTGGTCTGTTATTTACTACAAACTCATAATAATCCTGATCAAATTCATCGACTGGTAAATGCAATTATTTCCACTAGCTCCAGGCCATGGGTCTTAATTTGCCATGATCCCCGCTTTTGTAACTTGGATGTTAAACGGTTTAAACAACTTGGACAAGTAGAGGTGATTTGGGCTGAGGGGGGCCGGGGAGATTTCAAAATTGTGCGGAGTTATTTAGACGCAATTGGCTGGTTGTTGCAAAATAAAATTGACTTTGATTGGTTAGTTAACTTATCAGGCCAAGATTACCCAACTCAACCTCTTTCCTACTTAGAGCAACGCCTAGAATCTAGTCCCTATGATGGCTACATGGAGTATTTTCCAGTTGATAAGACTCACCCCTGGATCGGGTTTAGTGGAGAGGATCGCTACTTTTATCAGTATTTGAGATTAATCCCAAACCTTAATCCTCTAATTCGAGGAATAATAAGCCCTTTCAAGACGATTATTAATGTGAGTCAACCTTTAGTTCGTCTGAACCTTTCCTATGGGTTGATGCTGGGCTTAAAGGCTCGATCTACACCCTTTAATGACACCTTTAGTTGCTATGGAGGTTCTTTTTTTAAGACACTCTCTCGGGCCTGTGCGGAATATCTCTACAATCATTCGCTTGATCATCCTGAGTTGGTTAGTTATTACGAACAGACAGTTATTCCTGATGAATCTTATATCCAAACTGTTCTAGTGAATAGCAATTTATTTAAAATCTGTAATAATAATCATCTCTATGTAGATTTTTCTGATTCTATTCGCCATGGTCGCCCACGCATTCTCACTAGTGAGGATTATCCTTGTCTGTTGACTCATGAAGTTTTCTTTGCACGTAAGTTTGACCCTGCTGTGGATACAAAAATTCTAGATCAATTGGATCAACGTATTTTCACAACTAACTCTTCGGAATAGATAGATAGAAAAAATCAGGGAAGATATTTTGCAATAATCTAGCAGTTTTATGTGAAATATAAACACTAAATTCAGCATACTAAAGATGCAAAATAGTAAATGTAAATATGAATAACTTCTGGGTGTCTGGTTACAAGGCAATAACTGTTCAATGCCGATGTGGTAACTCCTTGATTCTGTCTTGATTGTGCGATTTCTTTTTTTAACTGTTCTTAGAACATCGTTTCTCTGGTTTTTATAGTATAGAGAAATATTCTACATATTCTGTTCTAAGCTAAGACTACTATAGACTTATACCAGCAATTGACGACTATATTATATTTTGGAGATATTTCATGAAAGAAGTCATTTCAGTGAGTCATATCCTGCCCTATGAACCCTATGGCTTTACCAACTGTGTCCGTTACGGCGATACGCTTTACCTCTCGGGTATTAGTGGGCTAAATGTAGATGGTTCCCTGGCAGGCCTGGATATTGAGTCTCAAACTTGGAAGACCTATGAAAACATTGAGATCATTCTCCAAGCAGCAGGTTCGGGCCTGGAGCAAATCCTGCAAATGACTAGCTTTATTGTGAATTTGGCCGACAACGGCTCAATTTATGTTGCAACTAGGAAGAAAATTCTAGCATCACCAGCCTATACCAGTGCCACCATTGGTGTCGCAGCTCTAATGATTCCCGGACTTCTTTTGGAAGTTCAATGTATTGCCGGAATCACTAAGTAGGTTATTTAGAGTTTAGTATTTTGATCCAGATAAATCGTTGAGGTGGTGGTTGATGTCACCGTAGAGGTTGCTTGCCTGGAGAGCATATTTATCTAGCTTATTTGTAGAGCTTTGCTGCACCCCCGGTAGGTGAAGGCCAACGTTCGGAGATGACACGCCCTAGCATCAATCTTCAAGAAATTAATTTGAAATACTTTTACGCATTTTTTTCAAAAAACCTTAAGCGGCTTTTGGTAATCATTGCAATTTATAAAGTCATAATGCCATGGCTGTTTGAGTGAGTTACCCTAGGCATAAAGAAAATATTGACTAGATTACAAAATCAAACTCATGGGGAATATGGTGAGTATGGAAGAGCAACTGCAACCAGAGCAAGTAAATACCGATGCATCAGTTTCCCCAACTCCCCCCCAGCCAGCCGCGCTCAATCGGCGTTCACTGTTGCAAATTGCCGCCACCAGTGTTTTAGGAGTGGGGTTAGCTCGGCCGGCCTTGGCCGCAGAAACAACGCCAACATTGCCCCCCCAAGGAGTTGCCCTGGAACCGGGATATAGCCCCAATCAACCGATCCACCGCAAAGTCTCCAATATTGATGACTACCTGTTTCGCTTGCCCAATGGGGATGTTATTGGGGATTATATTCTCCTCTGTCCCCAAAAAATGGGCGGTGGCACGCACGCGCTGGACTTAAAAACAGGCACGGTCATGGCTTCGATTTGGTACTGGAACTATGGCGACTATTGCCCAATTTCCCACCACATCCAGGCCTTTCCCTCGAGTAATCCCTATGAAGGCTTTGAGTTTATCAACAGTTGTCAGGGGGGGAAAGATGCCTTGATCTTTGGCATTCCCACGCCAATGTCGGAACCCGCCGAGGGCTTCAATATGTATAAGGTCAAATATGACGGCAATATGATGGTTCTGGAAGATAATGTGGCGGCCAGTACGGGCCTGGGCCTGGGAGTCCACACCACGATTAAACCAGATGATGCCCAATCCTACTGGATTACGGATGGTCAAAAGGATATTGCGGCCTGGTTTGATCGGGGCAGTTCCCAAGTTAAGGTGGCCCTGAAATATGATTGGGTGCCTAATGTGCCGGAGCTTGACCAGGCCTGGCGACAAGGGGGAACGCTAAAAGTTCGGCGGATTTATCCCGATGCCACGACTGGCTTGTTTGATTACCAAGGGACTAAGGGGCTGAAAATTGACTGGGAAATGGTGCCGTCGGGGGAATTGCTGGTAGAAGAAGGACAAATTCCTGGCCAAGATGTTTTGGGGCTATGTGGGGCAGATGGGACAATTTGGCATCCTTCCGGACGCTGGGCGGCGACCTTAATTCGCTTATGTGGGGGCCTGGTGGTGCTGGATGCCCAGAAAAATATGGAGCCAGTCACCTTCTGCTCGTTTAATTCCCAAACCCCGGATCATTACCCGGTCACCAAAACCGATAAAGACACCTGGGAAATCAAACTAGATCAAGTCGGGTCTCCAGGCCATGAATCTGGATTTTCACCGGATGGCAAGTATTTCTGCTTTATGAACAATGGGCGGGAAAATGCTTTGGGTGTCTTTGACAGTAGCGACCCAGATCCGAAGAAATGGAAAAAGTTTGCCGAAATCCGGGATCCCCTGTGGTATGGCCGCTATCCCGAACCCTTCCACATGGTGTTTACGCCCGATGCCAAAAAACTGTATCTGGTGATTCTCTATCCGGCCCCAGCCAAGTCGGGGGTCATGGTCATTGATACGGAAACCTGGAAAATCCGCAAAGAAATCCAAAATATTGCCCCGGATGTGGAAAGTATTACGATTACCCCAGATGGTCGCTATGTAGTCGGGATTACAGGGGGCTTTCAACGCTATCGCAGCATGGTCTATTTCATTGATACCCGTACCGATGAGTTAGTTGGGTTTATGCCCAGCCCTGGCGGTCATCATGATCTCAGCCTAGTGCCCCGTTCTGTGGATGAGTTACGGTGGTCTCGCTCTTGTATGTTGTAGGCCACAGTGCGCCCAAAGCTCTAGATAAACCGAGTGAGCCATCGTTATGGATGTCAGTGCCACCCGTACCTTAGTCATCATTCAAGACCTGCTGGCCCCAATGGTAATGTTGATGTCCCAGGCCCTATTTCTCTTGGGTTTAAGTGGGCGGCGGGCGTTGCTGTTTAACAATATCAGTGCCTTGGAGCAAAAGCAGATCGGGTTACAAGCGCATATTTCGGATCCGGGTAAGCACAAGGCCTGGCAACCCCAACTCGAACGGTTAACCCATTTGCTCCAAGCTCGTAATCGCTATGTTCTCTATTCGGTCTGGAGCCATATTGCTGCGATTGTCTGTTTTGTCTTGACTTCTTTAGCGATTGGTCTCAATCTTTATACCCCCAACCCCTTGATCCAAGATTTAACCTGGAGTGTGTTTGTGGCGGGCCTGGTGTTTACAGTGCTGGGCCTGGTGGCGCTGGGGGTGGATGAATGGCTATCCCACTGCATGATTGGGGTGTATCTCATGATTGCGCTTCTGGTCGTTTCCCCCGGAGACTAATTATCCTGGCAGAGGATACTGTGTTGAGGTTTCCTGCTTTTTAGTCCCTATAGGGTACTTAGGAAGAAACTTGACATTCAGCCTAAACACCTTAATAGTTCTTTTAGACGGAAACTTTCTGTCTAATTCATAGTTAGGTGTTAGACTCACTGAGTTAATTGCACTTCAGGATAGACAATCTATGTCTGATCCCTCGACTCAAAGAATAATTCTTCCTGAAAATCGATTTGCCAAGCAGAAACAACTCATTGAAGGACTAGTTGGTTCAGATAAACTTCAAGAACTGTACAATCGACCAAGAATAGAACACCCACTCAAGAATTACATTGATATTTGTAATTTGATGATTGACCAGAATGAGTTGATTCATCTTCAAAATAATTTGGATAAAATTCCGTTGATCCTAACTGTCTCTCTTGATAGCTATATCGTCTCAAAATGCAGCTCAGGGGAAGGCCAGAATCTAAGCCTTGGCAATTTTGAGAATTATGGAAATGATGGAGTTGTGAAAAGAATTAAAAATAGAATCCTCAATCCCAACGATTTTCCATCATTGATGGCAGAGTTTTTCTGTGCAGCACGATTTACTAGTTATCCTGGAAGAGTAATTACTGCACTTTCTGAGAGTGAGCAAAGAGGTGAAAAAACTCCAGACTTTTTGTTAACTATTGAGGGATTAGATAAAGGTATTGCTTTTGATTGTAAGAGAATTCGATCTAGATCACAAGACAGAGCTATCGGGGATAGAATTACTGATGCCAATCGTCAAATAAGATCATACTCTAATAGGCAAGGTGAAGTCTATGGAGTTGCATTAATTGATGTATCAGAAAAGCTAAGACAGCATATAAATAACTTCAATGCCTTCCATGGGAAACTAAATGAACTAAAAGAAATAGCTCGTAATCAAATAAGAAACCAGAATACCTCCTTAAGTGGTGTATTGCTTGTATGGGATCATTTTAATTGCGCAGATACATTAGAGGAAATTATAGAACTCTATTCAGCACTTAATATTTCAACAGAAGGCAGTTTGCCAGAAAAACTTTTACTATTTATAAGATCAGGTGAATTTATACCGCATGACGCACCAAATCATCAAATACCTTCAGATTTCGTACATAAGCTTTTTAATAATTGGGGCATGACAACTTGTGTAGACTTTTATAATTGATTACCACTCTAATGAGTTTGTGTCATCATGCTAGTTTATGTTTTAACCTGAGCTATGCAAAGGAAACCTAACACGTTGGTGCAGCGGACGGCACAGGGAGCTCTCGCAGGTGGCCTATTTTTTCTGCCGCCGCTGACCATTTTCGTTATACAGTTTGTCCAATGGCTTAGACGGTAGCCAAATTTGTCGGTTACTGCTAAAGTCAAAACTTAATTTAGTGCTTGACGTGAATGAAGAAATTAAGATTTTATCAATGGTTGAACGAAGTTGAAAATGTTATTTCTTCCTCCGTTCACAGTTGCAATCCAAGAGCGTGGAATGAAGACCATATCAGCTACACCTGGCTTCAAGGCATAACACAAAACTTTCGAGATGTTACTATCACTGACATTCCTAGTTGTTTCTCGATGGCATGGGATGCTTACAAAGCTGATGGAGTTTTGGAAGAAGATCATGGCGATATAGCCATACTCATAAGGCTCACCTTTCCCAAGCAAAAATCACTGACTGGTGTAGCATTCCTTGAAGCAAAACGAAGGTATACGAGTGGGGGATATACAAAATTAAATTGGAAGCAGCTTGAATATCAGTCGTCAAAAGTCTCCAATCATCAGATACTACTCTACGATAATCAACCTACAGATGCCTGCGTGATAAATTTATTAAAACAAGGATTTTGTCATCTTTGCTTTTCAATTCCTTATCAATCTACTCAAGCCATTGTTGTTCCAACTCCTCATGTCTTAGCTCTTAGGAGTCGAGCAAAAAAGATAAATTCGCTGGGACTTCCACTAGCTTATAAAATTTGCTGTCGTTATCTTCAGGGTTTAGACTTGGATTTTTCAAGCCAATTGGTCTCAGATGTTCAGTCTGGTGTGCTAGACGGAGTAAAGTATTTATTGGTTGCGCATGTTGCTCAAGGAGATACTGATGAACCTACTACACAAAGTATCGAAATTAATAGAGAACGCTATAGGAGGCTTCCATACAATGACAGAAATTAATAGTTGATACCATATAAAAAACTGTCGAAGATGTTTAGTTCACTAATAAAACGTAATGATCTTTTTAATTACTGCCCACGCCATCAGGGCTGTTTCTTATCTTACCGACTAAAGGTAAAAGTCAGACTATGTTGGAAATTAGCTAATTGCTTTTAGAGAATGATTCTCTATAAACTTGAAGCTGTATTCGATGGGACAGCCCTTCAACCCAAAGCACCCTTAAACCTAGCCGCAGGGACAAGGGTAAGAATTATCATTGAGACTGTTTCACCCAATGAAATTAAACCCTCTCAAACGTTTCTTAAAACTGCTCAATCCTTAAAATTACAGGGTGCTCCAGACTGGTCAGATAAAGTTAATCAATAATTTGTATAAAGAAACTGTTTCCAATAACTAATAGCCCATGGAATATAATTGACTACCAACGTAGGATTAGTTAGTATGACAGTAAAATCCTACCAGCTCACTGTGGCTGGCTTACAGCCATGAGCAAGAAAGTCAGCATAACCTTGGATGACGACATTCTCGATTTTGTAGATCGGCTCGCCAGCAACCGTAGCAGCTTTATCAATGCTGTCCTTTCGCAAGAGAAGAGAAGGATTTTGATGAAAGAGCTAGAAGAGGCTTATAAGGATCAGGCTAATAACCCAGAGTTACAGGAAGAAATCTCGGCCTGGGATGTTGCCGTCGGTGATGGTTTAAATGCCTAACGGAAACTTAACCTACAAGCGAGGAGAAATATGGTGGGTTGATCTGAAACCTGTTCTTGGTCATGAAACCGATAAAGAGCGCCCTTGTCTAATTTTGCAAAATGATATCGGCAACCAAAATGGTTCAACAACAATCGTTGCGCCCTTGTTGCCAGGAACAAAGACTTATCCGTTTGTTGTGAATATTGCACCAACTCCGCAGAATGGACTCGATAGAGATCGGCACATTAACTTAAGTCAAATGAGGGCTGTAGATGCTCAGAGAATTAAGAATAAACAGGGTGTTTTAGAAGACGTTTATTGGGCAGAAATCGAGAAAGCAGTGTGTATTGAACTGGGTTTCAGTTCAGCGTTTAAGTCCTTTGCAATATAGTTATTTCTGCCAAAAATGAGACATTATCCCTCCGAGAGACTACGCCAACAAAACAACTGCCTATAAGGGTTTCAAGTCTTTTAGTGTTTAACTCCTAAGCGAAATCACTATATAGTCTCCTTGTTCTTGCAGCTCTGGTATGACTGAGGTATAACCAAACTGTAGGACTTTAAGCTAAGCTCACTATGAAAACTGCAATTTCACTTCCAGATTCAATCTTTGAAGAGGCCGAAGCACTTGCTCTGCAGTTAGGATTGTCGCGCAGTGAGCTTTATGCAAAAGCACTACAGGCATACCTGAAAAAGCATAACCGCGATCAAATCTTGCACCAATTGAATCAGGTTTACGCTACAGAATCCTCTGAACTTGATCCAGTGATGGCAAGGATACAGTTTATGTCTTTGCCCCACGAGGATTGGTAATGGTTCGGGGAGAAATTTGGTGGGCAAACCTACCCGATCCAGTCCCTTCTGAACCTGGTTATCGCCGTCTAGTCTTCGTGATGTAGCATTGGTGGGTTCCTAATAAACGCCTCTGGTGCTGTCGCCAATACCCATCCCTCAAATTGTGATTGACACAAATGTAGTTATTGCTGGGCTACGTTCTAGAAACGGGAGTGCTTTTCGTCTGTTGAGCCTCGTTGGTAGCGAGCAGTTTAAGATCAATCTTTCTGTACCGCTAGTTCTGGAGTATGAAGAGGTTCTATTGCGGGAACTACCAAATTTGACTATTAATCTCGCAGACATACAAGATTTTCTTAATTTTCACTGTTCTGTTGCTTCCCATCACCAAATTTTCTTCCTTTGGCGACCTTTCCTGCCCGATCCAAAGGATGACATGGTGCTAGAACTGGCCGTTAAAGCGGGGTGTGATAGCGTAGTGACATACAATATCCGTGATTTTGTAGGCATTGAGCAGTTTGGGATTCGTGCCGTGACCCCGACAAACTTCCTTGAGTCTATTGGAGCACTGCCATGAGCACGTTAAGCATCCAGCTACCCGACTCCTTGTATAGAAGCTTGCAGAGACTTGCAGAGCAGGATGGAGTTTCCCTAGACCAATTTATTGCGCTGGCAGTTGCCGAAAAAATCTCAGCACTAACGACTGAGGGGTATTTGCAAGAGCGTGCAAGTCGTGGTGATCGAAGGAAATACGAGGCTGTGTTGGCTAAAGTCGCTGATGTTGAGCCAGAATTGCATGACCAGTTGCCGCCAGCATGATAACCCAAATCCAAGCCGACCGCCGGGAGGATGCCTGTGAGTATCAGAGATGATCCGCAGCAGGTGATTTGATCAGGAACGTGGATGACTCAGGGCAAGATAATTATTTCTAGTTCTGTACAGAAGAAATGTTGACACTTCACAGGTTTATTAATTTACATTTGGAAAGATGAACTGGCATGAGATGAGTAGAAATTGGATTTTCTTGCGGCTGGCTCTACAGAATCTGGGGCGGCGGAAAACAAGAACCCTGTTACTAATCGGGGCAGTGGCGGTGGCAACGGGGGCGATTTTTGCCGTTACAACCCTGTTATGGGGATCCCAAACCAGTATGACCGTCAGCTTTTCCCGTTTGGGTGCAGATCTGCTCGTAGTTCCCCAAAAGACGTTAGTGAATATTACCTCCGCCTTACTCACGGCTGCACCAACGGATTTAAGCCTCGACTCCAGCTTGGCTTCCCAAATTGCGTCCATACCCGGTGTGTCACAGGTAGCACCTCAATTGCTGCTGCGAACGGATCAATCGGGATATCACAGGCCAGGCACCATGGATCATTCCGTGGAGTTAATTGCCTTTGACCCAGGCCATGACTTTACGGTAAGACCCTGGTTAGTCGAACAGTTAGCGCGTCCATTCCAGGCCGGGGATGTGATTGTGGGCGGCGGTCATCCTGAGCAATTGAATCAGGAGATTTATCTCTATGGACAAAAGTTAATTGTTTATGGTCGCTTAGAACGCACAGGGGTGGGAACCCATGAACAGGCCTTGTTTGTTAATTTTGAAACGTTGCAGCACCTGGCAGAGGCAAGTCAAAGCGGAAATTATCCTCTCAATTTTTCACCAGGCCAGTATTCGGCCCTCTTGGTCAAACTCAAGCCCGGAGCCACATCCCAACAAGTCCAGTTTGCCATCCTAGCCCAGGCCCCCCAGGTCAAAGTCATTACGGCAGACGTAATTTTAACGACGGTGCGGCCAGGGCTAACGGCTTTGGTGCAGGGTATCTGGCTATTAATGGGGGCGATTCTGCTCGGACTGGCGTTGATGATCAGTGTGATTTTTAGTGCCATTGTCAGCGAACGGCAACAGGAATTGGGCCTCTTAGCCGCCATCGGGACAAAACCCAAGCAATTAATTGGCTTAGTCTTGCTGGAGGCCACACTCATGACCGGCGGTGGTGGACTGATCGGAACTGGCCTGGGCCTGGGGCTAATCCGCCTCTCACAACGCACCCTGATTTATGACTTAAACAGCCTTGGAGTCTCGTTTCTCTGGCCGGGAGCGTGGGCTATGGCAGAGTTAGGACTGAGTTGCATCCTCGGGGCGGCCTTGCTGGGTGGCCTGGGTGCTCTGGTGCCGGCCTGGAAAATTAGCTGCCATGATCCCTCTGAATTGTTCGGCTAACCTAAATGCATGACTGCTTTCACCCCGCTCCTAAACGCCCAAAACCTCAGTAAAACCTACACCACGGCCTGGGGAGTCGTTGATGCCGTTAAAGAGGTGAGTGTGTCGCTGTGGCCAGGCCAATTTACTGCTATTATTGGCCGCTCCGGGTCGGGCAAGTCGTCGCTGTTAGCCATGATCAGCGGCTTAAGTCGGCCAACTCGGGGCCTGGTAAAAATCCAGGACACCAATATCTGGGAGCTATCTGCTCAGCAACGGGCGGAAATGCGGAACCGCAGTTTTGGGTTTGTGTTTCAATTTGCCAGTCTGTTACCCACCTTACGAGCGATTGATAATGTTGCTTTGCCAGGATTAGTCGGAAACACAACTACTTCAACCCAGGCCTACGACCGAGCCGCCCTATTACTAGAGCAAGTGGGATTAGGACACCGTTGCCAAGCCTACCCAGGCCAATTATCGGGAGGGGAACAACGCCGGGTCGCCATTGCCAGAGCCTTAATGAATAACCCACCGTTATTGATGGCTGATGAACCCACAGGGGACTTAGACGAAACCACAGAACTAGAAATTATGGCCCTGTTGCTCCACCTCTGTCGGTCTCAGAACATCAGCTTGGTCATCGTCACCCACAATCTCAGCCTGACCCAATATGCCGATCAGGTGTTGCACTTAGATCAAGGCAAAATCACTGAGATAAAACAAGATCGGGAACTAGATCAAAAAACAGATCCCCTTCCTTTACCACCCTTAAAGCAACCGGAAGGATCACCGACGCAAGTACCCATATCCTTAGGGACAAATTTAGGCATTGATCGGCGAAAATTCCTCTGGTTGTTACCAATTTTTTCAGTGGCCTGGGGCCTGGATGCCGGCCTGGCCTGGTATCAACGACGGGTGGCAAGGGCTCAAAAACAAGCATTAGCTCAACTCGACCAGGCCAGTCATGGTTATCTCTATATTGATCTGCAAAATGTTGCCTACGAGCCGGATGGCCAGTCCTATCGCTTAACCCTCGTGATGCAAAACCTGGATCGAGAACATCCCCTCTATATCCAAATCCTACCCCTGCGAGCCTTTGTCCAAACTGGGTTTACCTGGCAAGAAATTCCCACTGATGTCCTCGGAGAATCAAGAAACAGCCTGATCAAACTCACAACTCAAGCCACTCTTGAAACGGTCTTTACCCCCAATGTGCCTCAACCCACAGAGTTAATTCCGGGGTATATGCATATTCGCATCGACACAGATTTATTAATTAGCCAGCGACCCCAGCCGGAGGATGACCTGATCCACCGCAGTGACCCCTATTATTTCTACCTCAAGCCCCATAACGCTGACGATGCCGAGATTCTCCGCCATAGCCACTACCCAGGCCCCCCGCCCATCTATATTTCCATGCCCCCCCATTAATTAAAGCTTTAGAGAAAATAAGATACGTCAGTTCGTTGCCGCAGTCTCGGGTTAAGCGCTGCATATTTCAGAGATGATCGAGAAAGTGCGCTCGAAGCTGGCCTCTTAAGATTGCTGATTTTCTGGGGCTTTAGAAAGATAGAGAATAGTGTAATTTTCCTCAGGTCATAAACTGTCCCATAAAAAAGTACTAAAGGCCTTGATATGGTTTTCCCACGCGTTTGTAACGGATGCCCGACCCTGATTTCCCCATTGAGCTAATTGGCTCGGAGATTGCTTTGTTAAGGATTGAAGTGCTGCGGCTAAGGATTCTATGTTGTCTGGCTGAACTAAAATTCCACAGCCATTCATTTGTTCACTCAAGCCATCAACATCGCTGACAATCACAGGCCGGGCCGCAGCTTTGGCTTCCACACAGGCCAGGCCCCAGGGTTCCCACCGTGATGGAATAACAATGGCCTGGCACGATGCCATCAAGCCTGGAATATCGGTTGTAGCTGGACTAATTTCAACATTCCTTAAGCCCTCAGCCAATCCGTGTAATTGTCCTGCATCTGGGCCATCACCGACTAAGTTGATTGTGATATTTAATTCCGGATATTTTTGCAGCGTCCTCAGTAAGATGTCAAACCCTTTCTGCTCTGCAAACCGACCATAGGCACCGACGTTCAAAGGTAATGTCCATGATTTCACAGGCAAGATATTCAATAAAGGCCTGAGATTGGGTATTGGAGGGAGGATATGCAGTTTTTCCGGTGCAACTAAATCATTCCTTAACATCCATTGACTCTGTCCTTGAGAAACAGCCACAACCCGATAGGCTAAACGATAGCTCAGTCTCAGCATCAAATGTAAACGAAACTTAGATGAAACCGTTTTTTCAAAGCCAGAGCAGTAATGATGATCAACAATAATCAGCTTAGTTTGTTGTCCAATCAAGCCTAAGAGTTTTGGCAATATCTGACGTGAGCAAGCACTGTGTAAAAGAACAAGCTGAGGACGAAATAAATTAAAGGCCGTTTCCAGTTGGGTAATTTCAGCAACTAAAAAGTTAAACTCGGTGATAAGGGACGATTGTTGCCAGTTTTGAATCAGTGTATTAATGCCCCCCAAGTTTAAATCTGTGACAATATGTAAAACTTTAGGTTTCATGGGCAAGAGATGATCATTGAGTTGCTTGAGCAGAAGTCATTGTGGTATTTTTTTTGATCTTAAACCAATAAAGTGTTAATCCAGCGATCAGTAACAGAGAACTACAAACAGCACCTAGTAGAGCTAACTTGGGATTTGGTGAGCTGGGTTCTTGCGGTAAAATCGGCGGAGTCAAGATCTGAACCTGAGGATAGTTAGCAAATATATTCGACTGTCCTAAATCATTTTGAGCCAATGTAGAGGAAAAAACGGCCTGGGCAATCTGTACCTCTCGCTGATAGCTCTCCAAAACAGCCTGCTTTTGGGCCAGAAGCCGTAGTCGCTGCTCCAGTTGTAGAATCTGTTGGCTCATTCCCTCGGCCTGGGCCGTTAACCCCTGCTGTTCTGCTTGCAAGGTAATTAACTTAGTAAAGAGAGCCTCTCGTCCTGCCCCCGGTGCTGTTTGACTAATATTAATGCGAGCCACTTGGTCGGGGGAAATCGGAAATCCAAGTAGGGCAATACTGCGCTGAATTAGGGCTTGACGAGCTTGTTTTTGTTTAGACATTTGGGTGGCAACCACGGGATGATTGGGGCCCCATTTTCCGAGTAAAACTGCGAGTTGGGCACTGCTTTGGCTGTAATCCCGTAAATTATCTTGAAACCGTTGATCCGCCTGAAGGACATAAGCAAAGTTTGCCTGTTGGGGGGATAGTCCGAGGGTTTTAGAGAGTTGGGCCTGCTGATTCGCAGCTTTTTGACGCTCCCCAATCGCTTCCGAGCGCAATCGCCTTAATTCTTCAATGTTGGTTGAAAGACTATTTAATTGATCTTCGGAACTGAGACCAGACTTGGACTTGTAGTTTGATAAATTCTTTTGGGCTATTTCCAGTCTAGTCCGGGCAGTTTTGAGTAATCCCTGTATTCCGACATCCTGTTGAGCAATGACTTTTGAGCGAAGGGTATTTAACTCTTGCGTAAATTGGTTATAGAGGGCCCATGCTTTTTCCTGAGCCTCTACAGGAGTGTTACCACTTAGTTCAACTTCGATGATGCTGGTGGTATCCAGGAGCTTAATTCGGGGCACACCAAAGCTCTGGGATGTCAAATTTTGACTTTTGGCAGCCGCATCAATGACCTGATTTCCCATGAGAATATATTTATAGTTAGCTCGAGGGTCAACCTGAACATTATTAAAGGGCGAAGTCGGCACGGTAGACGCTTGGCCAATATTGGGTAGAGAGACACTCACCCCTGGAGTACTGCCCGGCAAAATGAGAGATAGCTTACTGGTGTAACGTGCTGGCGACAGGAGTAGATAAAGTCCGGCAATCCCCCAAATTAAGGAGTTCCCAAGGACAAAAAACACAACATAACGCCACCAATGGGATTGGTTAGATGATTGATGAGAAATACCAGTTGATGCGAGAGTCGAAGCCATACGATTTCTTCTAGATTTGAGTGAATTGCTCAGGTGAGTCAGTTACATGGATTGGATGCATTTATCTATTTTATGGATTGATAATTGTGGTACTACTATTGCCACGAATTAAGTTATTGAGTAAATTAAAGGGCGATATGAGATTGCTGAGGAAACCCAAAACAGCACTGATATTTGTCACTGTTGAATCATAGCAAGCCACTGAGTCATAGGGCATTAAGAACGGATTATTTTCGTTGTCTGTAGAGTTACGGATCAAACTTTCTACGGAACGTTGCACATAGGTTGTTTTACCGGTGAGGCGATCCGTGCGGACAAGGACACCATATCTGAGGGCGTTAGTTGTTTGTGTTCCGCCCACGCAGTTTGCAAAAACAATGGCCTGGGAGAAACGAATCCCATAGGCGAAGCTGTTGTTCTGTGAACTCAGATTAGATGAGGCATTACTCGTTGCTGGGACAGTGAGGTTAGAAAGGTTCACGGCAATACCTGGGGGCGTAATCTGGCTGGGGCGCACATAGTCATTTTGAAATTCTGGTTTGGATGGGACAATAATTTGATCCCCAGCTACTAACGGGACATCTGTGATTTTTCCTCCCAAAAAAATAGGGGATAAATCTACGACGTTCTCTTGTCCATCCCGAATAATCCGGATATTCTGTAAATCTGCGTAGGGAGTAATGCCGCCCCCAGCTTGGAGTGCCGCAGTTAAATACCGATTGGGAGGATAGCTACCAGAGATGCGACTGGATGCCTGATCCGTTGCTTGAGCTTCGGCAGACAGTGAGTTAATCATTCGTTGCCCCGGCTCAAAAGTTGCTCCAGAAATGTTGATCAGAATTGGCCCCCATTGTCGAATAGCAACACTAACTTGGACAAATTTGGGATTGAATAGTCCAGCTTGAACTAAGGAGCGAGTGAGAATCTGCTCAACTTGGGCAATGTCGAGTCCGACTACCCGAATTGGCTGAAGATAGGGAATATTGATCGTGCCATCCAAGCTCACTTCATAAATTCCACTAAAGCCTTCTCCTTCACGAATCTGAACATTGAGACGATCCCCAGGAGAAAGGGGCATCCCAACTGGCTTACTGAAGTTAGAGGCCAGTGATGGCTGGACAAAGATACCAGTAGCAGGAATGGCTAAAAGGCTTAACAGGAAACTAATTACTTTATCTTTAAGTAAAACTGACATGAACTATCCTGAAACCTGGAAAGTTTCAAAAACACTAAGGAAATTATATGACTCTACTATCGTGACTTATGCAAATAGAAAATATTCTATCAGTACCTGCAAAATTTGGCGATTCGCAGCAATTCACTATACCATAAAATTTCTTAGTGGTCTTTCCCAGAACCATACTTTAACAGTGGTCAATCTTGTACTCCAACTTAACTAATCATTTTCAAGCTGGAGTCTAATGGGCGCAAAAAACAAGTCGCTGAATTCCGTCAGAGGTATTCTCAGAATGCTCTTTTTCGGCTTAAAGTTTTTGCCCAGGCCAAGGCCGCTTCCATACTTTCACTTCTGGCAATCCCACGACCCGCAATATCAAAGGCAGTGCCATGATCTGGGGAAGTGCGAATAAAGGGCAAGCCAAGGGTACAGTTCACGGCCTGGTCAAAAGCCAACATTTTTACTGGAATGAGTCCTTGGTCATGATAGAGGGCCAGGTAGGCATCATAAGCAGTTGGACATGGAAAATCCTGCCACCAGGCCAAGCCCGCTCCCACCCATAGCGTATCCGGTGGGACTAGACCCATTAACTCAACCTGTGGATATTTAACCTTCATTGACTCTAACCAGGTCTGCATCCATTCAACTTCCTCTCGTCCCAATTTGCCTTGTTCACCGCTGTGGGGATTTAAGCCAGCAATCGCGATCCGGGGAGTTTCCAGGCCAAAATCCTGTTTTAAGGTTTGAATCAGCAACTCCAGTTTTTGAGTTAATAAATCCGGGGTGAGGGCCTGGGGAACTTGGGCGAGGGGAATATGGGTTGTTGCCAGTAATGTTCTCAACACCCAACCCGTCTGGGGCGAGCGGCCAACAAAAAACATCCCTGTTGATTGACTTTGACTTTGGGTTGCTAAAACTTCTGTCTGGCCTGGGTAATCGTAGCCCGCCTGCTGCCAAATGGTCTTGCTAATCGGCCCAGTCACAATCCCAGAAACTTTACCAGACAAGGCTAACTGAATCGCCTGTTCCAGATAGGCAAAACTCGCCGCGCCAGTTTCAGGATTAGGTTGGCCGGGGGTGACATGAATAGCCGGGAATGAATCGAGAATATTAAGCTGGCCTGGGTCAAAACAGGCGCACCCTAAGGCGATTAATTGCTCATAGGTTTTATCTAAAACAGATTGACTCCCCACAACCACTAACTCGAAGCAGTCAAGAGAGCCAATTTGTTCTAGTGCAGCTAAGGCCTTGAGGATCACTTCCGGGCCAATCCCGGCCGGATCCCCCAGCGTAATCGCTAACCGAGATACCAGAGCCTAGGCCTCCTGTAGGGCAACTTCTTCTTCTATATCCTCTCCATCACCCGCATCAGTAGCAGAAACGGCCTCGTAGGATTCCTCACTAGCCTCTTCAACCACACCACCATTCAGGAGTGCTTCTTGTTGAGCCAGTTGTTGTTGCCGATATTTTTCAGCCATTTCTTCCGCTTTTTCATAGACCAGTTGCGGATTCTTGACCATATCCCCTGGTTCGGGTTCCAGTTGCTTGGTAGAAAGGGAAATCCGGCCCCGTTCCGCATCTAGGTCAATAATCATCACCTTGAGTTGGTCATTAACGTTAAAGACGCTGTGGGGCGTATCAATATGGTCATGGGAAATTTCGGAAATGTGCAGCAAGCCGCTCACACCGCCAATATCAATAAAGGCCCCATAGGGTTTGATGCCGCGCACCGTCCCAATCACGACTTCGCCCACTTCCAACTTGTTCATCTTCCGTTCAACCAAGGCCCGGCGATGACTGAGGACGAGGCGATTGCGCTCTTCATCCACTTCGAGGAACTTCAGGGGGAGTTCTTCACCGACTAATTCTTCTTTGTTCACCCGCGTACTGATGTGGGAGCCGGGAATAAAACCCCGTAACCCTTCAATCCGCACCAAGGCCCCACCCCGGTTGGTGGCAAAAACTTGGGAGCGCACGGTGGCATCTTCCGCTTGTAATTGCCGTACCCGTTCCCAGGCCCGCATATATTCAATCCGGCGAATTGAGAGGGTTAACTGCCCTTCTTCGTTTTCATCAGCCAGAATAAAAAATTCCCGCACTTCATTGGACTGCAACACCTCATCAGGGTTATCAATCCGGTTAATTGACATTTCTTGGATGGGAATGTAAGCAGCGGTTTTTGCGCCAATGTCAATCAGTGCGCCTTTGGGTTCAATGCTGAAGACCGTCCCTGCCACCACATCACCGGGATTGAAGTGGTAATCGTATTTATCTAAGAGGGCGGCAAAATCGGCGTGGGTAAACCCAATATCAATAACCTTTTCCTGATTGACCATGCGACTAATTTTTTGACTCCTTTGGGATAGGGGAAGTTGCAAAACAAAGGTATAGTTCAAAACCAAGTTAGTTTAAGTCAACCAACCGGCTAGTCCAGCCCAACATAGACTGAATGGATCTCTAATCTTAGCTTAGGCGGCATCCATTTACCAGGCCTGGATATTTTTATCCCCGCTGCCCAGCGATTGGGATTATCAATTTCTGATATTTGGTTCTTGTATTTGGGGTAACAATAGCATCTTCTGATCGCCAACTCATCCCCTCCCTCCCCAGCACAGCCCACAAATAGCCATCTTTAGGTTTGGAGAATTAAGGAATTTTTCACCAGTGCTCGATTGCTGGCTTGGACAGAGACCGGATCGGCACCGGACTGGACTAACCCTTGGAGATTGTGGAGTTCTTGGACAAAGTCATCAATGCCCTGAAACTGCCGATAAACTGAAGCAAATCGAACATAGGCCACTTCACTAATGCCCCGCAACTGTTGTAAAGCGGCCTCCCCAATTTCTGCGCTGGGAATTTCCCGCTCTTCCCGTAACTGCAACGAGGCTTCAATGTCATCCACCACTGACTCAATTATTTCCAGGCCAACGCCAGTTTTACCACAGGCCGTCACCAGCCCCCGCAGGAGTTTTGAGCGATTAAAAGACTCCCGCCGCCCATCCCGTTTAATGACCGTCATCGGGACAAATTCAATCCGCTCATAGGTGGTAAATCGCCGCCCACATTGGAGACATTCGCGCCGCCGCCGAATACTATGACCCCCCTCTGCTGAACGGGACTCTAAGACACGGCCATCAGGATGTTGACAGGCGGGGCATTGCATAACCACCCCCAAGAGAATCAATAGTTAAAGCAGATTAATTTTTATTGTAGTTGAATTGTCCTTAAACCCCATCCTGATGATCAGTTCGGGCCTGGGGAACATCACCTCCGATGCGGCCCTGAGGTCTCCTCCATCAGCATCTAAACTTCAAAATCCCCCCCACCGCCGCTAATGGTAAGGCTCAAGACTCCACTGGCCTGGCCGCCATCCCCCCAGGCAATTAAACAGAAGGACTAATCCAAATTTTCTGTAGCACAGGGGACAGAGGTGGCAGAGGTGAAAAAATTAGGTATATTCAAGGTCGGGAGCCTAAGTGTGGGATATCAGTTAAGACAGAAAAAGGCGAGAATCGCGATCTGTTGATTAATCCTGGCTAGAGATGGCTAACAACGAGGAGTGAAGTTTGTGAATCTGCATTGGAAACCCGGATTATTCAACCCAGTTACCCGTGGATTGTTAGGGAGTTTTGGGTTAACTACTGTTTTCGCGGGGCTGGTAATGCCAGTGACATTGGCCCAGACGAATACTCCGATGCCCTTACAACCTCCCCAGTCCAATGGTGCTGCTTTTCCAAACCTGCCCGCCACCGGTGGCCCAGCACCCACATCTTCAGGAGAATTAGTCCGTCTCAATCCCAGTCCTGATCCCCTCTATCTGCCCACTCGCCCAGAGGAAGTCAAAATTGATTTGAATCAACCCCTGAGCCTGGCCCAATCCGTAGAGGTGGCCCGCCGCAACAATCCCCAATTGCAAGTCATTGAGCAACAACTCCGTCAAAGCCGGGCCAGTTTACGCCAGTCCGAAGCAGCCCTTTATCCGAACCTGAGCTTTGCCACCAGTGTTGGGGCCAATGATTCCGCCCTCCTGAAAATCTCCAATCAAGAAATTCAAAATCAATTTAACAACCTTCCTCCCCTGCAACAATTTCTTCAGGGTCGCCCCAACACGATTAATACCTTTAGTGCGCCGGCCAGTGCTTCGTTGCAATTGAGCTATAACGTCTTTACCTCTGGGCAACGGGATGGCTCGATCAAAGCGGCTCAAGAACAGGTTCGTAATGCCGAATTAGACCTCCAACGCCAACTGGAACAACTGCGGTTTGATGTCACCAATAACTACTACGACATTCAACAGGCCGATGCCCTTGTCCGAATTGCCCAGGCCGCGGTGGAAAATTCGCGCATTAGTCTCCGGGATGCGGTGGCTCGAGAAAAGGCTGGCCTGGGAACCGTCTTTGAAGTCCTCCAGGCCGAGGTACAACTGGCTAATAATCAACAACAGTTAATCCAGGCCCAGAGCCAACAATCCACGGCCCGCCGCCAACTGGCCCAAACCCTGAATGTGGCCAATACGGTTAACCTTTCCGCTGCGGATCCGATTCAAGTGATTGGGGAATGGCAGTTATCCCTGGAGCAAAGCATTGCCTTGGGATTTCGCAACCGAGTCGAACTAGCCCAGCAAATTAGTCAACGGAATGTCGCCCTCCAACAACGGCGGGTAGCTCTCGGGAACTTGGGGCCGCAAATTTCGATCTCCGCCACGGGCAATGGGGCTGATGACTTGGCCGACAGTTCCGATCCCCAAGTGGGCTATGCCGTGAATGGGCAACTAAGTTTGGTGTTGTTTGACGGGGGAGCATCTAAGGCCAGTGCCGCGCAGCAGGAAGCCAGTGCCGCCATTGCCGAAGCCCAGTTTGCCAATTTTCGGAATTTAATTCGCTTTCAGATTGAGCAGGCCTACTACACCTTGCAATCCAGTGACCAAAATATCCGCACCAACCGGGTTGCTGTCCAACAGGCCACAGAGGGACTCAGGTTAGCTCGATTACGATTCCAGGCCGGGGTCGGGACACAACTCGAAGTCAGTAATGCGGAAACCTCCTTGACCCAGTCCCAAAGTAATCTGCTCAGTGCCACTGTGGACTACAACCGGGCCATTTCTGCCCTCCAGCGGTATGTCAGTGGTCTGCCCTTAAATCCCCGTAACATTACAGCCACCCCCTAATTGCCGAAGCTGGTGATTTTCTGCTAGGCCTGGGATGAGCGATTCCTCCATCTGGTTCATTTGTTGAGGTCAAGTCTAAAGTTGCATTGGAGTTTGCGGCAAAAAACCTTAGCTATTACCGGAGCAACCTTGGTGGGCCTGGTGAGTATTATCTATGGAATTTCCGTTTCTGTCCTCAATCACAACATTCATGCCGACACCCAGGCCCGGGCTAAAAGAGGGGCTGATGCAATTTTCAACTTGGTAGAACTGAAGAAAGAAGACTTCACTAGGGATTTTCAAAGCTGGTCGGCCTGGGATGAAACCTATCAGTTTGTTCTGGATGGCAATCTTGAGTATTTGCAGGCCAACCTGATTCCAGACACCTATAAGAATTTGGATATTAACCTGATTGCAATTGTGAATCGAGAGGGGGAACTGGTCTATGGAGGTACGTTTTATTCCAACAATATTAATGTTCAGGCCCTGCCAAAGGATTTTCTTCCCTACATTGAATCTGGACGGTTAATGGCTAAGTGGCCGGGGGATCGTCATGTGGGTTTAATTCATCTGCGCGAAGGGGTTTTACTGTTTACGGCTCAGCCAATCTTAAATTCTCAAAACCAAGGCCCGGTCAGGGGAACAGCAATTTATGGTCAATTCTTAGATAGTCGCTTCAGTCAACGCATCTCCCATATTATTCAGGCCCCAGTCACCCTAATTCCCATCGCCAGTGGTCTGTATCTGCCTGATTTTAGCGACACAGAGAACAGAGTCAGAGAACAATATCTTGATCTTGATTTTGCTCATCCGGTGATCACCCCCCTCAAAAATGGTGATCTAGCCACCTATGTCTTCTTGATGGGGATTAATCAAAAACCGGCGGCCATTTTGCGCCTAGAGGTCAGCCCCAGCATCCCCCTGTTGGCCGAAGAAAGTCGTTGGGTCTTGGTGGGAGCTAGTGGTGGTGTGGGTCTCATTTTTGGCGCAATTATGCTTCTGTTGCTGGAGCGGTTGGTGCTGGCCAGATTATCGACGATGAGTGCGGGGGTGAGTCAAATCCGCCGTTCGGGAGATGTCTGCCAACGTTTACCAGTGCGTGGCGGAGATGAGTTATCAGCCCTAGAGCGGAACATTAATGGGATGCTGGCGGCATTAGAGTCTTCACAAAAACAACTCACCCAGGCCCTCCAGGTGAAAACCAGCTTTATGGCCACCATGAGTCATGAAATTCGCACCCCCCTCAACGCCATTGTTGGGATGACGGGCCTACTGTTAGAAACGCGACTGGATACGGAACAGCGGGACTATGTGGAAACCGTCCGTCTAGGCAGCGAAAACCTGTTGACGGTCATTAATGAAATCCTTGATTTTTCCAAGCTAGAAGCCCATGAAATGCAGTTGGAGATGGTAAATTTTAACCTCCAGGCCTGTGTGGATGAAGTGGTAGACCTGTTGGCGGGGAATGCCCATCGGAAAAATTTAGAACTTGCGGCCCTGGTGGAGTACGATGTCCCGGCCTGGTTAAAAGGAGATGAAAGTCGCCTCCGGCAAGTGTTAGTTAACCTGGTCAACAATGCCCTGAAGTTTACTAGCGCGGGAGAGGTGGTGATTCGCGTCCGGAGCGGGGATGAGATGGGGCAAACTGCCTTTTCAGGGGAATCTACACCAGAAGCAGTACCCCCAACCACCCTGTTGCGCTTCACAGTCGAAGATACGGGGATTGGGATTCCGGCGGCGGCCTTACCCAAACTCTTCCAACCCTTTACCCAAGTGGATGCCTCAACAACCCGGAAATATGGGGGCACAGGCCTCGGCTTAGCCATCTGTCGGCAAATTGTGGAAATGATGGGTGGGCAAATTGGGGTTGAGAGTACGGAGGGGGTGGGTTCCTGTTTTTGGTTTGAAATTCCTTTTCCCCTGGGAACAGCGGCAGACCCCCTCGTGGCTCCCCCGGGCCTGGTGGGCAAACGGGTGCTTTTGGTGGATGATAACCAAACTAACTTAGACATTAGCCGCTATCATCTGCGCCACTGGGGCCTGGAGGTTCTGACTGCCATGAGTGCCCACGCCGCCCTAGAGGTTCTGAACAGCAACCATGCTTCTGGCCAGGGGGTTGATCTTGCCCTTTTGGATATGCAGATGCCCGATGTGGATGGTCTCACCCTCGGCCGGCAAATTCGCCAACTTCCCTTGGCCCAAACAATCCCCCTCGTTATGCTCACATCCCTGGGGCCAACGGATCCCCAATGTCGAGCGGAATTTGATGCCTATTTAGTCAAGCCTGTTCGCCCATCGCGCTTGTTTAATACCCTAGTGGCACTTCTGACTCCCCCGGCAGCCCCGTCTGCGCCCCCAATCCCTGAAGTGCTGATCACACCCTCTGAGTCCTCCCTAAGAATTTTAGTTGCCGAAGATAATGTCACCAATCAAAAGGTAGCCCTGCGGCAGTTAAAGAACCTTGGCTATGGGGCAGATGTGGTGAGTAATGGCCTAGAAGCCGTGCTGGCCTGGGAGACAGTCGGATATGATCTGATTTTTATGGATTGCCAAATGCCAGAAATGGATGGGTTTGAAGCCACTCGCCAAATTCGGGCTAAGGAACAACGGACTGCCACCCATGTGCCGATTATTGCCCTCACTGCCAATGCCATGCCTGAGGATCGTCAACGGTGCTATGGGGCGGGGATGGATGACTACTTGAGTAAACCTGTCCGTAAGCAGGATTTAGCTGCTAAGTTACAGCAGTGGGGACAACGCCCACCCCTAGATTTACCCGTGCAGTCCCTATTTTCCTAAGCTAGATTTCCCGCCCCTATCTGCCCGTGATCTCGACCTATGTCCCCTTCTGTTTCCGCCACATCTCCCAACCCAGCCTCCCCAGCCACTCCTGACCAATGTTTGGGGCAGCAACCCGGCCTGGAGTTTGTGATTGGCTTTTCGCAGCCCTGGACGCATTTATTTGAAGTTATGTTTACGGTGACGGGCTGGCAGCAGGATGTCTTGGATCTTAAAATGCCCGTCTGGACTCCTGGCTCCTATTTGGTGCGTGACTATGCCCGTCATGTCCAAGATTTTGTTGCCAGTTCCGCTGGGCAGCCCCTCCAGGCCTGGAAATGTACCAAAAACCACTGGCAAATTGCCACCCCGGAAATTACCACCATCACGATTGCTTACCGCGTCTATGCCCATGAACTGACGGTGCGCACCAATCACTTAGATGCCACCCATGCCTATTTCAACCCAGCCGCCCTCTGTGTGTATGTCCCAGGCTTGGAGTCACTCCCCATTACCATCAGGATTCAGCCCCCTCCGGATTGGCATATCACCACTGCCCTCCCGCCCATCCCCACCGAGTCCCATACCTTTCTGGCGGCTGACTACGACACCCTTGTAGATAGTCCCTTTGAAATTGGTACCCATCGGGTCTATGACTTCCGGGTGTTGGGGAAAGACCATCGCCTTGCGGTTTGGGGAGAAGGGAACTTTCGGGCGGATCGGGTCATTCCAGATCTAGAAAAGATTATTACTCTGGAAGCAAAACTCTTTGATGGGCTGCCCTATCCTGATTACACCTTTATCCTCCATCTGACGGGACAAGGGTATGGGGGCCTGGAGCATCAAAATTCCTGTTCCCTGATCTATAACCGCTTTGGTTTTGTCCAGCCCGAGGCCTACCAGCGTTTTTTAGGTTTGGTGGCCCATGAATTTTTCCACCTTTGGAATGTAAAGCGGATTCGCCCCCAGGCCCTGGCCAGCTTTGACTATGACCAGGAAAATTACACCCACTTCCTCTGGTTTTGTGAAGGTGTGACTAGCTATTACGACCAACTGATTCCCCTCTGGGCAGGTCTCTATGATCAGGGGGTTTACTTCAAGCTCTTATCTGATGACATTTCTCGGTATCTCACAACCCCTGGGCGGCTAGTGCAATCTCTCCATGACTCCAGTTTTGATACCTGGATTAAGCTCTACCGTCCCGATGCTAATAGCCCCAACTCCCAAATGTCCTACTACCTCAAGGGGGCTTTGGTGACGCTGCTACTGGATCTGAAAATTCGGGCTAAGTTTCACAATCAACGCAATTTTAATCAGGTGATGGAACAACTGTGGCAAGACTATCGCCAGGCCGGGGCTGGGTTTACGCCGGATCATCTTTGGGCCGTAATTAGTGAAGTGGCTGGGGAAGATTTCAGCGAATTTGAGCAAACCTATATCCAAGGAACCGTAGAACTGGACTTTAATCCCTATTTAGAACCCTTTGGCCTGGAACTGCGCCCGAGCCTTGGAAAAGCCTGCCCCTACACCGGAATTACCCTGAAAACAGAGCGGGGCTTGGTGACAATTAAAACCGTTGATTACGACTCCCCCGGTCAGAGGGCCGGCCTGGCGGTGGGCGATGAACTGGTGGCCCTGAATGGCTGGCGGATTGGGGCGGAAAAATGGTCGGAACGGTTACAGGAGCATCGGCCTGGGGATGAGGTGGCTATCACGGTGTTTCATCAGGATCAGTTGCGTAAAACCACCTTGACCTTAGCGACTCCTCAACCCAGCCGTTATGACCTCGGCCTGGTTCAAAATCCGACTCCCAGCCAGCAAAAACTCCTCCAAGGCTGGCTAACGTTTACCTGACCACCAAAGCCGTTCCTCTCGGGAAAATTTCACGGTATAGAGGGTCATAACACCCACTGCGCCCACATCCAGGTTTTTGACCCAGTAGCAGGGATGTCCCGATGCGGCCAAATCTCCAATGAATCGCCGTCCCACCCGCCGCCAACTGGGTTCCTTACTCCGCCAGGCCAGCCGACAACAGGGCCAAGGTAATTGCTCTCGGTCAAACAGCCGACAACAGGCCCCCAAGACTTCATAGCGAAACAGACCCCCAGGGCTATAGAAAACATATCCTGCCGGCCAGGGATGGGGAAGCGGGGCATCTAACCAGGATGACTCAGATGGATTCAGCAAGGTCAGTACAAATATTCAACACAACCATTCAATCGTTAATTATTCGCCCTTAATGGGTGAGGAGTTCCTTGATTTTGGCAATTAAATCATCGGGATTAAAGGGCTTGGTAATGTAAGCATCTACCCCCTGCTTTTTACCCCAGTGAATATCAAAGGGTTCCCCCTTGGTGCTGCACATAATCACAGGTACATTCTGAGATGCAGGTTCATTTTTGACCCACCGACAAAATTCATAGCCATTCATCCGGGGCATGACCACATCTAAAACAATTAAATCGGGAACTGTTTGACTCACCTTGGCCTGGGCTTCAATCCCATCACTGGCTTCCGTCACCTCTAAACCCAGACTCAGTATTGTTTCTACAATCATGGCCCGCATAGTCGGACTATCATCCACAACTAAGACTGTTGTCATACTCTCCCCAAAAGTTCTAAAGCAACCTAGCCCTGGGTAAATTGCTGATTAGCCTGATCATACCCAGTCTCCGAGGGTAAGCCTTCAACTTTCTATAAAAAATTAAAAGTAGGGTCATAGCCAGAACTTAATCTTGGGCGTTGAATCTTAGCCAATTGCACCTACCCCCTTACCCAGCCAGGGACTCGATCAGTTTATCCCGCGGGGTCACAGCCGTGCTTGGGCAAACCCATGGATGAGCGTCAGGCCTTAAAGCTTGGGGGTCTGGAGGCAACTAATGTCTAAAGATCCCTGGGCTAAGATATTCTCAACGTGGGCTGTGGATAAGGGTGGGGCAAACAAATAGCCCTGGGCATAGGTACATCCCATCCGTTGCAGGGCCTGGCATTGGGCTTCGGTTTCAACGCCTTCGGCCACGACATTCAGGTGTAAGGATTTTGCCAGGGTGAGAATGGTTTGGACAATGCCACCCCCTTGAATATCGGGGTGGAGGAGCGGGCTAATAAAGCAGCGATCAATTTTGAGAGTATCAATGGGAAAACGGTGGAGATAGCTCAGAGACGAGTATCCCGTCCCGAAGTCATCCATGTAGATTTGAATGCCGCGGGTGCGGATGGATTCTAGGGCTTGCACCGCCAGTTCCGTATTTTCCATCAAAATGGTTTCGGTCACTTCCAAGCGCAGTCGCTGCGGGGAAAACTGGGTCGCCGCCAGAATATTATCTAAGCGGGAAACTAAGTCGGGTTGGGCAAAATGCTGCCCCGTCAGATTAACGCTGATGGCCAGGCCTTGGGAGTTGGGAAATTGCTGAGACCACTGTTGCATTTGCTGACAGGCCGTTTCTAGAACCCACCAACTCATAGGTAAAATCAGCCCCGTTTCCTCGGCAATGTCCATAAATTCCCCTGGGGTAATCACACCGCGCCGAGGATGCTGCCAACGAATCAGCGTTTCAAAGCCACAGATCCGGGCCTGGGCCAAATCCACAATCGGTTGGTAGTAGACCATAAATTCCTGTCGCTCCACCGCCCGCCGTAGTTCTGTTTCCAGTTGCAGGAGGGCCAAAACTTCCACCCGCATGGCGGTACTGAAGACCTCATAACGAGCTTTCCCCAAGGATTTAGCCCGATACATGGCGGTATCTGCATCCCGCAGGAGGTCTTCCGGTTGGAGATGCTCTTGGGTATTAAAGGCAATGCCAATGCTCACCCCAGTAAACACCTCATGGCCCTCTAAAATAAACGGTCGGCGCAATTCCGTCAGGATCCGCTCCGCAACTTGGCAGGCATAATCCACTGTCCCCACTTCGTCTAGGAGAATTGCAAATTCATCCCCCCCTAAGCGCGCAATGGTATCTTCAGCCCGCAGACAACTGACTAAGCGCTGGGCAATCCCAATTAGAAGCTGATCGCCGACCAAATGCCCCAGGCTGTCATTGAGAACCTTAAAGCGATCTAAATCTAAAAATAAGATGGCAAATAAATATCCGGGCCGCCGTTTTGCCCGCTGCATGGCCTGGCCCAGTCGATCCATCATCAAGATGCGATTGGGTAGCCCGGTCATGGCATCGTGAAGGGCATCATGGAGAATTTGCTCCTGGATCAGGCGATACTCGGTAATATCGGTCAGGGAGCCAGCCATCCGATAGGGTTGCTGACGCGCATCTCGTAGGCCCAGGCCCCGGACGCGCATCCAACGCAGGCCTCCATCCGGGTGTAAAACTCGAAACTCGCACTCTAAATGGGGGGTCACGCCAGATAAATGCTGTTCAATTTCAATTTGGACATGGGTCTGATCCTCGGGATAAATCGCCTCAAGCCATGTCTCTGGGCTTGGAGAAGTCTCAACATTAGCCAGGCCAAGCATCTGTTTCCAGCGATCTGAAAAGTAGATTTCGTTCGTCCGTAAATCCCAATCCCAAAGCCCATCATTAGCACCTTGGGCCGCAATGGCATAGCGTTCTTCACTTTCTTGGAGGGCGCGTTGGGCCAGTTTACGCTCCGTGATGTTGGTAATGTAGCAACGGACTAAGTTGGCTTCAGGGAGGGGTTGAATGACTTGTTCGTAATGGGAATGACCCAGTTGGACTTCCCGGATGCGGAGGGGTGGGGCCTGGGATTCCGTTGGTAAAAGCAGATCCATTAGCAGGGGGTGTTGGGCATCATTGGCCTGGATGTCCTTAAACTCCCGAATGGCCGCCGGATTGAGATAGGTAATTTGCCCGGTTTGATCCAATTCCAGGATGGGATTGGGGCTTAATTCAGGAAAGGAGGAAAGACGTAAGATGGCCGCATCACTGAGCATTTTGGCCTGGGCTACATCCAGAGAAGAGGGTTGATAGGGTAGGCTATCCCGGACACTCACGGGTAGACTCGCAAATTGGGCCTCTTGGGTATAGCGGGAAAACCCAGTATCCGAAAGGTTAGAAATGGCATGATAGCGGGCGCGGACATCTCCCCCAAAGATAATTAAATCTCGGTGCTTCAAAATATGGGAGTGACAGGTTTTGCCGTTCACCTTCAGGCCATTGGCACTCCGCTTGCCCTGGAGATCTCCATCCAGTAAGCGAAAGAAAAAATTACCCGTTTGCGGATCAGAAACTCGTAATAAAACGGCGTGCTGCCGAGAGACCATCCGGGAATTGACAACGATGGTATTGCTGGGGTGACGACCAATGGAGTAAGTTCCCGCCTCAAGGGGAATGGTGCGGCGGTCATTTTTATCTTGAATCACCAAGAGGTGGCGAATTTGTTCTTCGGGACTTTTCACGGAATCACGGTCAAGCTGGAATGATTACCCTAGACGTTTTGGCTGAATGTTGATTGTTGAGTTGTCATACACAAGCCAAAGGTAGGCGCGGATTAGTAACGATTAGACTTCTCGGCAGACTTGAAACCTATGCTGATGCACCCCATTTGCCCCCCTATTTCCAGATGCCGCATTTACCCTAACATTTTTCCAAATCAGCTTCAGTATTGAGATAGACATAGCATCAAGACAATCCTAGGAGCAAGTCAAGCCTAATTTTATTGAGAATCTGCTCTGATTCCGACTTTGTCCGTGGCACTTGTTTTGCTCCTGCCCCCCTGGCATCTCAAGTTTATAAAAGCCTCCCCTCTGGTTAGGCAAGTTGTTCCCTAGACGTAAAAAACTTAGGGATAATGCCCATCAGCTATGCCTGTCTAATTTGCAAGTGGTGAAATCCTATGTTCTTGTCCTCGCCCCGGTCGGAAATTCTCGCCTATGTTGCCACCGCCAGTCAGATGCAGCAGATTGAGGCTTGGCTTTTTGGCTGTGGGATGCCTGTGGCGGCGTTGATGGAAAAAGTTGGCCTGCGCCTGAGTCAACGGATGCAAGGGTTATTTCCCCAGCAGTTGTTCCCTCGAGTTGGGGTATTAGTCGGCCCAGGCCATAACGGTGGCGATGCCCTAGTGGTCGCGCGCGAATTACAACAGCAGGGGTATCAGGTGCGAGTCTTTCATCCCTTTACGCGCCGTAAAGAACTGACGGGAGATCATGCCTATTTTGCCACTAGTTTGGGGATTCCCTTTGCAAATCATATTCAGGAGTTACAGGACTCGGATTGGCTCATTGATGGTTTATTTGGCCTTGGTTTGGATCGGCCCCTCACCGATATAGCCCTCAGCACTGTCCAAGCGGTGAACATCTGGAATCGCCCTGTGGTGAGTATTGATCTGCCCAGTGGCCTGCATACGGATTCGGGGGAGGTTTTGGGCGGGGCTATTCGGGCCAGTCATACCCTTTGTTTGGGGCTGTGGAAGGTGGGCTTGATGCAGGATCATGCCTTGGCCTGGACTGGGGAGTTGGAACTCCTAGATTTTGGCTTACCCATTGTGGCCATTGAATCAGTCCTCGGACAAGTGCCGAAACTCCAACGCCTAACCCCCCAGGCCATCGCCAGTCATCTTCCCTTAGAACGTCCCCCCGCTACCCATAAATATCAACAGGGGCATTTGCTCCTCGTTGGTGGCTCTAAAACCTATGGTGGCAGTATTGTTTTAGCGACTCTTGCGGCAAAATCTACAGGAATTGGGATGTTGTCGGTAGCGGTTCCAGCGCGGTGGCAGGAGTTAGTGTTACACCAGGCCCCTGATGCGATTGTGATTCCCTGTCCAGAAACTCCAGAAGGGGCAATTGCCGGATTCCCCCCAGAAATGGACTTGAGTGCCTTTGATGCTATTGCCTGTGGGCCGGGATTAACGCTGTTTGCAGAAGCCGTTGTTAGGCAAGTTCTCAGCAGTGATCGTCCCCTGATTTTGGATGCCGATGGGTTAAATATCCTGGCGCAATTCAATCCAGTTTCAAGTCTATCAACCCGCAAAGCCCCGACAATTTTGACTCCCCACCCCGGTGAATTTCGACGACTGTTCCCTGGGCTGATGCCAGCTAATCCTAACGTTGAGACTCTATCCGCAAACATAACGCATCCCCCAGGCCAAGATGCAACTGCTCTCAACCGCCCGATCATTACCCCCCAGGCCGCCAGGCAAACCGGAGCCATTGTGCTTTTAAAAGGGGCTAGAACAGTGGTTGCGACACCCGATGGCCGGGCCTGGATTAACGGAGAAAGTACGCCTGGATTAGCTCGGGGGGGCAGTGGGGATGTATTGACGGGGTTAATCGGGGGGCTGTTGGGGCAAATTCCACCCGTGGAAGCCACCTTAACGGCAATGGGATGGCACGCCCAGGCCGGGAGATTGGCGGCTAAACATCGCTCGGTGTTGGGAGTAGATGCCCGGAGCTTAGGAGATTTTTTAATTCCAGCGTTGATGAAGTTAGAGGGAATAGGGAATAGGGAGTAGAGTTTTAAGCTGATTTTTTCCAGGGGTCTGGCCGGTGATCCAGCCGGAATGTAACGGAATGTGAAACAATTTGGGCAGAAAGGGAACCGTCAAACAACAAAGGGGCCGGCTGGTATGCGTCTGTTAATCAGTAATGATGATGGCATTTTTGCGCCGGGGGTGCGGACGTTGGCCAATACCCTTGCCCAGGCCGGTCATGGGGTAACGGTCGTCTGTCCAGATCGGGAGCGGTCGGCCACAGGCCATGGATTAACGGTTTTTGATCCAATTCGGGCCGAGGAAGTAACCCATTTATTTGCACCCGGAATCCGGGCCTGGGCCTGTTCAGGAACCCCTTCCGACTGTGTCAAGTTAGCATTGGGGGCTTTAATTGATCCTTGGCCTGATTATGTGGTCTCTGGGATTAATCAAGGGGCTAACTTAGGCACAGATATTCTCTATTCCGGTACGGTCTCGGCGGCCATGGAGGGGGTGATTGAAGGGATTCCCAGCATTGCCATGAGTTTAGCTAGTTTTACCGTGCGGGACTTTGAACCAGCCGCCCAATTTGCCAGCGATTTGCTGAAGGCCCTAGGCAAAAATCCCCTCCCCCAGGCCACCCTCTTAAATGTCAATGTCCCCCCCTTGCCTGAAGCAGACATTGCCGGTGCCGTGATTACCCGTCAGGGCCTGCGCCGCTACCATGATCAGTTTCAAAAACGGATTGATCCGCGGGGTAAAACCTATTACTGGCTGGCGGGTGAAGTCATGGAAGATATTTCCCAGGCCGATGGTGATTTTTTGACCGATGTTCAGGCCTTGCAGCAAAATCTGATTAGCATTACGCCCCTGAACTATAATCTCACCGATCAGGCCGGACTTACACCTCTGGGAACCTGGTTCCGACAAACATCAATCCCCATTGCCTAAGTCCCAACCACAAGACAAATTCTGAGGAACTCATGGGAATCTGAGATGGCCTGACCCATTGAGAAGGCTGACTCCGGTAAGCCAGGGCACGCTTTGAAGATTTCGATGGTTTGGGAACCCTTTGCGCAAGGTAATCAACAAGTTAGCTGGATACCCAGCCAAAAAAAGCAATACCCTCATCACGAAAGTATTGCCCATATTTAAGTTAATGATGTTTGTAAACCTTGTGCTTCTTGGTCAATCGGTTAAAGAAATGAGCGAAATATATCGGTCTTGGAAAAATAGCTCCTAGAATAATGTCCAGACTTTTGCTGGCAAAATATCCCGCAGCTTGTATTCCACACCCCGATATTTCACGGTTAAATCAGTCACAACAGTATCAGGATGATCGGTGTTGGCTTCGTAGTTTTGACCGCGGTAGGTAAGTTTCATGGTGTCGCCTCTCAATAAAGTGTGAAGAACTGAGGGCGCGTTCCTTCGGGTTTGACCCTACTTCCGTCTTCTTGATTAGAGAGAAGATGAACGTTTTGTTGATAGTTTTAGTATGGCTGAGTGTTTCGGGTGGTTGCATCCCCCAGTTGGGTGAGTTTAGTAGCCTCCGACACAAACTCAGTGATCAGTCTCTAGCTCATCCGAAGGAGGTTTCGCCATGACAGACAAACCCTGTAGTCGCCGCCAGGCCTTGGTGTGGTGCGGTACGGCCTTGTTCAGTTGGGCCCTATTTCCCTCTAAAACTCTGGCTGCCTCATCTCCGACTGGTGTTTATGTCCTGCCGCCTTTACCCTATGCCTACAATGCCCTTGAGCCTTACATTGATGCTGAAACCATGCAATTTCACCATGACAAGCACCACGCGGCCTACGTCAACAACCTCAATGCTGCCCTCCAAAAATATCCCCAGTGGTCTGGCTTGCGGATTGAAGAACTCCTGGAAAAACTAGACCAGCTTCCCAATGACATTCGGCAAACGGTCAGAAATAATGGCGGCGGTCATGCCAATCACAGTTTGTTTTGGGAGAGTATGGGGCCGGCGGCGGGAGGAGAACCAACTGGCAACTTAGCTACGGCGATTCAAGCCCGTTTTGGTAGCTTTGGGGATTTCCAGGCCCAGTTCAATAGCGCAGGTCTAAAGCAATTTGGCAGTGGTTGGGTTTGGCTAGGGTTGGGCCAAGATGGCACACTACAGGTGTTCACAACCCCCAATCAGGATAGTCCCCTCAGTCAAGGCATCACCCCGTTGTTGGGCAATGATGTTTGGGAGCACGCCTACTATTTGTCCTATCGGAATCGCCGGGATCAATATCTCCAGGCCTGGTGGAATGTGGTGAATTGGGACAAAATCGGAGAACGCTATGAGCAAGCTACGGGGTAACCATACATAAACGCACTGAAGGCCAGACATAGGGACATGAGAAAATGCTTTTCTAGAGTCTCCCTCAGATTTGCTTCAGTCAAAACCAGTCTGTCTCATTCCATCTCCCCAAAAGTGATTCACCACTAGCTATTTTTAAGACTTAGGGCAATAATTAGGGCACGCTTGACTGGAATGCAAAATTTCCCCCTGCTCTTTATCTCCGTTATGTAGTTATGGTCAACTCTGGACACAATGCAGTCACCAAGGCGGCAGAACGGCTCCTGCTTCAGTATGGATTTGACTTGGCTGGGGATAGAAGTCAAAAACTCTTTGATCAATGGTTACGGGTGTATCCGCCCCGCTGGATTCGGTTGGCAATTATTGAGGCTTTGTACCAGGGCCGCTATAAGGCGATTTCCGTTGAGCAACTCCTGGCCTTTTGGTTACGGCGTGGGGAAGCCCAGACCCACTTTAATAGTGAGTTTGAAGCAATGATCTGTCGGAATTTGCCCCGAGACTTGACGACCCCAGACTTAGACATGGCAGAACCCATAACAATGCTGGCCTGGGGCAAGCTTAATCAAAATAGCCCAGATATCACTCCTAGCCCTGAACGAAAACCCCAAAATATTGATCAATTCCAACCCCAGGCCCCAAACGACCTGACAACACACTTTGCCGAAAAGTTAACCGCCATTGCCCAGGCCTGGAAAGCCAGCCAAAATCCCCTCGCCTCTGCGACTCTTGCCCCCAATTCCGCCCTGACCAGTTTGGCTAACTCCCAAGAATTTGGCCTTGGACAGGGAACTCCTGAATCCAGTAACATCCTGCCCACATAAGCCCTTAGCTCTCGGCACCCCGGATATCCACGTCCCAACTGCCATGTCCTGAGTTTGCTAATTCAGCCTTTAATCGGGAACGCCGATTTGTTAGCTTTTGAGAAGTGGCTGGCCAATTTTGCACATCTGGTCAAGCCCCTCCCACTGCTTGACGACTATAGCGTTACTCATTTAGGGTGAGATGGGGGCAGGTCAGAAAATGCTTTATGAGCAGTCTTTTTGACATTTCTACTCTCTCAGAACAGTCTGTGTAACGCTCTACAGTGAACTTTATCGGCAATATCATTGCTCAAGCAAAAAAATAGTCCTATCTTGAGGTTGTTGCCTGACCTATGCCTCTATTGGATGAACCCTTGACCACCGATCCTCTTGTTGAGACACCCGGCCTATCCTTGACCCAAAGCTCGCTCCAAGCCCTGGCCCATTGTCCCCGCAAGTTCCAATATCTCTATTTAGATCAGTTGGGGTTGCCAAATTTTCAGGCCAAAGCCACGGCCAACTTAGGGGTAGATTTACCGCAAGACTTGGGGACTTGGTTCCATCGGCTACTCCAACAACGGGAACTGGGTTTAGACATTACCCCACTCTTGCAGGGAAATGAGCCACTGCCGTCATGGTATGAAGCCTTCCAAGCAGCACCCCCGCCCATGATTTTAGGGCAACGGGATAGTGAACATCGGCGGCAAGTCATATTGGGGCCTGTCACTCTGGTGGGTATCTATGATTTAGTCATTTGGGGCAAAAGCCAGGCCCAGATTTTAGATTGGAAAACCTATCAACGCCCCCAAACCCCCCAATATTTGCAGCACCACTGGCAAACGCGGCTGTATCCCTATTTATTAGCTGCCACCACAGATTATCCACCCGAGTCAATTGTTATGACCTACTGGTTTGCCCTTGGGGATGATGGCCAACATAGTTTGAGCTTTCGCTATAGCCAAGCTCTCCATCGACAAACCCAGCAGAGATTGGAGCAGTTCGTCCAACGCCTGGAAGCTTGGTTATTGGCCTATGACCAGGGAAACCCCTTACCCCAAGTTGATCCCCTCCAAGGTCGCTGTCCAAGCTGTGAATTTGCCTATCGCTGCCACCGACAAGTTCCAGCCGACCCCACAGATACAGGATTTGAGCCAGAAATTTTGTTGCAGTCTGTTCAGAGTTACCCGGAAATTTCTCTATCCCTCTGGGATGATGGGACTGTTGACTGAGTAACTCCAATAAATTTTTCCTTATTAGCTACAGAAATGGCATCATCGCCATACACAGACTGAGATACGCGCGATATACTGTCGGCCATTAGCCTTTTTAGGGGAATTCGTTCTATGTCTGAAACAACGTCGGAAATCTCTACTATAAGTCGGGTCTCCCAAGCCGCCCAAGAGTTACTGGCCGCTATCCAGGATTTAGCCAAAGAACAAATTGCGACGCTCCCCAATTCTGTCCAAGAGACTCTCAAGCAAACGGTTGCGAGTTTGGAGAAAGTAATCAGTGATCTCCAGGCCAATGCCAGCCATGTTACAGAGCAAGGAAAGGAACAGGTCAAAGATATTGAAGCCCGCCTTGCTAAGGCCTGGGAAGTGTTATCTGCCCCAAAATCTGAGTCGAGTGAGCCACCGACTGAATAAGCTAAACTAACAATCCTGACTTCTTTCGCCCAGAACCTGCTCTGCTTGTATGCCCCTTGCCCCCATTGATCGGGTTTTAGTCCGTCTCCAGGAGGATCCGGCCTGGTCTGAGCCGCAACGGTTTTGGTTTATCCTCCAGGCCTGGAATGAAATTGTCGGAGAGGTTGTGGCCCGCCAGGCCCAGCCCGTAACCATTCTGCCGCCCCATCGTCTCCAAGTTGCGGTGGCCAATGGCGTTTGGGCCCAGACCTTGAGCTTTGAACGGCTGCGGATTTTGGCCAAACTGAATCAACGGCTCCCTGTTCCCCTCCAAGATATTCACTTTTCCAGCCGGGATTGGCCCATTAAACAGCCGCTGCAAAAGTTGACTAACCGCTCCGAATCGCCAATAGTTCGGAGTCAACCCCGCCTCCACAAGCCTGTTCCCCCCTCAGCCCAGGCCGCCTTTAGCCAATGGTCAACCGCTGTCCAGAAATTTACGGCCCGCCTTCCCTTGTGTCCCCAGTGTCAATGTCCCACCCCCCGTCCAGAACTGGATCAGTGGAAAATGTGCGGACTCTGCCATGCCCGTCAAACCGCTTAGGGATTGTTCAAGTTGAGGCGAATCTCATACTCTTGACTCCAGCTATTGCGGACTCGGCCAGCAATTCCCAGGCCTTGAAAGGGTTGGAGGGCTTGTTGGAAGGGGGGAGCGAGTTGGGGGAGAATGGGACTGTTTTGGGTTAAGGAAAATGTCCGATTAAAGTCCACAAATAATTGACTACTGCCAGGATTAGGTAGGGTGGATCGAAAGAGAGGGGCTTGGCCGAGGGGGGGATTAGGGGGGGGAAAAAGAGTCTGGGCGAGGTTCGGGCCGAGGGCAATAAAGAGGGTGTCCTGATCCAACCAGCCATGTTGACCGAGGGGAATTCCGGGGGGCATAGTCCAAGTAGTGGTTTGTTTCTCCGTATCTTTTGTGACTTGCCAGGCCCGCTGTTGGGCGGTTTGATCCAGCTTTTCTAGGGTAGCCACCGCTTTAGGCCGGTCTTTGGTTTGGGCCATCACCACCAGGCCAACCACATTTAAGCGGGCATTGGGGACAGGGACAATCGCGAGGGCAAACTCCCCCTTCAGCCAAGGTAAAACATCTTGCTCCAGATTCAGACCCGAGAGTTGCTGGAAGCCTTGACTGATACTGTTTTGCCAGTCTAGGGGGGCATTCTGCCAACTGGCCTGGAAGTTACTGGTTGTGAAGGTTGCGAGGGTATTCCCAGGCAGTTTTTGGGGAATTTGACTAACATTGGTTTCGGCAACAAGGGAGCGGTCACTGGTTTCCGGCAGCCACGTCATGGCCTTGATTCGCAATTGGTTATCCTGAATCCGCAAGGCCGCTGTCAGTCCAGCTAATTCAGACTCCGCGGGGGCCGGCGAGGGGCTGTTTTGGGCTGTGTAGGCGGGGATATTGAGATAAAACTGGGCCTGGGGTCGTCCGCCGCCAGTGGCAATCACTGTATCTTGGTAACGGGAGACTTGGGCGAGGGCTGGTTGGCCTTGGGCGGTATCAATGATCTGTTCTAGGGCGGCGTTAATGTTGCTCCAGGCCAGGTATTGTTTTTGCCCTTGGGTAATCAGGGTAATTCCTTGACCCGCTACCTCTCCCACCGGCCCAGGAACGTTATAAATCGGAATACCTTTGTACTCACGGCTAGTTTGTTGCTGGAGGGTATTTAAGAACGGCTCAATTTTGGCTTGATCGGGAATTGGTAAAATCCAGACCACAGGTGAATCACTGGACTGGAGGGCCGTGGTGGGGGTGATGGGTAAACCGGTAAACGTGGCCTGGGCCCCCAACCAAGGCAGAATATCCCTGGTGAAATCCAAGTCGCCAATTTTGATCCCCTCCGGTGAGACTGGCCCCCACGGCCCCCGTAACCAGGCCTGGGATTGAAATAAACCCGCTGCCTGTATCAATTGCCAAGGGGGAGCTTCCGTAGTCACCGTGACTGTGTAGAGGGCTGATTCGGGAATGAGAGTCACACCATCCGGTAATTGGCCCAACTTGGCCTGGGTTTGCCACCACCAGATTCCGGCTCCGGCTACTCCCACCAAGACCATGCCACCTGCTATCCAAGCCAGGGAGCGGGGATTTTTCTTAGCCAAGCGAGCCATGAATCGGGTCTCCTAGGGGGTGATAGAGGGTGGTGCGTTGTTGGGCCGGCCGCCCAAGACTGGTAATGGCCACTTGAAGTTCCTGGGGAGTTAAGCCTGTGCCGCCTTTGGCCCCCGCCATGGTCGTAATGTGTTCTTCCATCAGGGTGCCACCGAGATCATTACAGCCCCAGGCCAAGGCCGTTTTTGCCCCCTCCAGGCCAAGTTTGACCCAACTGGGTTGATGATTGGGAATCCATTCTCCTAAATACAAGCGAGCCACGGCTGTTAAAACCAGGGTCTGTAGTAGATCGGGTTGAGAGCGGCCGACTCGTTTCCGTAAGGCGGGCGGGGCCTGTTCTCCTACATAGGGCAGCAAAATAAATTCCGTAATTCGCCCAGGGTAGTGGTTTGCGAGGGCGGTTTGTTGGAGTTGGCGCAGATGGGACAGATGTTGAATTTGCTCGGCCGGGGTTTCGATGTGGCCGCACAGCAGGGTGCTAGTCGTGGATAAGCCGAGGCGGTGGGCCGTGGTGATAATCTCCAGCCAGGTTTGGGTATTGAGTTTTTCGGGACAAATGATCTGCCGAACCCGATCCACCAAGACTTCCGCCGCCGTTCCGGGTAAGGAATCCAAACCCTCGGCCTGGAGATGGGTGAGAACAGCCTCAAAACTCCGGTCATCTTGACGGGCAATAAACTCAATTTCTTGGGGGGAAAAGGCGTGTAAGTGGAGATTGGGAAAGGCGGACTTCAACTCGCGAATGATGGTGGCGTAGTAGTCCAGGGTTGAACCGTTGGCCTGGGCTTGGGGATTCAAACCGCCCTGGAGACAAATTTCCGTCGCTCCCAAAGTAACAGCTTCCCCCGCTTTGCGTAAAATTTCCTCTAAATCTAACCAGTAGGCTCCAGGTGTATCCGCATCGCGGCGAAAGGCACAGAATCCACAGTGTTGCTCACAGATATTGGTGAAGTTGATATTCCGGTTAATCACATAAGTAACAGTGTTGCCCACCAGCTTTTGCCGGAGTTGATCTGCGGCCTCTTGAATGTGCACCAGGCCTGGGGATAGTTGAGCAAAATCTTCAGGAGCAGAGGTTGCAAACCCGATTAAAAACTCTCCGGCCTGGGGTGTCAGGGGGTTTCCGGCCAAGGCTTGAGTTAAAACGTCCGCAACCCGTTCTAGTTCTTGGGCAGTGGGCCTGGTAAGCGCATCAGGGGCAGGAGTGAGCAGAGATGACATAAACGATAACGCGAGACACGCCCGCAAACAAAGCTAGCCAATCCTCACTATAAATGGGTAGGACTACGACTTTGCATGATGTTGAAATCGCCCCATAAATCTAAGATGGTTTTCCAAGTCCTGAATGGATTCAACTGGCCGCATCTCAATCCAATTTCCTTCCTTGTGCAGTCTATCTACATAGGCATAAAAAGCATCTTGATCATTTCGATGGGGCAGAAACCAATTGCATAACTCTTTGTGACTCATGGTTTGGAAATTGGGCTTGTTTACTCTAGATACAGCATTTTTCATGACTAGTTGGCACAGTAGCAACAGTGGGTAAAATAA